>JBEVGQ010000150.1:0-5641 GCA_040511655.1 Aeromicrobium sp. | reverse complement strand
TCGAGCTCGACGCCCGCGGCCTCGGCCACCTGCTCCTGCGTCAGCGACGGTGCGGCGTCGAACAGGTAGGACGATGCGACGTCGATCAGCAGCCCCGGGTCGAAGGCCGGCTGGCCGTCGGGAGCCTCGTCTGCGTCCATCGGCCGATGGTAGCGCCCCTCGTGCGGCAGGATCGGGTCAAATCGTCCCGCCTGTTCCTCGCACCGTGGTGGGTGAACGCCGCGGTGTTCGGAGCATTCTCCGGCGTCGCCGCGACACTCTTCGTGGTCCTGGACGACGATCAGCTGCTGATCGTGCACCGAGCCGTGACGAAGGGGACGGTGCCGCCCGACCCTCGGCTACGGCTGGCAGCGCGCCACGCAAGCTGCGCGCACGCATCGAGCTGCTCTCGCGCGAGCCGGGCTGACCATCCCGCTCAGTGCACGTACGTGACGCTGAAGCGGGGGCCGAGCTCATCCTGCACCCGAACCGCGAGGCTCTCCCCGATGCGACGCATCTCCTCGCGCTCATCCTCGACGGCTCGCTCTCCCGCGGGATGCAGGCGCCGGCCCAGCGCGTACTTCGCGCTGACGAGCGACTGCATGACGGGCACGCCATCCCAGCGATCGTCCGAGACCTCGGGCGGGACGGCGGCGTTCCATCGGTCGGCGAACGCCATGAGACCGGCGCGGAGACCGGCGCTGAGGTCGAGATCGTCGACCTCAGTGTCGACGTCGATGTCGTCGGCCCACAGCGGAAGGTCGACGCCGTACTCGTTCATCACGCGGATGCCGATCACGTCGTCCGGCAGGTTCGTCTCGTCGTCCATCGCACGAGTGTCCCGCGGACGGGCCGGGGCACTGCCGGCGTAGACCGGCCGGACCCCGAAACGTGAAGCAAACCATGTTGGACGCCGACCAGACGTGTGATTCCCTGGTGATGTCCGCGACTCGTCCTGGGGGGCCGATGAGAACCGTACTGATGTCTTGCGCCGTTGCTCTGCTGATCTCCGTGGCTGCCTGCGGCTCCGACGAGACCGCAGGGTCGACCACCGAGAAGAGCACGCCCCGCGCTCTCGCGGCAGTGCTGGTCGAAAAGCTGGACAAGACGACCAAGGCCGAGGCGTCGGAAGGCATCGACTACTACGGCGACGGCGCGGTCGGCGCCACCGTTCACCTCGCGCCCGAGACCCAGGTCTCGCTGGTGGTGGGAGATGACCTGCCCCACGAGCTGACGTCGTGCAAGGCCAAGGCCGACCTGCGCGACGCATGCGTCGAGATCGGGGACGCCGTGCTGACCTGGACCAAGGAGGAGCCGGAAGAAGACTTCGGCGAGATCAACGTAGCCGTCCCCAAGGGAAAGGGGTGGGCGCTCGCGACGCAGACCGGCACATTCGTGACCGCCGATCCACGCACGCTCGACCTCGACGTCTCCGTCGATGACATGCTCGCCCTGGCCCGCGACAAGCGAGTCGGCCTCACCACCACCCCTGCCACGATCGCCGCCGGCGACAAGGTCCCGAACTGGCACGGACCGAACAAGAACCCCGTGTACGACGATGCCTGAGGCCTAGTTCCGTTCCTCTAGATTTTCATCCAGAGGTTATGCAACCTGTTGCATAACCTCTGTGGAACGTACTACCGTCCTCGCATGGCTCTCGAGCACGCGATATTGGTATCCCTCGCGGAGAAGTCCGCGTCCGGATACGACCTTGCCCGCCGCTTCGACGCCTCGATCGGCCACTTCTGGAAGGCCAGCCACCAGCAGATCTACAAGGTGCTGGGACGCATGGAAGGCGCCGGATGGGTCACGTCGGAGCTCGTGGCGCAGGACGGCCGGCCCGACAAGAAGGTCTACGTGGTCACGGCTGCGGGCCGTGACGAGCTGGCTGCGTGGACGTCGAGGCCCAGCACGGTCGAGCCGACGCGCAGCGAGATGGCGGTCAAGCTGCGAGCGCTGCCGCTCGGCGACGAGGCAGCGATCGTCGACGACGTGCGAGCCCGGCGCCGAGCGCACGAGCAGCAGCTGGCCTACTACCTCGACAGCGCCGCGCGCTACTACCCGCGTCCTGACGACGTCACCCGCGACGAGCTGGGCGGCTGGCTGGTGCTGCGCGGCGGCATCCTGGCCGAGCAGACCGGCATCGCGTGGTGCGACGAGATCCTTCAGCGGCTGACGGGCCCCGCGGGTGACGAGCGATGAGCCCGCACACCTACCCACAGCACACCGAGCCCGATCAGGAACGCCGTCCCGATCAGCACCGCGTGCACCCAGAAGAAGGCTTGCGGGGTGCTGTGCCAGTGCTCGCCGGCCCAGGCGCGGTCGTCGTCGACGATCGCCTTCGCGAAGCGCGGCCAGATCACGACGTTGAACACGCCGGCGACGATCAAGAACTTCGCCATCCTCGTGGAGATCACGGCCCCACCCCATCACACCACCCCAACCCACCCCAGGAGACCCCATGAGAGATTTTCGCGCTGCCGTCGAGGCGGGCAACTTCATCGGCCTCGCCGATCTGCTCGCCGACGATGTCGTGTTCCGCAGCCCCGTCGCGTTCACGCCGTACGAGGGAAAGGCGATCGTCGCGGCCATCCTGCGCGGCGTCGGTCGGGTCTTCACCGACTTCCGCTACGTCCGCGAGCTCGCCGACGAGGACGGGCACGGCTCCGCGCTGATCTTCCAGACCGTCGTCGACGGCGTCAGCCTCAACGGCATCGATCTCATCCGCACGAACGACGAGGGACTCATCATCGAGCTGACCGTCATGGTCCGTCCGCTGTCCGCGTCCAACGCCCTCGCCACAGCGATGGCAGCCGAGTTTCCGCAGATCCAGGCCGAGGCCATGGCATGACGCCCTACCCCCACCTGCTCGAACCCCTCGATCTCGGCCACACGACGCTGCGCAACCGCGTGATCATGGGCTCGATGCACACGGGGATGGAGGACCGCGCCAAGCACCTGCCCGAGCTCGCCGCGTACTTCGCCGAGCGGGCCGAGGGCGGCGTGGCGCTGTCGGTCACCGGCGGGTACGCCCCCAACTGGCACGGCTGGCTGCTGCCCTTCGGATCGCAGATGACGTCCGCCCGCTTCGCCGACAAGCACCGACTAGTGACCGACGCCGTGCACGAGCACGACGGCAAGATCGTGATGCAGCTGCTCCACGCAGGTCGTTACGGCTACCACCCGTTCAAGCGGGCGGCTTCGTCCATCGCCTCGCCGATCACGCCGTTCGGCAAGCCCAAGGCCATGACGACCAAGGAGGTCAGCCGCACCGTCGACGACTTCGCCGCGTCCGCGAAGCTGGCCCAACGGGCGGGGTACGACGGCGTCGAGATCATGGGATCCGAGGGCTATCTGATCAACCAGATGCTGACGGCCCGTACCAATGACCGCACCGACCGCTGGGGCGGCAGCGCCGAGCATCGCATGCGGTTCCCCGTCGAGATCGTCGAGCGGGTGCGCGAAGCCGTGGGTGGCGACTTCATCGTGATGTACCGGATGTCGCTGATCGACCTGGTCGACGATGCCCAGAGCTGGGACGAGACCGTCGAGCTGGCCAAGAGGGTCGAGGCCGCGGGCGTGTCGATCGTCAACACCGGCATCGGCTGGCACGAGGCCCGCATCCCGACGATCGTCACGTCGGTCCCGCGGGCGGCCTTCACGTGGGTGACCGCCAAGCTCAAGGCCGAGATCTCGGTGCCGGTCGTCGCGTCCAACCGCATCAACACCCCGGATGTCGCCGAGCAGATCATCGCGTCCGGCGAGGCCGATCTGGTGTCGATGGCGCGGCCGTTGCTGTCGGACCCGTTCTTCGTGCAGAAGGCGGCCGAGGATCGGGCCGACGAGATCAACACCTGCATCGCCTGCAACCAGGCCTGCCTCGATCACACGTTCCAGAACAAGCGCGTGAGCTGCCTGCTCAACCCCCGCGCGGGGCACGAGACCACCCTGATCCTCTCGCCGACTCGCACCTCGAAGCGCATCGCGGTCGTCGGTGCCGGACCTGCCGGCCTCGCGGCGGCCACCGAGCTGGCCGGGCGCGGCCACACCGTCGAGCTGTTCGAGGCCCTGCCCGAGATCGGGGGACAGTTCCGTCTCGCGATGCAGATCCCCGGCAAGGAGGAGTTCGCCGAGACGATCCGCTACTACTCGCGTCGCCTGGACGTCACCGGCGTCAAGCTGCATCTCGGCAACCGGGTGTCGGCAGCCGAGCTCTCCGACTTCGACGAGATCGTCCTCGCGACCGGGGTCGAGCCGCGCACCCCGTCCATCCCCGGTGTGGACCATCCATCGGTCGTGGACTACCAGGACGTCATCCGCGGGCGGGTGCCCGTGGGGCGCACCGTCGCCGTCATCGGCGCCGGTGGCATCGGCTTCGACGTCTCGGAGTTCCTGCTGCACGAACCCGGCGAGACCGTGGAGGACTGGATGACCCGCTGGGGCGTCACCGACCCTGCTCTGGAGCGCGGCGGCCTGGCGACGAAGGTCGCCGCACCGCCCAAGCGCGACGTCTTCCTGCTGCAGCGCAAGAGGACCGAGCTCGGCAAGGGCCTAGGCAAGACGTCCGGATGGGTGCATCGTCAGACGCTGAAGGACGCCAAGGTCCAGATGCTCAAGGGCGTCACGTACGACCGGATCGACGACGACGGCCTGCACATCACGCTCACCACGGGTCGAGACACGACCGAGTCACGGGTGCTGGCGGTCGACACGATCGTCCTGTGCACGGGGCAGGAGTCGGTGCGTGACCTCGTCGAGCCGCTCGAGGCAGCGGGGGTGCCGGTCCACGTGATCGGCGGAGCGGATGTCGCCGCCGAGCTCGACGCCAAGCGCGCGATCAAGCAGGCGACGGAGCTGGCCGCTCGTCTGTGAAAGCGTCCGAGACAGGGCGTCCACCCGCTACCTTCACGCGGTGACCGATACCCACACCGCCCGTTCCGGCACCGCTGCAGCCTGGATCCTCTACGTCCTGCAGCTGCTCGGCTCGGCTGTGCTCGCCCTGCTCGCGATCACCTCGGTCTTCATGACCGACTCGTGCGGCAGCGTGCAGGACGAGCCCGCGGTGTGCGACACCACGTACTTCGGATCGGTGCTGTTCGGGTACTGGATCGCCCTGGCCGTGCTGCTCGTCATCGTGCCGATCGCGATCGTCCGTGCTTCTCGCCGTGGCCGGGCCGCGTGGTTGCGTGCGCTGGCAGGCATCGTCGTCGCCGGCGCGCTGACGGTCGCCTTCGTCGTGCTGATGGTGCGCTGAGCCGGTACCGGACCCGTGCCGGTCCCCGGGCCCGGTAGGTTCGCCCGATGACCGACCCGCGGTTGACCCGTTCTCCCACGACCCTCGCCTGGACGGTCTACTGCGTCCAGATGCTGCTCTCGGCCGGGATGGCGGTAGTCGGGCTCATCCCGATCGTCTTCTCCGACTCGTGCGGCAGCGTCGCCGACGAGCCGGCCGTGTGCGACGCGACCTACGCCGGAACGGTGCTGATCGTCTACTGGATCCTGCTGGCCGTGCTGCTCGTGCTGGTGCCCTTCGCCATCGTGCACGCGTCCCGGCGCGGCCAGTCGGCCGCGCGGCGCGCGTTCCTCGGCCTCGGACTGTCCGCGATCGTCTACTTCGTGTTCCTGGCGCTCCTGACCCGCTGATCGGCACACTGGACCCATG
>JBEVGQ010000149.1:0-4224 GCA_040511655.1 Aeromicrobium sp. | reverse complement strand
GGATGTCTGAGCTGACCTATCCCGAGGTCGGAGCGACGGCGGGCGAGCTGCCCGTCGGCTACCACCACGTGCGTGTCTCACGTGTGATCGGCAGCGGACGCCGTGACTTCGACACGGCCTCGACAGCGCTGCTGTCGTGGCAGATGCACGAGCGCGCGGGAGTGCGGAAGCTGTCGGGGCCGGGCGTCGCGACCGTCGGCAGCGACGTCGCCTTCCGCTGGCTCGTGCTTCGCTTCGAGTGCCGGGTCGTCTCCGTCCTCGACGAGCCCGACCGCCGCGGGTTCACCTACGGGACGCTCGCCAAGCACCCGGAGTGCGGTGAGGAGCGGTTCGTCGTCGAGATCGACCCGGCCACGGACGACGTGACGGCGACGATCACCGCCTTCTCGAAGCCGTCCGGATGGGTGGTCCGTGCTGGCGGCCCGGTGCCTCGGCTCGTGCAGGCGTTCATGACCCGTCGGTACCTCACCGCCTTGGACAGGCTCGCCGCTCGGTCGGCCCCGCGGGAGTGATGTAACGCCTCGACACATCACCTGTGAAGACCCGCCCGATCGACTCGCTGGAGGAACCGTGAACTCGCTGTGGACCGACGAGCACTCCCAGGCCGTCGCGGCGGCCGCTCCCGTGGCACCGCGCCCGTCCCCCGACCGGCTCGACCGCCTGTGGGCGACCGTCGATGCGTCAACCCGCAGTTCTGCACCGGATCGTCGTCGCCGCATCCGCACCATGACGGGGGCAGCGCTCCTCGCCGCCAGCCTGACGGTCGGTGGAGTCGCCACCGCCGCCGTCTACTCCGCGCACACCGGACGCTTCCCGTCCGATGCCGAGGACGTCCGGCTGGGAGGTCCCGGCGAGGAGCTCGACCCCTCGGCTCCCGACTACGGCCGCGTCATCGCCGCCGAGACACAGGACATCCCCTTCCCGAGCCAGGCCGCGCGCGACATCTCTCGCGCCGATCTCGTGAAGGACGGCCAGCGCGAGCAGCCAGGCACGGGCTCGGTGTCGACCGGAGCCATGCGTCTGTGGACCGCTCAGGCCGCGGTGTGCTCGTGGTCGAACGAGTGGGCAGCCGCGCGGGCCGCTGGCGACCCCGCAAGGACGTCCCGCGCCAGCCGGACGCTGACGGCCTCGTCGCGCTGGCCGGCGATCACGGACGTCGACCCGCAGCAGACGATCGCGTACAAGAAGGTGACCGTCGTCGACACCAGGACGGGCGTCAGGACCATCGAGACGCTGCCCGACAACACCGAGGCCGGCTACCTACCCCTGCTCATCCGTAGCGTGCGCAGTGGTGACGTGGACGCGGTCGGTCGCACGCTCGCGCGGTGGGTCTACTGCATCCCCGGGCTCATGCCCGATCTCCCCCAAGCCGTACCGGGGTCGTGACGTGGGCACCGTCATGACCCACGACCAGTTCGAGGCGCTCTACCGCTCGACGGCTGGCGAGCTGCTCGGCTACCTCAGACGTCGCGCCGTCAGCGACGCGGAAGATCTCGCTGCCGAGGTGTACGCCATCGCGTGGAGGCGTCGTGCAGACCTACCGCCCGAGTTCCTTCGGCGAGCCTGGCTGTTCGGCACGGCGCGCAAGCTGATGTTGAGCGAGTCACGAAGGATCGGCCGCGCGCAGGAGCTGACCGAGCTGGTGGCCTCTGCCGATGCAGCCGCCGACTCCCAGCCGGACGCATCTCGCGACCGTGTCGTCGCTGAAGCGCTCGCGCGCCTCCGTCCGGACGATCGCGAGATCATCCGGCTCGTCGAGTGGGAAGGGTTCTCGCCGGCTGAGGTCGCCGTCGCTCTCGGCATCCGCGCCGGCACCGCGCGCGTGCGACTCCACCGAGCGCGGCAGGCGCTGGCAGCGGACGCGGGCATGCGCCGACTCGTCAACGGTGACGTCGTCTCGCGGCTCGAGTCGACGCGGCGTCGCTAGAGACTCCTCTCGCGTTCTGGGCCTAGTTGGGCATGAGAGCGATGGCTTCTATCGAGACGAGGAGGCCGCGGGGCAGGGCGACGTTGGCCGGAGCGGATCGGGCGGGCGGCGGATCGGGCATGAAGCGCGCGTACACCTCGTTCAACACCGGAAAGTCGTCGACGTCGGCGTAGAAGATGGTGGTCTTGACCAGGTCGTCCATCGAGGCGCCCGCGGCGTCGAGGATGGCCGAGATGTTCCGCAAGGCCAGCTCCGTCTACGCCTCGATGCCTTCCGCAATCTCGCCCGACTGCGCGTCGATGCCGACGGTGCCGGAGCAGAAGACGAAGCCGCCGGCGACCACGGCCTGGCTGTACGGGCCGAGGGCGGCGGGAGCGGCGTCAGTCGCCACGGCTCGGCGTGTTGGGGTTTCAGGGACAGGCATACAAGATCGTAGATCCGACTTCTCGGCAGGCAAGGGTCTTGAGTCCCAGAGCGGCCGACTACCTGGTCGTGGCGATCGGACGTCGGGCGAGACGGCCTCGCCCCACGCGCCGTCCGAGTGCGACGAGCCCCAGCCCCACCGCGAGGATCGCCAGAGACACCAGGCCGTACGACAGCGGCAAGGCGTCTGCGTCCCGCGGAAACGCTGAGTCGTCACCGCCGATCCAGCTGCGCATCAGGTACACCCCCTGGAAGACGAAGGCCCAGAGATACGCACCCATGTAGGCGACGTTCGCCGCGAGACGTGAACGGAAGAAGTACCCGCACGGGAAGGCGACCAGCACCGTGACCACGGCGATCATGGCGGCCTCAACCTCGCGCGCCGGAGGGCCGGCGACCCGTCGAGAACATCAACACGACGATCACGACCGTCAGGACCACTCCGAGCGCGACGAGAGCCTTGATGCCCGCTGGCACATCGACGAAGAACGCCGGCAGCGAGGTCACCGTGATGACGACGATGCTGGCCGCGGTGAGCCGAGCGGCACTGCGGTTGCGACCGCGCCACGCGATGATCCCCGCGACGGTGGCCACCACGCCGAGGACGGAGCAGACGATCAGGACCGACAGCGGCGGCCCCTCCTCGCCGCTGTCCGGGCCGGTGAGGAAGCTGGGGATGTTGGTCACGCCGTAGAAGATCGCGAGCCCGAGCCCGATCTTGTTGCGGGTGCTCCAGGTGGCGACGCTCGTGGTGGTTGACATGGTGGCTCCTCGGATCGATGACGGTGACATCACCCTCGCTGTTCGGACGTCACTCCACATCGGACTGCACTCCCGATCATGCGGGACGTCTCCCATCAGGGATAGGTGCACGATCCCGGGTCAAAATCGCTCGAACGGCGGGACAATCACCTATGGACCCGATCCGCGTGATGCTCGTCGACGACCACCCCGTCGTCCGCAGCGGGCTGCGGGCGCTGCTCGATTCGCTGCCCGGCTACTCGGTGGTCGCCGAAGCCGCCGACGGTGAAGCCGCCGTTCGCGAGGCCAACCTGACGAGCCCGGACGTCATCTTGATGGACATCCGCATGCCGGGCATCGACGGGCTCGAGGCGACCAGGCGCGTCCGCTCGACCTCACCCGACATCGCCGTCCTGGTGCTGACGATGCTCGACGACGACGACACGGTCTTCGGCGCCATGCGAGCCGGCGCCCAGGGATACCTGCTGAAGGGAGCCGAGCAGGACGACATCGACCGCGCGATCCGCTCCGTCGTCGCCGGGGAGGCGATCTTCAGCCCTGGGGTGGCCCAACGGGTGCTCGGCTTCTTCGCGGCCCCACCGGCAGCGGACGACCAGTTCCCCGGGCTGACGGCGCGTGAGCGCGAGGTGCTCGACCTGGTGGCCGCCGGACGACGCAACCAGGCGATCGCCCACGAGCTGTTCCTGTCCCCCAAGACGGTCGCCAACCACATCTCGTCGATCTTCGCGAAGCTCGAGGTCGCCGATCGGTCCGAGGCGATCGTCCGGGCACGCCGCGGCGGTCTGGGCGGACCATGAGTGCCGAGCTGCTCGTCACGATCGTCTTCGGTCTGTCCGCGGCGGTGTCGGGATGGTTCGTCGTCCACGGGTCGCGCGCCCGCTGGTCGGCCGTCGCGCTGATGCTCGGCGGCGGTCTGACGCTCGCGGGGTGCGCGATCGTCCAGCTGGACGCCGGCGATGTCGCGCCCACCCTGTTCCGTCTCGCGGGCTGCCTCGCGCTCCCCGTCGCGCTGGTGGTCTACCCCCGAGCACGCTGGTCCGACCCGCTCTCCTTCGTGCTGACGACCGTCGTGATCGCTGCCGGATGCGTGTGCGTCACCTGGCCCGCAAGCG
>JBEVGQ010000148.1:0-3365 GCA_040511655.1 Aeromicrobium sp. | reverse complement strand
GAAGCCGCACTGGGTCGCGGTGTTGACGATGAGCAGCACCTTGCCCTTGTAGTCGGCCAGGAGCCGTTCGGTGCCGTCGATCGCGGTCGCGGAGAAGTCGTGTGCGGTGGTCATGGGCTCAATCGTAGGGGTGGTGCCGACCACCGACCATCTCAAAACCGGCTCGCGACCGCCGCGTCGCACCGGACGCACGAGAGGGCGGACCCGGACATCCGGACCCGCCCCTTCACGTGCGTGGCCTCAGCTCGAGGCGACCTCGTCGGCCGGCAGCGTCTTGGTGATCTGCATCAGGAACTCCGCGTTGGTCGAGGACTTCTTGAGCTTGTCGAGCACCAGCTCGAGGCCCTGCTGGCTCTCGAGACCGGCGAGCACGCGGCGCAGCTTCCAGACGATGGCGAGCTCGTCCTTGCCCATCAGCAGCTCCTCGCGGCGCGTGCTGGACGCGGTGACGTCGATCGCGGGGAAGATCCGCTTGTCGGCGAGGTCGCGGCGCAGGCGCAGCTCCCAGTTGCCGGTGCCCTTGAACTCCTCGAAGATCACCTCGTCCATGCGCGAGCCCGTCTCGACCAGCGCGGTCGCCAAGATCGTCAGCGAGCCGCCGTCCTCGATGTTGCGGGCGGCACCGAAGAACTTCTTCGGCGGGTACAGCGCGGACGAGTCGACGCCGCCCGACATGACACGGCCCGACGTCGGCGCGGCGAGGTTGTAGGCGCGACCCAGGCGGGTGATGCCGTCGAGCAGCAGGACGACGTCGTGGCCCAGCTCGACCAGGCGCTTGGCGCGCTCGATCGCCAGCTCGGCGACCATCGTGTGGTCGGTGGCCGGACGATCGAACGTCGACGCGATGACCTCGCCCTTGACGGAGCGCTGGAAGTCGGTGACCTCTTCGGGACGCTCGTCGACCAGGACGATCATCAGGTGGCACTCGGGGTTGTTGGCCGTGATGGCGTTGGCCAGCTGCTGCATGACCATGGTCTTGCCGGCCTTGGGCGGCGAGACGATGAGCCCGCGCTGGCCCTTGCCGATCGGCGACACCAGGTCGATGACGCGGCCCGTGATGCCGCCGGCCTCGCCCTCGAGGCGCAGGCGCTCGCTCGGGTGCAGCGGCGTCAGCTTGGAGAACTCGACGCGCTTGTTGGCCTCGTCGAGGCTCATCCCGTTGACCGAGTCGATCTTGACCATCGGGTTGAACTTCTCCTTGCGCTCGCCCTCACGGGGCTGACGCACCTGCCCGACGACGGCGTCGCCGCGACGCAGGCCCCACTTGCGGACCATCGACAGCGACACGTAGACGTCGTTGTCGCTGGGCAGGTAGCCGGTCGTGCGCACGAAGGCGTAGTTGTCGAGGATGTCGAGGATGCCCGCAGCGGGCACCAGGACGTCGTCCTCGGTGTAGGAGGTGTCGACGTCCATCGCGCCGCCGCGTCCTCCGGTCGAGCCGTTGCGGTTGCGGCCGCGACGGTTGCGGCGGCGTCCGCCGGTCTCGTCGTCGTCCTCGGGGCCGGTCGCCTGCGCGCCCTGGTTGCGGTTCTGCTGGGCCGCGTTGCCGCCGGCCTGGTTGTTCTGACCGCCCTGGGCGTTCTGGTTGTTCTGGTTGCGGCCGCCGCCCTGGTTGTTCTGAGCGCCCTGGTTGCGGTCACCCTGCTCGGCGTTCTGGTTGTTCTGACCGCGCTGGTTGGCGTTGCGGCTGCGGTTGCGGTTGCGGCCGTTGCCGCCCTCGGTGCCCGCGTCGTCGTCCTTGGGCTGGTCGTCGGCCTGGGAGTCGCTCTTCGCGTCGGCCTTGACGTCGGCCCTCGAGTCGCTCTTGGCATCGTTCTTGGACTCGTTCTTGGCGTCGCCGGCATCGACCTTCTCGGACGCCGCGGGCTGCTCGTCGGCCGCCGGCTTGTCCGCCTTGGGCTTGCGCGTGCGCGCCGGCTTGTCGGACTTGGCCTTGGCCGGCGCCGCCTCGGCAGCAGACTCGGCTGCGACGTCGGGCAGCGCGACGGCCGCCGGGGGCGTCGTGTCGACGGCCGGGCCGGACGCGGCCTTCACGGCCGCCTTGGTCGAGGTGCCCGCGTCGCCGCGGGCGATCTTGATGGCGTCGATGAGAGCGCCCTTGCGCATCTTCTCGGCGCCGGTGACGCCGAGCTCGGAGGCGATCTCCTGCAGCTCGGCGAGCACCTTGCCGCCCAGTCCTCCTGCGGTGCGCTTCGGCGCGGCGGTGGCCACGGGAGCGTCGGGAGGCGTGGAGGCAGCGGATGTCGTGGTGGTGTCGGTCACGTAGGTTCCTTATGGGGATGAGGCCACACGGCCAGTGCTCCGGGAATCCGGGTGGCATCAGGGCGGGCCCGTATCTGACGGGCGGCGGGAGTGGCACTGCTCACTTGCGTTGTCGCTGTCGGGGAGATGAACTCGACTCCGACTCGCTCACCATAACACCATCGGGTCCTGCGACATTCCGGTCGACCCGATGTCGTCGCATCAGGCCGAGACGACCTGCGCCCCGGCCTGGTCGACGTGGAGCTCGTGCACGGTCCACCCCTGCGGCGCCGCATCGGTGACACCGCGCGCGAACGCCAGGACCGTCGGTCCGGCGCCGGAGATGATCGTCGGCACGCCCTCGACCCGCAGGGCGCGCAGCAGCTTGTACGAGTCGGGCATCGCCTCGGCGCGGTACGACTGGTGCAGCCGGTCCTCGGTGGCGGAGATCAGGCGGTGCGGCGCGCCGGTGAGCGCCGCGACCAGCAGAGCGGCGCGGCCGGCGTTGACGGCGGCGTCGCGGTGCGGGACCGACTCGGGCAGCAGCCCCCTCGCCTTCTCGGTGGAGACCGCCGAGGGCGGCACGAAGACCGTCACCGCCACGTCGGTGTCGAGGCGCTCGACGGATGCGGCGGCCCCGTCGACCCACGCGATCGTCAGCCCGCCGAAGAAGGCCGCGGCGACGTTGTCGGGATGACCCTCGAGGTCGACCGTCAGCTGGAAGGCGGCGTCGTCGTCGAGCAGCTCGTCACCACCGGCCACCAGAGCCCGAGCCAACAGGACGCCGCCGACGATGGCGGCCGCCGACGACCCCAGGCCGCGCCCGTGCGGGATGGCGTTGACGCAGCTGAGCCTGAGGCCCGGAGGACGTCCACCCAGCAGGTCGAAGGCGGCGTGCATCGACCGGACGACGAGGTGCGTCTCGTCGAGGGGAACCCCGTCGCGCCCCTCGCCGGTGACCCGGATGTCGAGGCCGGAGTCGACCACCTCGGCCGAGATCTCGTCGTAGAGGTCGAGGGCGAGACCCAGCGCGTCGAATCCTGGGCCGAGGTTGGCGCTGGAGGCCGGCACCCTGACGGCCACCGGGCCGTCGACGAACGTCACAGCAGACCGGCGGCGTCGGC
>JBEVGQ010000147.1:0-3523 GCA_040511655.1 Aeromicrobium sp. | reverse complement strand
GTGGTCTCGGCCGTGCAGGTCAGCGAGGTCGTCGACTTCGCGAGGTACTGGACGTCCATGCCCTTGGGCAGCCAGCGCATGTCGGGCGGGCACGTCGCCTCGGCCAGCAGACCCATCGCCGCCTCGAGGCCGTTGCACGCCGCGATGGCGTGGACCGTGCCGATGTGGTTCTGCACCGAGCGGCGCTTGGGCACCACGACCTGCCCCAGGTGGGGACGCATCTGCTCGACGCTGAGGTGCACCGAGGCGAAGTACGGAGCCTTCTGCGAGAACAGGACCGAGAAGATCCGCTTGCCCTGCGGCAGCGCGGTGACCTTCTTGTAGAGCGCGAGAGTCGATGACATGCCACCAGGTTACCCGCAGGTAACTACGGTTACGCCAGCACGGCCGCGCGGACCGTCAGCACGTCCGGCAGGTTGGCCCGGATCTCCGACCACGAACCGCCGTCGTCGTTGCTCGCCCAGATCGACCCGTGGCGCGTCCCGACGTACAGCCCGGCAGGATCCTCGCGATCGGTGCTGAAGCCGTCGCGGAGGACCGCCGTCCACGCCTCGACCGGCATGCCAGGACCGGTCTCGTGCCACGTCCGGCCCGCGTCGGTCGACCGCCACACTGCGGGCCGGCCATCGGGCGGGAAGCGCTGGTCGCCGCCGACCAACGGATAGACGTAGATCTTGCCACCTCGATGCGGGTGGGCCACGATCGGGAAGCCGAAGTCGGCGGGCAGGCCCGCGCTGATCGAGGTCCAGCTGCGCCCGGCATCGTCCGACCGGAACACGCCGCCGTGGTTCTGCGCGTACAGCCGGTCGGGATCCTCCGCGTCGACCGCGACCTTGTGGACGCACTGGCCGAACTCCGGCGGCTCGCCCGGGAGGAACTCGGTCGTGATGCCGCGGTTGTGCGGCGTCCAGCTCGCGCCGCCGTCGGTGGATCGGTACACCCCGCCGGTCGACATCGCGATCGTCACGACCTCGGGGTCGGTGGGGTGCGGGACGATCGTGTGGATGGCCTGGCCGCCGAATCCCTCGCCCCACTCCGGACGGTGAGGGTGGTCCCACAGGCTCCGCACCAGCTCGAACGTCTCGCCGCGATCGTCCGAGCGGAACAGCGCGGACGGCTGGGTGCCCGCCCAGACGACCTGACCCGTCGCCGGCGACGGGGCGATCTGCCAGACCCGCTCGACCGAGGCGCCGAGCCCCTCGGGGAATCGGACCGTGCCGGCGTGCGACCGGTCCCACGTGCGCCCGAGGTCGTCGGACCTCAGCACCTGCGGGCCGTAGTGCATGCTCGTGGAACCGGCAAAGAGCCTGGGCGACGGTGCGCGCTCGTCGATCGCGACCGAGTACACCTCTTCCATCGGGAACACCGGTGCGTCCCATTGCCAGTGCGTGCGGTGCTCGTCGGAGCGGCCGATGAACAGCCCCTTGCGGGTGCCTGCCAGCAGGATCGCGTCGCTCATGACCATCGCCCTCCGGTATTCCGATTAGGAACAGTACGCTAGGACGGTGACTTCCTCCCTGTCAATGACGTCGTACGCCCTGCTGAGCCTGCTGGTGATCGACAGCGACTCCGAGGACGGCCTCACCGGCTACGAGCTCAAGCAGCGCGCCGACTTCACGCTGCGCTTCTACTGGGTGTCGCCGGCCATGAGCCAGATCTACACCGAGCTCGACCGGCTCAGCTCGCACGCCTACGTGAGCACCGACGAGGAGGCGGCCGGCAAGCGCACCACACGACGGTTCCGCATCACCACGGCGGGGCGCGAGGCCCTGAAGACCTGGCTGCGCGAACCGACCGACGACTTTCCGGTGCTGAAGCATCCCGTCGCCCTGCGGCTCATGCTGGGCGCCATGATGGGCACTGACGAGGTCCGGGCGATGCTCGACCGGTACGAGGAAGCGCTGGCCGAGCGACGCCGCGAGCTGGAGGCCGTGCGCGAGATGCTCGGCGACCGCACATCGGTCGCCTACGCGGCACGGGTCGCCGACTGGGGCCTGACGTTCTTCGACGCCGAGGCCACCGCGATCGACCGCACCCGCGACTCGTTGTGACACGGGCGGCAGGCCTCACATGCTGTCGAGGGGTTCGGCCTCCGCGCCCAGCTCGTCGCGCACGACCTGGAAGGCCAGCTGGGACGGATAGCCCTTGCGGGCCAGCATGCCGACGAGGCGCCGAGTCTTGGTTGTCTCGTCGAGGCGGGACATCGAGCGAAGCTTGGTGCGCACCAGTCGATGGGCAGCCTCGACCTCGGCCTCAGGATCGAGCTCGCCGATGACCTCCTTGGAGATCTCGTCATCGACGCCCTTGGTGCGCAGCTCATTGGCCAGCGCCCTGGAACTGAGCCCCTTGCCGCGCTGACGGGCCTGCACCCACGAGCGGGCGAAGTCTTCGTCGTCGATCAGCCCGGCCGTCTCGAACTTGGCCAAGGTCGCCTCGGCGACCCCCTCAGGCACCTGCTTCTTGGCCAGTGCCTGAGCGAGGTCGCTGCGACTGTGCGCGCGCTCGCTGAGCTTGCGGATGACGATCTCCTTGGCGAAGCCGGCCAGCTCCTCGGGGGTCATCTCCTCGACAGGCGTGCGCGCCATCGGATCAGAACCTGCGCTGATCAGAACTCGGTGGCCGGCAGATCGGGTCCGTCGACGACCTCGAGAGCCGGCTTGTCGGCCTGCGGGCCGATGCCCTTGGCCTCCATGATGCGCTTCTCGAGCTCTTCGGCGAGGTCGGGGTTGTCCTTGAGGAACTGCCGCGACTTCTCCTTGCCCTGGCCGAGCTGGTCGCCGTCGTAGGTGTACCAGGCGCCTGCCTTGCGGACCAGGCCGATGTCGACGCCGACGTCGATCAGGCTGCCCTCGCGGCTGATGCCCTGGCCGTACATGATGTCGAACTCGGCCTGCTTGAACGGCGGGGCGAGCTTGTTCTTGACGACCTTGACACGGGTGCGGTTGCCGACCATGTCGGTGCCATCCTTCAGCGTCTCGATGCGGCGCACGTCGAGCCGGACCGAGGCGTAGAACTTGAGCGCCTTGCCACCCGTGGTGGTCTCGGGCGAGCCGAACATGACGCCGATCTTCTCGCGCAGCTGGTTGATGAAGATCGCGGTGGTGCCCGAGCCGTTGATGGCGCCGGTCATCTTGCGCAGCGCCTGGCTCATGAGCCTGGCCTGCAGGCCCACGTGGCTGTCGCCCATCTCGCCGTCGATCTCGGCGCGGGGCACGAGGGCCGCCACGGAGTCGATGACGATGATGTCGAGCGCGCCCGAGCGGATCAGCATGTCGGCGATCTCGAGCGCCTGCTCACCACTGTCGGGCTGGGAGATCAGCAGGGCGTCGGTGTCGACACCGAGCTTGCGGGCGTAGTCGGGGTCGAGCGCGTGCTCGGCGTCGATGAAGGCCGCGACGCCGCCGGCGCGCTGGGCGTTGGCCACGGCGTGCAGGGCGACGGTGGTCTTTCCGGAGGATTCCGGACCATAGATCTCGACGACACGGCCGCGCGGCAGGCCGCCGATGCCGAGCGCGATGTCGAG
>JBEVGQ010000146.1:0-14355 GCA_040511655.1 Aeromicrobium sp. | reverse complement strand
CCCGATCGCAGCAGCGCATTCCAGCAGGGGAGCCGTGGCCGCGGCGATCTGCGGGGTTCCGTCGATGGTCGCCGTCGAGACGTTGAGCGCCGCGACGGTGCGGCCGCTGCCGTCGACGACGGGGGCAGCCATCGACGTGAGACCGCGCTCGAGCTCTTGGTCGACCAGGGCCCATCCCTGCGCGCGCACGTGGTCGATCTCGCGGCGCAGCGCTGCGGGGTCGTGGATCGTGCGAGGCGTGAGCGGCTGCAGGTCGGCCGAAGACAGATACGCCTCGAGGTCGTCGCCGTCGAGCGCCGCCAGCAGCACGCGGCCCATCGACGTGGCGTACGCCGGGAAGCGGGTGCCCACCGCGATGCCGACGCTCATGATGCGACGGGTCGCGACGCGGGCGATGTAGACGATGTCGGTGCCGTCGAGCACGGCGGCCGAGGTCGACTCGCCGAGCTGGGCGGACAGTCGTTCGAGGTGCGGCTGGGCGATCTGGGGCAGGCCGAGGCCCGACAGGTACGCGGTGCCGAGCCGCAGCACCTGCGGGGTGAGGCTGAAGGTCTTGCCGTCGGTGCGCATGTAGCCGAGCTCGACCAGCGTGTGCAGGAAGCGTCGCGCCGTCGCCCGGCTGTAGCCCGTGCGGGTCGCGACCTGGGCCAGCGTCATCTCGGGGTGCTCGTCGTCGAACGCGACGATGACCTCGAGGCCGCGCGCGAGGGACTGGACGAACTGGTCGCCGGGCGCAGCTCGTTCGGTCATGCCATCACAGTAGTGAGGCGAGTCATAGATCGCCGTTCTCGGCGAGCACCTCTTGGGCGATGCGGAAGGCGCTGTTCGCGTCAGGGACGCCGCAGTAGATCGCCGTCTGGAGCAGCAGCTCGCCGATCTCGTCGGGGGTGAGTCCGTTGCGCCGGGCCGCGCGGACGTGCATCGCCAGCTCGTCGTGATGCCCTCGTGCCACGAGCGCCGTGAGGGTGATGAGCGACCGGCTGCGGCGGTCGAGGCCGGGACGCGTCCAGATGCTGCCCCACGCGTACTGCGTGATGAGCTCTTGGAAGTCGGCCGTGAACGGCGTGGTGGCGGCCACCGCGCGGTCGACGTGCGCGTCGCCGAGCACCTCGCGTCGGACGACCATCCCGGCGTCGTGGACGTCTCGGGTCGTGCGAGGCTCGTTCGTGGCGGGCTCGTTCGTGGGCTGCTCAGTCATGGGTGCGTCCGCCTCCGGCGTGGTCGATCAGGAGCCGGGCCACCTCGTGGGGGGCCTCGGCAGGGGCGAGGTGGGCGACGTCGTCGAGCACGACGAGTCGGCCGTGCCGCACGCCGTCCGCGATGGTGCGCAGGCTCGACGGCGGCGTGGGCACGTCGTGCTCGCCGGCGACGGCCAGCACGGGCGCGGAGATCTCGGGCAGCCGTTCCGTCACGTCGAAGCCGGCGAGCACCTCGCACACCCGTGCGTACGACTCGGCGTCGGTGCCCTGCAGGGCGTGGAGCAGGGCCGAGCCGCGAGCGGGCTCACGGTCGAGGAAGCCGGGTGCGAACCACCGCTGGGCCGAGCCGGAGACCACCGCGCCGGTGCCCGATGCGCGGACCGTGGCCGCGCGCTCGTGCCAGGTGTCGGGGGTGCCGATGCGGGCGCCCGAGCACAGCACGGCCGCGGTGATCACCCGTGCGGGCGCGTCGAGCGCGAGCTGCAGGGTGACGGCGCCGCCCACGGAATCACCGGCGAGGTGGAACGCGCTGTCGCCGCCGAGCTCGTCGGCCAGCGTGAGCACCCCCTGAGCCAGCTCGGCCATCGTGAAGGGTGCGGTGGCAGGCGCCCCGTGGCCGTGGCCGGGGAGCTCCCAGCCGACGACCTGGAAGTCGGCGGTCAGCTCTTCGGCTGCCCCTCCCCACAGCGTCGTGGCCGAGGTGCCGAGGGACGGGCCGAGCAGCATCAGCGGTGCGTCCGTCCTGCCGCCGAGGGCGACGCCGGTGATCGTCGGGACGCTCATGCTCCCTCCTCCGGGGTGGGGCGCGCGGCCTGGCGGGCACGAGCCACGGCGGTGTCGACGACGTGGTGGGCGGCGCCGAGGTAGTTCGGCGCCGGGGCTCGACCGGTGAGCGCGACCATGCTCTGCTGCTCGGCGTCGACTCCCTGCGCGGTGGCGAGCGTGCGCGACATGGCATCGGTGTCGACCCGCAGCCCGGCGAGCAGGTCCGACGCCTGTCCCGCCGCGACGACGCTGCGGCGTCCGAGGTCGCGCAGCGCGGCCCACTCGGCGTGCCACGCACCGTCCGGACGCTCGTCGACCGCGGCGCCCGCCGCGACGTGCAGGGTCGAGGCCAGCCCCGGGGCCGCGAAGGCGTGGCGCCGCAGCAGCACCGACAGCACGGGATTGCTCTTGTGCGGCATGGTCGACGACCCGCCGCCGATGCCCTCGCGCACCTCGTCGATCTCCGGACGGGACAGCGTCGCGGCATCGGCGGCGAGATGGCCCCACGCGTCGGCCAGCGTGGTGAGGGCGTCGCCGGTGCGGGTCATCCGGACGCGCGAGGTGTGCCACGGAGGCGCCGACGGCAGGCCGAGAGCCGCTGCGGTGCGGTCGACGAGATCGAGTGCGGCGTCGAGCGACCCGGTCAGCTCGACGGCGGCCGCGAGCGTCCCGGCGGCTCCGCCGACCTGCACCGCGAGACCGTCTCGGGCGCCCACGACGGCCGTGCGGGCGTCCACCAGTCCGTCGATCCACGAGGCGACCTTGACCCCGAACGTGATGGGGACGGCGTGCTGGGTCAACGTCCGGCCGACCATGACGGTGTCGCGGTGGTGGTGCGCGAGGTCGGCGAGCAGGCCGAGCTGACGGTCGAGATCGGTGAGCACGCGGTCGATGGCCTCGCGCAGGCACAGCACGAGCGCGGTGTCGACGACGTCCTGGCTGGTCAGGCCACGGTGCAGCCACTGTGAGGTCTCGCCGGTGGTGCGGTCTCGGAGCATGGCCACGAGGCCGATCGCGGGATTGCCGCCGGCCTCCGCGCCGGACGCCAGCTCGGGAGCATCGGTGCCCCCGACCGCGCCCGTCAGGTCGGCGGCCGCCGACGCCGGGGCGACGTGCGCCGACACGAGGGCGTCCAGCCACGCCTGCTCGACCGCGACCATCGCGGTGAGCAGTGCGCCGTCGTCGAGCAGGCCGTCGGCGCGCTCGTCGCCGGGCCAGAACAGGTCAGCCATGCGATCAGTGTCCTGGATAGGTCAGGAACACGGTCTCGTCGGCTCCTTGCAGGCGGACGTCGAAGCGGTAGCCCGTGGGCTCCGCGACCGCGACCAAGGTGCTGCGGCGCTCGGCGGGCACCCCGGCCAGCAGCCGGTCGTCGTCGAGCGCCGTCTGGTCGTGGGGCAGGTAGGCGCGCGTGAAGAGGCGGTTGGTCAGCCCGCGGGCGAACACCGTGATCAGGAAGAACGGCGCCGCGCCCGCCTCGGTGGCGCCCGGCCGGACCGTCGTGAACGAGTAGCCGCCGGCGTCATCGGTCGCGCACCGGCCCCACCCGGTGAACGTCCAGCCGTCGCGGCGCAGCGAGCCCGGGCTCTGGGGCACCGAGCCGTCGGCATCGGCCTGCCACACCTCGAGCAGGGCGTCGGGGACCGGAGCGCCGGCGCCGTCGGTGACGACGCCGTGCAGGCGCACCGCATCGGGACGACCCGGGGGGACGAGGTCGGCGTCGGCCTCGAACGGAAGTGCGTAGCCGTAGAAGGGGCCGATGGTCTGGCCCGGCGTCGCGGTCAGGTGGGGCATCAGTGGTCGTCTCCCAGGTCGTCCTCGTGGGGGGTGCGGTGGCTGCCGGTGAGCACGATGTCCCAGCGGTATCCGGTGGCCCACTCGTGCGTCGTGACGTCGTGGTCGTAGGTCGCCACGAGACGCTCGCGGGCCCGCGCATCGGTGATCGACTGGTAGATCGGGTCGAGCGCGAACAGCGGATCGCCCGGGAAGTACATCTGGGTGATCATGCGCTGGGTGAAGTCGGTGCCGAACAGCGAGAAGTGGATGTGTGCGGGGCGCCACGCGTTGTGGTGGTGCTTCCACGGGTAGGGGCCGGGCTTGATGGTCGTGAAGCGGTAGGTGCCGTCGTCGTCGGTCAGGCACCGCCCGACGCCGGTGAACGCCGGGTCGAGCGGAGCGGGGTGCTGGTCGCGCTGGTGCATGTAGCGGCCGCCCGCATTGGCCTGCCAGATCTCGACGAGCTGCCGCCGGACGGGCCGGCCGTCGCCGTCGACGACGCGGCCGGTCACGACGGTGCGCTCGCCGATCGGCTCGCCGACGTGCTGGATCGTCAGGTCCGCCTCGAGCGGGCTGACGTCGCGCTCGCCGAAGCAGGGCGCCCACCGCTCGATCGTCTCGGGGTCGGCGAGCTGCAGGGCCTTGGTCGGGTGGCGCAGCAGGCTGCTGCGGTACGGCGGGTAGTCCAGGCGGGGCTGCGTCTCGTCGTGCCCGCTGCTCCGGTAGTCGGACTCGATCGCGGCGATCTCGGCGCTGAGGTCGGCCTGGCTCGTCATTCCCATGATCGTGGACCGTACGGTCACGGCTCGCTGGTGTGGAACACTGGACTTTCGTCCAGCGGAAGGATGGCATGGCCGGCAACACGTCTGCCCCCGGCGTCAGCGTGACGTCGCGCGTGCTCGCCCTGCTCGGCGCCTTCGACGAGCACCACCGTGCGCTCACGCTGACCGACCTGGCCCGCCGGGCCGGTGTGCCGGTGCCGACGGCCCACCGGTTGGTCGCCGAGCTCGTCGCAGGGGGAGCGCTGGCCCGTCGTCCGTCCGGCGAGTACGTCGTCGGACGCAAGCTGTGGGACGTCGGCCTGCTCGCGCCTGTCGAGATCGGCCTGCGCCGCGTGGCCGAGCCGTTCCTGCACGACATCCACGCCACGACCCGGGCGACGGTGCACCTGGCGGTGCGCGACGGCAGCGAGGTGCTCTACCTCGAGCGCATGCGCGGACGCGCGTCGGTGCCGGTCGTCAGCCAGATCGGCTCGACGCTGCCGATGCACTGCACCGGGGTCGGCAAGGTGCTGCTCGCCCACGCCCCGGACGAGGTGCAGCGCCAGGTGCTGCAGTCGTTGCAGCGCGTGACCCGCTACACCATCACGCAGCCCGGGCTGCTGCAGCAGCAGCTCGAGAGCGTGCGGCGCGACGGCGTGGCGGTCACCAACGAGGAGATGACGTTGGGTGCCTGTTCGGTCGCCGTTCCGGTGATGCGCGACGACGAGGTCGTCGCCGCGATCGGCGTGGTGGTGCGCAGCCTCAAGCGCGACCGCGCCGGGCTCGTGGCTGCGCTCCAGGTGGCGGCCCAGGGGATAGGCCGCTCCCTCAGTCCACCGGAGAGACTCGGATGAGGTTGCCGTCAAGATCGGTGACCACGAAGGTGCGCCCGAAGACGTCGTCATGTGGCTCTTCCACCACGCGGACTCCCTTGGCGACCCACTGCGCGTAGATCTCGTCGACCGACGATGCGGAACCGGCCACCATGAGCCCGACCTCACTGGTGCGAGGGGTGCTCGGAACCGCATGCTCGTTCCGGCCCGTCCACAGCGCGAACAGCACGCCGGGAACGATCTCGAATGCGATGTATCGGGGGCTGGTGAAGGTGGGTTCGATCTCGAAGAGGTCGCGGTAGAAGGTCGTGGCTGCTTCTGCATCGCGGACGTAGATCAGGAACAGGTTGGGTGCGGGCATGGAGCGCTCCTCGGGTCGTCGGCATCTGGTGGTTCCTCCATGGCACCTGCGAATCACGACAGAAGCTGTCACCTTTTCGAGGGAGAATCGGATGCATGAGGGATTCCAGGCTGCTGCGACTTCTGCTGCTCCTGCAGACGCGCCAGCGAACCACCACGACCGAGCTCGCGGAGCGGTTGGAGGTGTCGCGACGGACCGTGCTGCGAGACGTCGAGGCGCTCTCAGCAGCCGGTGTGCCTGTGTACGCCGAGCGCGGACGGAACGGCGGAATCGTCCTGCTGCCCGGTGCGCGGCTCAACGCGTCGCACCTCGAGCCGGGGGAGCTGGATGCGCTGTCCGTCACCGGGCTCGACGCCAACCAGATCGACCGTCTGGGGATCGCGGCCGAGTACGAGATGGCTGCGAGCAAGATCGCCGCTCGCCAGGCCTCGGCCCCAGACAGCTCGTCGAGCGTGCCGCGACTCGCCGACCTGATCGTGGTCGACAACACGGGATGGCTCAGCGCCCCGAGACCGGCCGTGGACATCGCCGATCTCGCCCTCGACCTCCGGACGCGACGACGGCTGAAGATCCGGTACCGACGCAGCGGGGACGGTCGAGCATCGACCCGAGTGGTCGACCCCTATGGTCTGGCGGCCAGATCGGACCGCTGGTATCTGATCGCCGATGACCACGGAGTCGGCCGGCTCTTCGCCCTGCACCGGCTCGCGGCCTACGAGTCGCTCGATGAACCCGCCCGATGTCGAGCCGGGCAGTCGCTTCGAACGGTCTGGGCCGATCTCAAGGCGCAGACCGAGGCGCCCGGCAGCGTGACCATCACGGCTCGGCTGCGCACGAGCCGCCTCGACCTCGCACGACGCATCCTCGGCACCCGCATCGACGACGTCACGACCGCAGACGGCGAGTGGTGCATCGTCACTCTTCGGTACCCCGATATCGAGTCGGTGCGCCAGCTTCTGCAGTTCGCAGATCACATCGAGGTACTGGCCCCGCACGCAGCGCGAGAGCGCCTGCGGCAGCTCGCCGTCGACCTCGCCGAGAGGCACGTGCCCCTCGGCTGACGCGCGCTACAGCGGGTAGGCGCCCGGCTCGGCCTGCATCGTGATCCACCGGGTCTCGGTGAACGCGTCGATGTTGGCTGCCGCCCCGCCGTGACGAGAACCCGTGCCGGACGAGCCGACGCCGCCGAACGGGCTGTTGGCCTCGTCGTCGACCGTCTGGTCGTTGATGTGGACGATGCCGGACGGGATGCGGTCGGCGAGGGCCAGACCCCTCATGGGCTGGCGGGTCACGATGCCCAGCGACAGTCCGTAGTCGCCGGCCCCGGCCAGCTTGACCGCCTCGTCGTCGTCGGCGAACGGCACGACCGAGGCCACCGGGCCGAAGACCTCCTCGCAGTAGGCGGGAGCGTCGAGCGGCGGCGACGCGAGGACGGTCGGTCGCACGAAGAGCCCGTCGGCCGTGCCGCCCGCACGCAGCTCGGCCCCCATCTCGACGCTGCGCTGGATCAGATCGAGGATGCGGTCGCGCTGCCCCGCGTCGATCACGGGGCCGAGGTGCACCTGACCGGCGGCCGGGTCGCCGACGACCATCGACTCGGCCTTGGCCGCGAGCTTCTCGACGTACTCGGCGTAGAGGCTCTCGTGGACGAGGTGGCGCCCGATCGACATGCAGATCTGGCCCTGGTGCAGGAAGGCGCCCCACGTTGCGAGGTTGACGGCCTGGTCGACGTCGGCGTCGTCGAGCACGAGGAAGGCCGAGTTGCCGCCCAGCTCGAGGTGGGCCCGCTTGAGGTGACGCCCGGCGAGCTCGCCGACGCTGCGGCCGGCCCGGGTCGAGCCCGTGAACGCGATGACCTGGATCTCCGGATCGGTCACCATCGCCTCGCCGACGTCCGCCCCGCCGGGCAGCATCTGCAGCAGCCCCGCGGGCAGTCCGGCCTCCTCGAAGATGCGCACCATGGCGACGCCGCCGGTGACGACGGTGCGCGGGTCGGGCTTGAGGATCACGGCGTTGCCGAGCGCCAGGGCCGGGGCGACCGCGCGGATGCCCAGGATGATCGGCACGTTGAACGGGGAGATGACCCCGACGACGCCCACCGGCACGCGCGACGCGAACGCCAGGCGCGGCTTCTCGCTGGCCAGCAGCTCGCCGCGTGGCGCGGACGGCAGGGCCCCGGCCTCACGGCACTCGGCCGATGCCACGTGCACGGCGAATCCGGCCATGGGGCCGATCGCCCCGACCTCGCGGGTGTTCCAGTCCATGATCTCGGCGGCGTGCTGCTCCCACAGGTCGGCGGCGCGGTGCAGGACGGCGGCACGCTCGGGGTGCGGCAGCGCGGCCCACGCGCGCTGGGCGACGGCGGCGGTCTGCGCCGCGTCGTGGACGTCCTCGGGCGCGGCTCCGCCGATGCGGCCCAGGACGTTGCCCGTGGCGGGCTCCGTGACGTCGATCGATGCACCTCGTCCCGGGACCCAGGCCCCGTCGCGGTAGACGGCGTTGTCGAACTGGCGGGCGTCGATGAGTGTCATGGGGGGTCTCCTCGGTGAAGTGCGGTGGTCCGACGGTACGTGACGGGGGTCACGGTGTTCAGCGCTGCTTTCGCCCAGTGGAAGACTCCATTTCCTTCGTGGGTTGCCCGCCGATCCAATGAGCCCATGACCCCACCCAGCCAGACCCTCCGCACGGATGTCGTCATCGTCGGAGGCGGCCCCGCCGGCATGCTGCTGTCCCACCTCCTCGCCGCCGACGGCGTCGAGTCGATCCTCGTCGAGGCGCGCTCCCAGGAGTACGTCGGAGCACGTGTGCGTGCCGGCATCCTGGAGCACTCGAGCGTCGAGCTGCTGCGCAGCGCCGGTCTCGGCGAGCGGCTCGACCGCGAGGGCGACGAGCACCGCGGCATCTATCTGCAGTGGCCGGAGGAGCGGCACCACCTCGACTTCGTCGACCTGACGGGCCGCAGCGTGTGGGTCTACGGGCAGACCGAGGTGCAGAAGGACCTCGTCGCAGCGCGGTCCGCGGCGGGGCAGGAGGTGTACTACGAGTGCGCCGACGTCGCCCTCCACGAGGTGGAGTCGGACCGGCCGGCCGTGACCTTCACGCACGAGGGGCAGCCGGTGCGCATCGAGGCTCGCGCCGTCGCCGGCTGCGACGGCTCGTTCGGCCCGAGCCGCGGCACCATGCCGGACGCCGTGCGCAGCACCTGGGAGCGGGTCTACCCGTACTCCTGGCTGGGCATCCTGGCCGACGTCGCGCCCTCGACCGACGAGCTCATCTACGCGTGGCACCCCGACGGCTTCGCGATGCACTCGATGCGCTCGGCCACCGTGAGCCGGCTGTACCTGCAGGTGCCCAACGGCACCCCCGTCGAGGAGTGGAGCGACGACCGCATCTGGGACGCGCTCGCGACCCGGCTCGGGCACGGCCAGGACGGCTGGCGGCTCGAGCCCGGCCCGATCACCGAGAAGAGCGTGCTGCCGATGCGCAGCTACGTGCAGACGCCGATGCGGCACGGCTCGTTGTTCCTGGCCGGAGACTCGGCCCACATCGTCCCGCCCACCGGCGCGAAGGGCCTCAACCTCGCGATCGCCGACGTCGCCCTGCTGGCCCCGGCGCTGGCGGACCTGGTACGCCGCGACGACCGGACGCTGGCGGAGGCGTACTCGGACACCGCGCTGCGCCGCGTGTGGCGGTGCACCCACTTCTCGTGGTGGATGACCACGATGCTGCACACCAGCGACGATCCCTTCGACGCCCAGCTGCAGCTCTCGCAGCTGCGGTGGGTCGCCTCGAGCGAGGCCGGCCGGACGGGGTTGGCCGAGAACTACGCGGGGCTGCCGATCGGGTTCTGACGGCGCGAGAGCTCAGCGTCGGTCGACCGGTTGTTCACTGGGTGAAAGCCCGCGGGACGCGGGTGTGACCTGGCGCATAGTGTCTGGGGTCACACAGCGCACACTCGTTCGCTGGACGAACTTCCAGAGAGGGAGCCGATGGCAGCCACCACGATCGCTCCCACGAACGCGCCGGCCGGCCGTCGTTCGTGGCAGGGCGGGGCCGCAGCGCGAGGCGCACTCGGCCTCGGCCTGTTCATCGCCCTGCTCGAGATCATCCCGCGGGTGGGAGTGGTCAACCCGGCCTACCTGCCTCCCTTCAGCGACATGGCCCAGGCGCTCGTCTCGCAGCTGTCGGACGGCGCGTTCTGGTCGGCCCTGGTCGAGACGATCCGCGGATGGGCCATCGGCCTGGCCATCGCCACCGTGGCCGGTGTCGCGATCGGTGTGCTGATCGGCAGCATCGGCTGGCTGCGCGAGGCGACGGCCTCGACGATCGAGTTCCTGCGGCCCATCCCGTCCGTCGCGCTCATCCCGCTCGCGGTGCTGCTGTTCGGCACCGACATGAAGGCCACGTTGATCCTGGTGGTCTACGCGTCGTTCTGGCAGGTGCTGCTGCAGGTGCTCTACGGCGTCCAGGACGTCGATCCCGTCGCGCACGAGACGGCACGCTCGTACGGGTTCAGCCGCCTGACGCAGGTACGCACCGTCATCTGGCCCACGGCGCTGCCGTACGTCATGACGGGCTTTCGTCTCGCGGCATCGGTGGCTTTGATCCTCGAGATCACCGGAGAGCTCATCATCGGCTCGCCTGGTCTGGGCAAGCAGATCGGCGTCGCGCAGTCGTCCGGCGCCGTCGACACGATGTACGCGCTCGTGATCGTCACAGGCCTGCTCGGCGTCGCCATGAACGTGATTGCCCGCACCACGGAGCGGCGCGTCCTGCGCTGGCACCCGTCGTTCCGGAGGGAGAACGCATGATCGCCGTCGCCCGTCGCGTCCTGCTCGTCATCGGCCTGCCGATCATCCTGGTCGCCGCCTGGTGGATCGCGACCGCGAACAGCACGAACTTCTTCTGGCCGCCCCTCTCCGACATCGTCGACGTCTTCCCCGAGACGTGGTTCGAAGGCCGGTTCACCGCCGACGTGGTGCCGAGCATCACCCGTCTGCTGATCGGCTACGCCTTGGCGCTGCTGATCGGCATCTCGGTCGGGCTGGCCGTCGGCTCGTCCAAGCTCCTGCGCGAGACGGCCGAGCCCGTGCTCGAGTTCTTACGAGCGGTCCCGCCGCCCGTCGTCGTCCCGATCATCATGCTGTTCGCCGGCATCGGCGACGGCATGAGGGTGTCGGTCATCGCCTTCGGCTGTGTCTGGCCGATCCTGCTCAACACCGTCGAGGGGGTGCGCGGCGTCGACGAGGTACTCACCGACACGGCCCGTACCTACGGCCTCGGCACCACGACGCGGGTGCGCAAGCTCGTGCTGCGCGCCGCCAGCCCGCAGATCATGGCGGGCGCACGACAGGCCCTCTCGGTGGGCATCATCCTGATGGTCATCAGCGAGATGTTCACGGCGAGCAACGGGCTCGGATTCACCACCGTCCAGTTCCAGCGCAGCTTCGCGATCCCCGAGATGTGGACCGGCATCATCCTGCTGGGCCTCATCGGCGTGATCCTCGCGATGATCTTCCGCCTCGTCGAGCAACGCATCCTCTCCTGGTACCTCGGCCTGCGGGCCGCTCAGCGGAAGGGCTGACATGACCACCACCCCACTGACCCGTCCGGAGGCGCAGATGCCCGCAGAGACCCAGCCGATGCTCGACGTGCGGCACGTCAAGAAGACGTACGTCAGCAAGGACCGCACCGTCGAGGCGATCGACGACCTCGACTTCCGGGTCGAGCCCGGCGAGCTCGTCTGCGTGGTCGGCCCGTCCGGTGCCGGCAAGACCACCCTGCTGCGCTGCATCGCCGGGCTGCTCGACGTCACGTCCGGCGAGGTGCACCTGCAGGGGGAGAAGGTCACGGGCCCCCCGCGGGGCATGGCGGTGGTCTTCCAGGAGTACGGACGCAGTCTGTTCCCGTGGATGACCGCGCGTGAGAACGTCGAGCTGCCGCTCAAGGAGAAGAAGATCCCCGCCGCCGAGCGCAAGCGGCTGGTGGACGAGGCGCTCGATGCCGTCCACCTCTCTGACTCGCACGACGCCTACCCGTGGCAGCTCTCCGGCGGCATGCAGCAGCGCGTCGCGATCGCCCGTGCCGTGGCCTACGAGCCGCAGGTGCTGCTGATGGACGAGCCGTTCGCGGCGGTCGACGCGCAGACGCGTGCCGACCTGGAGGACCTCGTGCGCGAGCTGTGGGAGCGCCTGGGCGTCACGGTCGTCTTCGTGACCCACGACATCGACGAGGCGGTCTACCTCGGGCAGCGCGTGCTGGTGCTCTCCAACCGGCCGACCGTCGTGCTCGAGGACGTCGTGGTCGACCTTCCGGCGGAGCGCGACCAGCTGGGCACGCGCTCGCTGCCCCGCTTCGCCGAGCTGCGCGCCCACGTCTACGCCCGCATCCAGGAGGCCAAGCACGGCATGCGCTGATCCGCTCTCGTACGTCTCGCCCGTCACTTCTGCCTGCAAGGAACTCCATGAAGCTCCGTCGCACCCTCGCCCTGGCGGCCGCCGCCGCACTCACCACCGTCCTCGCCGCGTGCGGGGGTGGTTCCGACTCCGGCCCCGCCGACGGCGACGGCCCCCGCAAGGTCAAGGTCGGTGCCCTGCCGATCCTCGACGTGGCGGCCATGCACCTCGGCATCCAGGAGGGGCTGTTCGAGAAGGAGGGCCTCGACCTCGAGGTCGAGAACGCCCAGGGTGGCGCGGCCATCATCCCGGCCGTCCTCAAGGGGAGCACCCCCATCGGGTTCAGCAACGTCACGTCGCTGCTGATCGCCCGCAGCAAGGGTCTGCCGGTGCAGATCATCGCGCCGGCCTCGGCCTCCACCGGCGAGCCGGGCAAGGACTTCGCCGCCGTCGTCGTGAAGGACGACAGCAGCATCCAGGGCGCTGCCGACCTCGCGGGCAAGACCGTGGCCATCAACACGCTCAACAACATCTCCGACACGGTGATCCGCGAGACCGTCCGCAAGGACGGCGGTGACGAGAAGGCCGTCAAGTTCGTCGAGATGGCCTTCCCGGACATGCCTGCGGCTCTGGACGCCGGTAACGTCGATGCGGTGTTCGTCGTCGAGCCGTTCCTGTCCATCACCGGCAAGGCCGGCGCGCGCCCCGTCGCCTGGCCCTACGCCGAGGCGGTCGACGGGCTCGAGGTGGCCGTGTTCTTCACGTCCGAGCAGACGGCGAAGTCCGATCCCGAGCTGATCGAGAAGTTCACCCGAGCGATGGTCGCCTCGCAGGAGCTGGCGTCGTCGGACGAGGCGAAGCTGCGTGCGATCCCCACGAGCTACACCGAGATCGACGAGTCGCTGCTCGCGGGCCTGACCTTCCCGCGGTTCGCGTCGTCGGTGAGCGAGCAGTCCGGCAAGGGTCTGGCCGACCTGGGCCGGGCCGACGGGTTGTTCGACGACCAGCCGGACCTCGACGCCCTCTACGGCAAGGACTGAATCGCGTGGCACGGCTCGGGCTCGGCCTGGCGGCCCTCGGTCGTCCGGAGTACCTGACGACCGGCCACGCGGACGCCGTGGCGGGACGCTTCGACCCGGCCGAGCTCCAGCGTCACTGCCACACGGTGCTCGACGCCGCCTGGCGCGGGGGAGTGCGACACCTCGACGCCGCCCGCTCGTACGGCGCGGCCGAACGGTTCCTCGGCAGCTGGCTGGCCCAGCATCCCGGTCGCCGCGACGAGCTGGTGATCGGGTCGAAGTGGGGGTACGCCTACGTGGCGGACTTCCAGCGCGGGGCCGAGGTGCACGAGGTCAAGGAGCACTCGACCGCCCGGTTGGCCGAGCAGTGGCCGCAGACCCTGCGCGACCTGGGTGGTCTGCCCGACCACTACCTGGTGCACAGCGTCACGCCTGACAGCCCGGCCCTGCACGACGCCGAGCTGCTCGACCGCCTGCGGTCGCTGGCCGGCGAGGGCGTGCGCGTCGGCATCAGCACGAGCGGGCCGCAGCAGGCGCAGGTGGTGCGTGCCGCCTTGGAGCTCGACGTGTTCACGTCGGTGCAGTCGACGTGGAACCCGCTCGAGCCGTCCGTCGGCCCCGCCCTGGCCGAGGCGCACGACGCCGGCTGGTTCGTGGTGGTCAAGGAGGGGATGGCCAACGGCCGGCTCGTGGTCGACGACACGGCCCTGGGCGCTGCGGCGGATGCGGCCGGAGTCGGCCGCGACGCCCTTGCGCTCGCTGCGGCACTCGCCCAGCCGTGGGCCGACGTCGTGCTGTCGGGTGCGGCCTCGGTCGCGCAGCTGGAGCAGAACCTCGCCGCGCTCGAGGTGGGCGGCGACGTGGTCGCTGACCTCGAGTCGATGGCAGAGGCCGCCGAGCACTACTGGGCCACCCGGTCTCGGCTGGCTTGGACGTAGCCTCTACCACGTGGCTCAGACATCTTCTGGGTCAGAAATGCGTTGAATTCACAGGGTTTATCCACTGGCTATCGAACATATGTTCGATAGAATCAAGGCATGGATACAGCCCCGGTGATCGACGCGATGCGCACGGCCGCGCATGCTCTCGAGGCTGGCGACGCGCGAGAGAAGCTCCGTGCTGTCCAGGTTGCACAGGACGCACTGGATGCGGCGAAGGCGGTCCTCCTGGCCGAGCTAGACGCCTCGAGAGGCTTCGAGCTCGACGGTGCCTCCACCCTGAATGCGTGGGTCCGCAACGAGCTGCG
>JBEVGQ010000145.1:0-4797 GCA_040511655.1 Aeromicrobium sp. | reverse complement strand
GCACCGACCGGGCCTTCGAGCAGGCCGACCTGGTCTCCTCGCTGGAGCTGCACTACCCGCGCTCGCACCCCTCGCCGCTGGAGTGCTGCGGTGCCATCGCCGACTTCAACCGGTCCACCGACAAGCTGACCGTGTACATGACCACGCAGGCGCCGCACATCATCCGGGCGGCCGTCGCCCTGGTGGCCGAGCTGCCCGAGCACATGATCCGGATCGTCTCCCCCGACCTGGGCGGAGGCTTCGGCAACAAGGTGCCGGTCTACCCGGGCTACGTCGTCGCGATCCTCGCCTCGATCCTCACCGAGCGTCCCGTGAAGTGGATCGAGGACCGCACCGGAAACCTGATCTCGACCGGCTTCGCCCGCGACGTCTACCTCAAGGGCGAGCTGGCCCTGCGCAAGGACGGCAGGATCCTCGGCGTTCGCATGCACACCGACGCCGACCACGGCGCGTTCTTCTCGGACGCCCAGCCCAGCAAGTTCAAGATCGGCCTGATGCACTCGGCCTTCGCCTGCTACGACGTGCCGGCGGCGCACCTGACAGCCCGCGGCGTCTACACCAACAAGGCCCCCGGCGGCGTGGCCTACCGCTGCTCGTTCCGCGTGACGGAGGCGATGTACTTCCAGGAACGCATGGTGCAGGCGGCGGCGGACGACCTCGGCATGGACCAGGCGGAGTTCCGTCGGGTCAACCTGGTCAAGGACGACGACTTCCCGCACCGCACGCCGTTCGGCTTCCTCACCGACTCCGGGCAGTACGCCAAGTGCCTCGACGTCGGCCTGCAGGCCATCGGCTACGACGACTTCAAGCGGCGGCAGGAGGAGGCCAAGGCACGCGGACGGCTGCTGGGCATCGGGATCTCGACGATGACCGAGCCGCTCGGGGCCGGCAACAGCCGCGAGTACGACATCCTCGGCATCAAGATGTTCGACTCCGCCGAGCTGCGGGTGCACATGACCGGCAAGGCGATCCTGCGCACGGGCGCGAAGTCCCAGGGTCAGGGCCACGAGACCACGTGGGCCCAGATCGTCGCCCACGAGCTCGGCATCCCGGCCGAGGACATCGTGGTCGAGGAGGGCGACACCGACACGGCGCCGTTCGGGATGGGCACCTACGCCTCGCGCAGCACGCCCGTCGCCGGAGCTGCCGTCGCGATGGTCTCCCGCAAGATCCGGGCCAAGGCACGGCGGCTCGCCGCCCACCTGCTCGAGGTGTCCGAGGAGGACGTCGACTGGGAGCTGGGTCGCTTCTACGTCCGCAGCTCGCCCGACCGGGGCGTGAGCATCCAGGAGTGCGCGATGGCGGCGTACTCCAACATGCCCGACGGCCTGGAGCCCGGCCTGGAGGCCAACGCCTACTACGACCCGCCCAACCTGACCTGGCCGTTCGCCTGCTACATCTGCACCGTCGAGGTCGATCCCGTCACCGGCGTGTGGGACGTGCTGAACTTCGTCGCGGTCGACGACTGCGGCGTCCGGATCAACCCGATGATCGTCGAGGGCCAGATCATGGGCGGCCTGACCGAGGCCTACGCCATGGCGTCGATGCAGTTCATCACCTTCGACGAGGACGGCAACTGCATCGGCTCCAACTTCATGGACTACCTGCTGCCCACGGCCTGGGAGACGCCCGGGTACGAGCTGCACGAGGTCGTCACGCCCTGCCCGCACCACCCGATCGGCGCCAAGGGCATCGGCGAGTGCGCGACCGTCGGTGGGCCGGCGGCGTTCGTGAACGCCGTCATGGACGCGCTCAAGGGCACCGGGGTCCGCAACATCGACATGCCCCTGCTACCCGACCGGGTCTACGAGGCTCTCACCCAACGTCACGACGTCTCCGGGGCGCCGCCGATCAAGACCGATTCCTGATGACCGACCACCCGCACGAACCTCCGCGCGACGCCCGCCGCCTCGACGGCTGGGAGGTGCTGGCCACAGCCGCCGAGATGGCGGGCCGCGGCGAGGAGTTCGCCCTGGCCACGGTGGTCTGGCGCCAGGCGCCCTCCTCGGGGAAGCTCGGCTCGCGCGCCGTCATCACGCACGACGGCAGGGTGCACGGGTGGATCGGCGGCGCGTGCGCCGAGCCGGTCGTCATCCGCGAGGCGCAGCGGGTGATCCGCGACCGGGAGCCGGTGCTGCTCCTGCTGGGCACCCCCGAGCAGTTCGGCGCCGACCTCCGGGGTCCGGGCGTACCGCACGGGATGACGGTCATCCCGATCTCGTGCCAGAGCGAAGGCGCCGTGGAGGTCTACGTGGAACCCGTCGTCCCGACCGTGCAGCTCACCATCGTCGGTCGCTCGCCGATGGCCCACACCCTGGCCGACCTGGCGACCGCGCTGGACTGGAACGCCGTGGTCGTCGACGCCGACGACTTCACCGGCGACGGGCTCGACGCCCGTTCGGTCGTGGTGGTCGCGACCCAGGGCCACGGTGACGAGGAGTCGCTCGAGCGGGCCGTGGCGGCCCAGCCCGCGTTCGTCGGCCTGGTCGCCTCGCGGAAGCGTGGCGAGGCCGTGCTCGGCTACCTCGCCGACCGGGGCGTCTCCCGCGAGGGACTCGACCGGGTGCGGGTGCCCGTCGGGCTGGACCTCGGCCACACCGCCCACCGCGAGATCGCCGTCTCGATCCTGGCCGAGCTGGTCCAGCTGCGGGGCAGCGGTGCCCTGGGACCTTTCGCGTCGAGCGAACGGCAGGGAACGCTCCCGCTCGCCGAGACCGCCACGGCGATCGACCCCGTGTGCGGGATGACGGTGAACGCCGACGCCGGCAGCCATCCGCTGGAGCTCGACGGGACGACCTACTGGTTCTGCTGCGTGGGCTGCCACGACCGGTTCGCGGCCGATCCCGCGCGGTACCTGTCCACCGACTCGCTCGGCCAGGAGGCCTGATGCTGCTGAAGAACACCTTCGACGTCCCCCACCCCGTCGACGCGGTGTGGGAGTTCTTCGAGGACATCCCGCAGGTCGCGGCGTGCCTGCCCGGCGCCGAGCTGACCGAGGTCATCGACGAGGACGACTACAAGGGCCGGGTCGCGGTCGGCCTCGGGCCGGTCAAGCTGCGTTTCAACGGCGTTGCCCACATCACCGAGCGGGACGCCGCCGCCAAGCGGTTGGTCCTCGACGCCCAGGGCGCCGACGAGAAGGGCCGCGGCCAGGCAAGCCTCAAGCTCGTCGCCCAGCTGACCCCGACGAGCACGGGCACCAGGGTCGACCTCGACCAGGACCTCGACCTGTCCGGTGCTGCCGCGCAGTACGGCCGCGGCATGATCGCCGACGTCACGGCCACCCTGATGGGCCAGTTCGCGACCAACATGCAGCGTCGGATCGAGGCGAAGCAACGCGGCGACGACCCCGACCAGGTCGAGAACGTCGTCACGGTCGGCGGCTTCGGCCTCGGCGTCAAGGCGCTGCAGCTGGCCCTGATGCGTGTCTTCCGGCGGTTCTTCCTGCCCTACCAGCGACCCGAGGAGGCGCTCTGATGGTGCTGTGGTGGATCGGCAACCTGCTCCTCCTCCTGGTGGTGGTGCCGGTACTCGTCGCGCTGCTCAACCGGGTGCTCGCCGCGCTCGAACGCGTCCGCGCGGCCTCCGACGACATCCTGACCGGCGGCGTCGCGCTCGTCGGCGAGCTGGACGGCGTGCCAGAAGCGTTGGCTCAGACCGACCAGACCGTCGAAGCCATCGCGACCGGCGCGGTCCGCTACGCCGGCTCGGTCGGCAAGCTGCTCGGATGATCCGCGGACGAGAAAGGACAACGACATGCCTGCAGCTGCCTGGGTGACCATCATCCTCGCCACGCTGATCATCGCCGCCGCAGCCGTCGGGCTGATCCGCGTGATCGGCCATCTCGTCGCCGTACGACGAGCGCTCGACGGAGTGGTCGGCGGCGTCGCCGTCGTCGCCGCGCAGACGAGCACCGTCCCGACCGTGCTGCCGTCGGTCAACGCGAGCCTCAAGCCCGTCCGCGATTTCTGCGAAGGGATCTGAGATGTCTGCAGAGCTGACCGTGCTCGCGGAGACGGGCTGGGTGATCGGCTACACGATCGGCATCATCGTGGTGCTCGTCGTGGTCGCGCTGGTCGTGCCCATCCTGCTGCTCGCCCACCGCATCGGCGGGCAGGCCGCCGAGATCAACGACTCGCTGCTCCGGGCCGTGGACAACACCGCGGCCCTCACGCAGCTCAACACCACCGCCGACCACGTCGGCATCATCGTGGCCGGCCTCGAGCGTGGCCGACACCGGCTGGGAGGCTGACGTGGCCCTGATCCTCGTAGGACTCACCTCGACCCAGGAGAACTTGTGGTGGGGGGCCGTCATCGGCGGCTTCGTCGTGGTCCTGGCCGTGGCCGGGCTGCTGACCGTCCTCGTGCTCGAGGTCCGCACCATCGACCAACGGGTGCTCCAGGTCCGCGGCTCGCTCGAGGCGGCGGCGGCCAACACCGAGGACGCCGCCCTGATCGCGGTCGCCGCGGAGGGTGTGGAGTCGGTGCTCGCCGAGGGACTGGAGCACCACCTGTTCCTCGGCCGGGTGCTCGGGAAGGTGCGTTCGTGATGACCACGCTCGTCGTGCTGTCCGTCATCGACGTCGTGCTGCTGATCGCCGGCCTGGCGATCTACCTCTGGATCGTCGGCGGCCAGCTCAGCACGGTCGCCGACCACCTCGAGGAGTGCCGCGACCTGGTCCGCCGGATCGTCCGCAACGCCGAGCCGATCGTGCCGGGGGTGGCGCACATCAACCGCACCGGCGGCGTGGTCGCCGGGGCACTGCCGCTGCTGTACGGGATGGCCGAGGGGATCGT
>JBEVGQ010000144.1:0-8896 GCA_040511655.1 Aeromicrobium sp. | reverse complement strand
GGCGAACCCTTGAGCGCGGGGGTCGTCGTCTTGACGACCTTGCGCTGGCGGCCCTTGCGGACCAGCTGGTTGATCGTGGGCACTACAAACTTCCTTCTTCTGGCTGGCGCGAGCCATGAGTCGTGATGCACTCGCCACCGTGGATTCCGGCAGGATGCGTGCATCGGCCTGATGACTTCAGGCACAGAGGAAAATACTACCGGTCTCCCCCGCCCGGAAACAAATTCACCCGGGTGGCCGGCTCGACGTTCACGTCACGTTCACGGCGTGGTCGGCCCGTCGAGCAGCGCGATGCCGGCGTCGCCCTCGAACCGCAGCCGCGCACGGGGGACGCGGTGCCACAGCGCGAGGTACAGGTCGGACGCCGGTCCGGAGACCACCGCCTCGACGTCGGAGGTCGCGTCGAGCTGCACGGGCGGGCCGTCGTCGCTCTCGGGCGGGCCGACGACCCACGAGCGGTCGAGGTCGTCGGCGACGAGACGGACGCGCGACCGGACGTCAGGGTGCGTCCCGCGCGAGGCCATGCGCGGAAAGAAGACGCGCAGCACCTCGTCGACTCCCTCGGCGGCGAGCTCGGCAGGGACGGCCCACTGCGACTCGTCGCGACCGAGCGCCTGGAGCAGGTCGACGACGTGGACCGTCACCTCGAGCAGCTGGCGCCGGGGCCAGAAGGCCGCTGTCTCGTCGACGCGCGAGAAGTTGGGCACCGGCTCCCCCGGGTCGACCGCCCGCAGTGCGGCGAGCAGGGCGGCCGCGGTGCCGGCGTACCAGTCGGCCGGGTCGCCGACGACCAGCGGCTCGGGCTCGACCAGGCGCTGGCCGCTCAGGACGATCGAGGCTGCCCACCGGTGCACCGTGCCGAGGTGCTCGACGAGGTCGCGCACCCGCCACGGCTCGCAGGCCGGGACGGACTCGTCGCCGGACGCGTCACGCGCGAGCGAGGCGAAGCGGTTCGTCGCCTCGCCGAGCAGGGTCAGGTGGTCGAGCTGGGGCGCATCGGTCATGCGCACATCATGTCGGACGGGGATCGAGCACCTGTGCGAGGTGATGGGCCTCGACCGAGACCAGGTCGTCGAGCTGCGTGCGGCACGAGAAGCCGTCGGCCACCACGACCGCACCCTCGGGGGCCCGGCGCAGCGCCGGGAGCAGCTGCTGCTCCGCGACAGCGACCGATACCTCGTAGTGCCCCTGCTCGACGCCGAAGTTGCCGGCGAGACCGCAGCAGCCGGAGACGCGGTCGATCGTCGCACCGGTGGCGGTCATGATCGCCATGTCGGCCTCGAAACCCAGCACCGAGGCCTGGTGGCAGTGCGGTTGCACCACCAGGGTCGTGCCGGTCAGGTCGGGCGGGGTCCATCCCTCGGTGCGCGTCAGCAGCTCGGACAGCGTGAAGACCCCGGCCGCGACGTCGACCGCGCGGGGGTCGTCGACCAGCTCGACGGCGTCCGACCGCAGCACCGACAGGCACGACGGCTCGAGCCCGACCACGGGGATGCCCGCCGCGACGAAGGGGTGCAGCTGCTCGACGGCCCGGCCGATCATCTCGCGGGCGGTGTCGAGCTGGCCCGTCGTGATCCACGTGAGCCCGCAGCACTGGGGACGGCTGAGCACCTCGACGTCGTAGCCGGCACCGTCGAGCACGCGCAGGGCGGCCTCTCCCCCGGCGGTGGAGAAGAACTCCGTGAACGAGTCGGCCCAGACGACCACCTTCGAGCGTCCCGGCTCGAGCGCGGGCCGGGCCAGGCGGGTGAACCGCTTGGTCGCGAACATCGGCAGGCTGCGTCGCTGGTCGACGCCGGCCGCCCATCGCGCGATCGAGCGGACGCCGGGGGTGCGCAGGCCCAGGTTGGCGAGCCAGGCGATCGGTGAGGTCACGCGTGCCCAGAACGGCAGGCGGCCGAGGACGTAGTGGCTGCGCGGCCGCACGCGTCCCTTGTACGACTGGTGCAGCACCTCGGACTTGTAGCTCGCCATGTCGATGCCCGTGGGGCAGTCGCTCAGGCAGCCCTTGCACGACAGGCACAGGTCGAGGGCCTCATGCACCTCGGGCGCGCGGAACCCACCGGTGACGAGACGCCCGTCGATCATCTCCTGCAGCACCCGGGCGCGTCCTCGAGTGCTGTCCTTCTCGTCGCGCGTGGCCTGGAACGAGGGGCACATGACGCCGTTCGAGCCCGCGTTGTCGGCGATACACTTGCCGACACCGGTGCAGCGGTGCACCGCCTTGCCGAGGTCTCCCTCGTCGTGGAGCAGGCGCAGCCCGAGTCGCCGCGACAGCTGCTCGCGCCCTGGCGAGTGGATCGACTCGGGCCCGCGCAGGTCGGCGTCGACCGCGGCGGGACGCACGAGGACGCCGGGGTTGAGCAGGTCGTCGGGATCGAAGATCGCCTTGACCTGCTCGAACAGCGAGATGGCCTCGCCCGAGTACATCAGTGGCAGCAGCTCGGAGCGGGCTCGTCCGTCGCCGTGCTCGCCGGACAGCGAGCCCCCGAGGGCCGCCACCTGGGTCGCGGCGTCGACGAGGAAACGACGGAACACCTCGTGCCCGCCCTCGGCATCCAACGGGAAGTCGATGCGGATGTGCACGCAGCCGTCGCCGAAGTGCCCGTAGGGCACGCCGTCGAGCCCGCGGTCCTTCAGCAGGGCGTCGAGCTCGCGCAGGTAGGTGCCCAGACGCTCGGGGGGCACGGCGGCGTCCTCCCAGCCGGAGAGCGCCTTGCCGGGCAACGTGCGGGTCGCCAGGCCGGCGCCCTCCTCGCGGATGCGCCACAGCACGGCCTGCTCGCCGCCGTCGGTCACGACGCGGTGGTCGATCGCCGACGCCGCGCGCGAGGCGCGCGCCACGGTGTCGGCGACCTCGCCGACCTGGTCGCCGGAGATCTCGACGAACAGCCACCCCTGGCCGCGGGGCAGGTCGGGCACCGAGCCCCGGTGCGACCGGTAGACGTCGACGATGCGCGAGTCGAGCCCCTCGCAGGCGGTGGGGCCGAACGGCAGGAGCGAGGGGACGTCGTCGGCGGCCTCGGCCATCGAGGCGTAGCCGAGCACGAGGATCTGCCGGACCGGCGGGTCCTCCACGAGCCGCACCGTGGCCGACGTCATGGTCGCCAGCGTGCCCTCGGTGCCGGCCATGAAGGTCGCGACGTCGAAGCCGTTCTCGGGCAGCAGGTGCTCGAGGCTGTAGCCCGACACCTGGCGGCCGAACCGGCCGAACTCGGTGCGGATCGTCGCGAGGTTGGCGCCGACGAGGTCGCGCAGCGCGTCGAGCGTCGCGGACGTCGGAGCGGCGCCGCGGCCGACCGTCAGCTGCTCGCCCGCCATCGTCACCAGGTCGAGCCCGACGACGTTGTCAGCGGTGCGGCCGTAGGCGAGGGCCCGGGAGCCGCAGGCGTTGTTGCCGATCATCCCGCCGACCGTGCAGCGCGTGTGCGTCGACGGATCGGGGCCGAAGCGCAGGCCCAGCGGCGTCGCGGCCTTCTGCAGCACAGCGTGCACGACGCCTGGGTCGACGCGGGCCGTGCGCGCCTCGACGTCGATCTCGTGGACGCGGTGGAGGTGGCGCGTGAGGTCCATGACGACACCGGTGCCGACGGCGTTGCCGGCGATCGACGTGCCGGCACCGCGGGACGTCAGCGGGGTGCCGGTGGCACGGCACGCCTCGACGGTCGCCAGCACCTCCTCGGTGCTGCGCGGTCGCACCACGACCTGCGGGACGACCCGGTAGAGCGAGGCGTCGGTGCTGTAGAGGGCGCGCGTCAGGCTGGAGTCGTCAACGTCGGTCACGCCGAGGCGACGCAGCTCGCCCACCACGTCGGTGGCGGTCTCGAGGATCGTCACGTCCAGAGCTCGATCGACTGGCCGAGGATCGTCGCCACGTCGTCCTCGCCGACCTCGAGCGGCGCGGTGGCCAGCAGCCGCTGCTGCTTCATGGTGCCCTCGACCAGCGAGTCGACGTCGCCCTGGTCGAAGCCGACGGCGCCGATGCCCGCCGGGATGCCGACGTCGCGCATGACCTGCGCCAGCACCTGCGGCAGGAACTCGGCCGGGTCGTCGGGGCGGACGGCATCGGGCGCGAGCAGCTCAGCCGCCCGCACGTGGCGCTCGGGCGATGCCTCGAACGTGAAGCGGAACGCAGCCGGAGCCGTCAGCGAGACCGCCATGCCGTGCGGGACCATCGCGTGGTCGGCCCCGTAGCCCTCGGGGCGGAAGTCGCGTACCTGGCCGGCGATCGGATAGGCGTTGGCGTGGGGGATGTGCACGCCGGCATTGCCGAAGCCGAGACCGGCGAAGGTCGCAGCCATCGCCACCTCGGTGCGCGCCACGAGGTCGTCGCCGTCACGCACGGCCGTGCGGAACGAGCCGGCCATCAGGCTGAGCGCCTTCTCCGACCACATGTCGGCGATCGGGTTGGAGCCGCAGTAGGGCACCCGCTGATCGGCCTGCTTGTGCTCGTACGACGTGAACGGACGTGCGGTGTAGCTCTCGAGTGCGTGGCACAGGATGTCGAGCCCCGACGCCGCGGTGACCCCGGCCGGCTGCGTGAGCGTCAGCTCGGGGTCGACGACGGCGAGGGTCGGGCGCAGACGTGCGTGCGAGATGCCGGTCTTGACGTGCTGGCTGACGACGTCGAGCACGCAGATGGTGGTGCTCTCGCTGCCGGTGCCGGTGGTGGTGGGCACGGCGACCAGAGGCAGCAGGGGGTTCTTGGGCGCCCGGGCACGTCCGACCGGCGCGTTGACGTAGTCCATCAGCTCGCCCTCGTTGGTGGTGAGCAGGTTGACGGCCTTGGCCGTGTCGATGCTGCTGCCTCCACCGACGGCGACGATCGCGTCGAACGGACCCTCGGACCGCGCGAAGGCGATCGCCTCCTCGAGGCTCGCGTCGGTGGGCTCGACGCGGGAGCGGTCGAACACGACCGCCTCGATCGAGGCAGCGCGCAGCGACTCGGCGATCTCAGTCGGCGCGCCGGTCGCGAAGACGCCGGGGTCGGTCACCACGAGCACACGACGGGCACCCAGCTGCGCGAGGTCGTGGCCCAGCTCGTGCCGTGCGCCGACGCCGAACTTCAGGCCGGGCGCGCCGTAGGTGAACACCGACTCGGGGTGCTGGGGCTGGAAGACCGACATGTGCGCTCCTTCGACGTTCAGGACTCTCGCGAGACTAGCATGCTACTCATCACCCTGCTGGTGCGTCGCCGACCGACCCGGCAGGTAGAGGTGGTCGCGCAACGGTCTGGACCACTCCGGATCGACGGCATCGACCCCATCGACGGACACCTGCTCCATCAGCAGCGTCGCCGTGCGGACGAGGTGCGCCTCCATGTGGGCGGCCGCGGCCTGCGGGTCGCGGGTCGCGATCGCCTCGACGATGGGCGCGTGCTCGCGGGCGAGCTCGACCATGCCTCGCGACCGCCGGATCGTCGACGCCCCCCTCGACTGGATCGAGTCGCGGAGGGTCGCGATCTCGGCCTGCAGGCGAGGATTGCCCATGACGCCGGCAACGGCCTGGTGAAGAGCGCGGTCGTGCTCGGTGAACCGGGTCTCGTCGTCGGCGTCGGCGTGCGCGCGCATGCGGTCGAGCTCGTCCACGATGACGGCGACGGCCGCGGCGTCGGCGTGCGCGGCGGCGTGCGCGGCAGCCGGCACCTCGAGCAGCAGGCGCAGCTCGAAGACCTCGCGGACGTCCGCCGCCGTCACGCCCCGGATGCGCACGCCGCGGTTGCGCTCGATCGAGACCAGACCGATGTCGGCGAGCCGCAGGACGGCCTCTCGCACCGGCGTGCGCGACACCTCGAGCAGGTCGGCCAGGCGGTAGATCGAGTGCAGCGAGCCGGCCGGGAACTCGCCGGTCACGATCGACTCGCGCAGCGAGCCGAACACGCGGTCCGTCGTCGTGGTTCGAGTCATGCCGACCGTGACCCTCTCCCCTGCCGTCGCCCCGCGGACGCCTCGACGACCTGTCTGCCGCATGGGCCTTGGCACGAAACGATATCGTGTTGCTCTGGTGCACGGGACGACGTCGCTGGCCGACGGACGCGCACCCGTATGGCACGTCCGGCGACGGGGTCCCCGCGCCGACACGACGAGGGGATCTCATGATGGCTCGGACCTTCCGGGTGGCGGTGGCCGCCGTGGCCCTGATCGCCCTCGCTGCCTGCGACAGCACGTCCAGCACCGATGGCACGACCCCCACGGCGGTTCCGAGCACCACGGCCGCTCCCGATCTGTCCGATCACGAGTCGGGGCCTGAGAGCCCGATCGCCTACGGCCTGTACGTGCCGGCCGGAGCCACCCAGCTCGGCCCGCTGTTCCGCTACCGCAGCGCCGCCCTGATCGCCGCCTACCAGCCCGAGCTGCAGGCCATCGAGGCGCAGCGTGCCGCCGACGCCGCGGCGAAGGTCGCCGAGGACGCCGCCAATGGCACGCCGTCGCCGAGCCCCACCCCCACGCCGACGACGCGACCGAGCCCTGACTCGTTCAGGCTCATCGGCGACGAGGCCCCGCGACCCGACACGTCGATCTCGCTGATGCGCATCGACGGCGATCCCTCCGACGTCGTCCGGCGCATGATCGCGCAGATCGACGCCGCGATCCCCGACGCCGACCTGGTGCTCGACGACCTGTCGACGTACTGCACGTCCGAGGAGCGCCGCATCACCGGCTGCCAGCTGGTGGCGAGCGGCATGACCGAGGGCAAGCGCGAGATCCGCGTGTCGCTGTCGGTCGACACCGGCAACCTGGCGACCCGCACGGCCCCGCCCGGCGCCCTGACACGCCCGGTCATGCAGCTCACGACGGAGTACGTCGGCGATCCGCGGGCGGGCCAGCTGGGCCGCGACACCGGCAAGCTCGGCGACGTGGCCGACATCGACAAGATGCCCGACCGCTCGGGGCTGATCTGGCCCAAGATGGACCTCGACGCCGATCTCACGACCCCGCTCGTCCACGGATGGACCGCACCGCCCTCGGTGACGCTGCTCCTGAGCGGCTACAAGCCCGAGTTCGCCGCCATGACCACCGAGCGCGCGGTCGACGCCGACCAGATCGCCGAGCAGTTCGCCCTGGCCAACAGCCGCAAGGGCGCCATCACCAAGGACGTCGTCGAGGACCTCAACTCCGTCAGCACGATGTACTCGGCCAGGGGCAAGGGCGGCGCCATCGCCCGCGCCGTCTACATCCTCTCGGCACGGGGCAACTACACCGCGCTGTTCTACACGCCGGCCGAGAAGTGATCTGCGCGCGCCAGCGCGTGCTCGACCATCGGTAGCACCGGGCCCACCTGCGAGCCCACGTCGTCGATCGCGACCCAGCATGCGACGTCCGTGGTGCCGTCGAGCTCGACGACGTGCGGCGTGACCTCGGGGTCGACCTCGACGGCGTACAACAGGTGGACGCCGTGGTAGTCCTCGTAGCGGTCGCCACGCCCCGGGGCGATCACGTGCACGTCGTGGACGTCCACGAGTCGTGACGACAGCGCCCGCAGCCCGGTCTCCTCGTACAGCTCGCGGACGACGGCGTCGTGGGGCGACTCGCCGTGGTCGACGCCGCCGCCGGGAAGCGTCCACGTGCCGGCCGGGTAGCCCGCGGAAGAGATGCGCGTCAGCAGGATGCGGTCGCCCACGATGACCACGGCGTAGGCGCCGAGACGCTGTGTGCGGATCGCGTCGGGCACTCGTCCTCCTGGGGTCGTCGCAGATCGCACCGGGATCGCGTCACATTCACCTCAGGCTATTAGAGTCGTCCTCGATGAGTGCCCTCGACCCGCTGCCCGTGGCCACGACACCTCCGAAGGAGCGCGTGGCCTACCTCGACAACGCCCGTTACTGGGTCATGCTGCTGGTCGTCATCGGCCACTCGCTGACCGAGCTCGTGGTGATGGACTCCGCGCGCGGCATCTACACCTGGATCTACCTGTTTCACATGCCGTTCTTCATCCTGATCTCGGGATACACCGCGCGGCACTACATCGGCGACTTCCGGCAGATCCGCCGCATCGTCAGCACCTTGATCGTCCCGTACCTGCTGGTCGAGACGAGCCTGCAGCTCATCACCAAGCATTACGACGGCGAGCCCACCCACCTCATGATCCTGTCGCCGCAGTGGCTCGGCTGGTTTCTCGCAGCCCTGTTCATCTGGCGCATCACGACCCCCATCTGGCGGGCGCTGAAGTACCCCATCACGACCTCGATCGTCATCTCGCTGCTGGCCGGCCTGATCGAGATCCCCAACGTCCTGGCCCTGCCCAAGGTGCTCGCGCTCCTGCCCTTCTGGGTCATCGGCCTGCACATGAACCGCGAGCTGTTCATGAAGCTCGGAGACGTCCGCATCCGCATCGCCTCCGTGGTCGTGCTCGTCACGTCGTTCATCGTCTGCCAGCTGTACGCCGGCTCGTGGACGACGCAGTGGCTGCTGTGGAAGGACCGCTACTCCGAGGACCCGCTCGACGCGAGCCCGTGGGGTGGCATCGCGACCCGCGGCTCGCTGCTGCTGGTCGGGGCGCTGCTGACGTTCGCGACCCTGTCGCTGATCCCCCGCGCGCGCTCGATCACGACGGTGCTGGGCGGTCGGACGTTCTACTGCTACCTGCTGCACGGCTTCATCATCATCCTGCTCGACCGGCAGTTCGACCTCTGGGCTCGTCTCGAGCAGTACGGCGCCGCCTCGGTCGTGGGGTGCATGGTCGTGGCGGTCGTCGTGGCGAACCTGCTCATGACCAAGCCCGTCGCCACGGCCTTCCGCCCGCTGTTCGAGCCCAAGCTCACGTGGCTGTTCCGTGAGGCCGAGCCGCCGTCCGTCCGCGTGCCGGCGTCGTCGCTCGAGGCCCAGCAGCACAGCTCGGTCACGACCCCGTGACCTGGCGCCGCCACGGCGCGACAGTCCTGCTGGTGGCCGTGTCG
>JBEVGQ010000143.1:0-3665 GCA_040511655.1 Aeromicrobium sp. | reverse complement strand
GCCGCTCGCCTCCGTCACCGTCATACCGGCGACGCCGGCCGCGGCGAGGGCCTCGCGGACCTCTTCCCACTTGTGCGGCTTGATGACCGCGGTTACCAGCTTCATGCTCAGAGCTCCTTCAAGAGGTTGGATCCGCCGCTGCTGCTTCCGGCGTAGTCGTAGGCCGTCTCGAGGTGCTCGACCTGGTCGATGCCGGTCACCTCGTCCTCCTCGGACACCCGGAAGCCGATCGTCACGTCGATCAACTTACCGATGATGTACGTGAGGACGAACGAGAAGATCAGCACGGCGACCGCAGCGACCGCCTGCTTGCCGAGCTGGTCCAGGCCTCCGCCGTAGAACAGGCCCGCGGCGTCCTTGCTGCCGGCGTTCGTCTTGGTGGCGAACAAGCCGATCAACAGGGTGCCGACGAGGCCACCCACGAGGTGCACGCCGACGACGTCGAGCGAGTCGTCGTAGCCGAACTTGTACTTCAGGCCGACCGCCAGGGCGCACAGCGCACCGGCGATGATGCCGACCGCGATGGAGCCGAGCGGCGAGACCGTGCCGCAGGCCGGGGTGATCGCGACGAGGCCGGCGACCGCGCCGGACGCGCCACCGAGGCTCGTGGCCTTCTTGTCACGGACGACCTCGATCGCGAGCCAGCCGAGCATCGCGGCCGCGGTGGCGACGGCGGTGTTGACGAAGGCCAGGCCGGCCAGACCGTTGGCCGCGACGGCGGAGCCGGAGTTGAAGCCGAACCAGCCGAACCACAGCAGGCCGGTGCCCAGCAGGACGAAGGGCAGGTTGTGCGGACGCATGGGGTCGCGCTTCCAGCCGACTCGCTTGCCGAGGACCAGGGCGAGCGCGAGGCCCGCCGCACCGGCGTTGATGTGGACCGCGGTTCCACCGGCGAAGTCGAACGCCTTGAGCTTGGTGGCGATCCAGCCGCCGGTGTCGCCGAAGTCGAAGACCCAGTGCGCGACCGGGAAGTAGACGACCGTCATCCAGATGACGATGAACGCGGCCCACGCGCCGAACTTGACGCGATCGGCGACCGCGCCGCTGATGAGGGCGACGGTGATGATCGCGAACATCAGCTGGAAGGCGATGAAGACGTACTCGGGCAGCGTGCCGGAGAGGCTGCTCTGCGTCACGCCGTCCAGGCCGACCTTGCCGAAGCCGCCGAGCCAGCGGTTGCCGTCCGGGCCGAACGCCATCGTGTAGCCGTACAGGACCCACAGGACAGGGACGATGGCCAGAGCCAGGAAGCTCATCATCATCATGTTGAGCACGCTCTTGGAGCGGACCATGCCGCCGTAGAAGAACGCCAGGCCTGGCGTCATGAGCAGGACCAAGGCCGAGCTGGCCAGGATCCAGGCTGTGTCACCGGTATCCATGAAACCTCCGAAGTGATGGACGCGGGCGAGGTCCCGCCCGCTGCATCACAGCCTGAGGTCGCCTGATTTCAACAGGCGGTAGCGCACGTTGCGAGGAGATCACGAAATCACCGTGCGTGTTAACAGCATGTTTCACGCGTCGGCCGGTTGAGGTGCGAGGCCGCCCGCGGCCGAGCCTCGAAACCACGCAAGCCCGATCGCTCACCAGGTTTCGAGGCTCACTCGCAGAGCTCGCTCACACCTCAACCAGCGGAAGGCGTCAGGAGAGCAGGGCGTCGACGAACTCGTCGGCGTCGAACGGTGCGAGATCGTCGGCGCCCTCTCCGAGGCCGACGAACTTGACCGGCACGCCGAGCTCGCGCTGGACCGCGATGACGATGCCGCCCTTGGCCGTGCCGTCGAGCTTGGTCAGCACGATGCCCGTGACATCGACGACCTCGCCGAACACGCGCGCCTGGGTGAGGCCGTTCTGGCCCGTCGTGGCGTCGATGACCAGCAGCACCTCGGTGACGGGCGCCTGCTTCTCGATGACCCGCTTGACCTTGCCGAGCTCGTCCATGAGGCCCGACTTGGTGTGCAGGCGGCCGGCGGTGTCGACCAGCACGACGTCGACGCCGTCGGCGATGCCGCGCTGCACCGACTCGAAGCCGACGCTGGCGGGGTCGCCACCCTCGGGACCGCGGACGGTCGGCACGCCCACGCGCTCGCCCCACGTCTGCAGCTGGTCGGCGGCGGCGGCGCGGAAGGTGTCGGCCGCGCCCAGCACGACGGTCTTGTCGTCGGCGACCAGCACGCGCGCCAGACGCCCGACGGTCGTGGTCTTGCCCGTTCCGTTGACGCCCACCACGAGCACCACGCCGGGCTTGCCGTCGACGCCGGTCGACGTCAGCGTGCGGTCGAGTGTCGGGTCGACGAGGCGCACCAGCTCGGCGCGCAGCGCCGCCTTGGCCTGGTCGGGGTCGGTGATGCCCTCGACCCGCAGCGTGGTGCGCAGGTTGGAGACCAGCTCGTCGGTGGCCGTCACGCCCACGTCGGCGGCCAGCAGCGTGTCCTCGATCTCCTCCCATGCAGCGTCGTCGAGCGTCGAGCGTCCGAGGACGGCCAGCAAGCCCCTGCCCAACGAGCCCTGCGACTTGGCGAGGCGGGCCCGCAGGCGGACCAGACGTCCTTGGGGCGCTTCGGGACGCTCGAGGGTGCTGACGGCGGACGTCTCGTCGACGGCAGGCTCGGGCTCGGCCGGGACCTCGGGGTCGGGCGAGATGAGAGTCGGCTCGGCCGGCTCCTCGATCTGCCGCTTCGGCTCGCTCGGCGGGAGCTGGCGACGGCCGCGCGTCAGGACGAGGGCGGCACCTCCGCCGACGACGAGGACGGCGGCGATGATGCCGATGAGGGCGATGAGCTCGTTCGTGGTCACCGAACGATCCTAGGTGGTCGGCACGGCGCGGTGCGGTCGGAGCACACCTGTTCGCGCTGGCCGGGCCGACGTTCAGGCACGGGAGCCGGACGTCACGGCGGCGGCATCGTGCGCCTCACCGATACGCAGGACGTGTCCGACGCGCGCGAGGACCCGCGGCGAGTGCGTCACGATCACCAGGCTCCGCCCAGGGGCGAGGGCGAGGACGTCGTCGAGCAGGGCGTCGGCAGCGCCTTCGTCGAGGTGCTCGGTCGGCTCGTCGAGCACGAGGACGCGGTGCCCCGCCAGCACGAGGCGTGCGAGGCACAGTCGCTGCCTCTCGCCACCCGACAGCTGACCGCCGCGCTCCCCCACCGCGGTGTCGAGCCCGTCGGGCAGCGACCGCACGAAGTCGGCGAGACCGGCCCGCTCGAGCGCCGCCGACAGATCTGCGTCGTCTGCAGCGGGCGCGGCGAGCCGCAGGTTCTCGCGGATCGTCGTGTCGAACACCATCTCGTCCTGGGCCAGGTACCCGATGACCGACCGCACGTCGGACGCCGCCAGCGTGCTCACCTCCGTCCCGCCGAGCCGGAGGTCGCCGCCGCGCGGCTCGACGAGGCGGGCCAGCGTCAGGGCCAGGGTGCTCTTGCCGCCTCCGCTCGGGCCGGTGATCGCGACGACGCCGCCCTGCGGCACGGTCAGGTCGATGCCGGGGACGAGGGTCGTGTCCCAGCCGATGGCGAGACCGTCGGCGACCAGCTCGAACGAGCCCGGCAGGTCGGACGGCGTCGCCGGCTCGACGACCGCGTCGGGCGCGTCGGCCAGCTCGGCGAGCCGCCGCTCGGCGTCCTCGATGCCCGGGCGCAGCGCCTCGGCGTCCGCGACCGCCGTCA
>JBEVGQ010000142.1:0-3306 GCA_040511655.1 Aeromicrobium sp. | reverse complement strand
CCTCAGCCCCGCGTGAGCAGCGCGACGCACTCGACGTGATGCGTCATCGGGAACAGCGCGAAGGCCCGCAGGCCGATCAGCTGATACCCCCGCGCCGCGAACGAGGCGAGATCGCGTGCCAAGGCGGCCGGGTCGCACGCGACGTAGACGATGCGCCGCGGTGCGAGGGCCGCGATGCCCTCGACGGCCTTCTTGGCCCCCGTGCGCGGCGGGTCGAGCACCACGACGTCGGCCGACTCGCCGAGCAGTCCCTGCCGCAGCGCCCGCTCGACGGTCTGGTCGACGAGGCGCACCTGCGGCAGGTCGTGAAGGTTGCGCCGGGCGTCGCGCGATCCGCCCGGGTCGGACTCGACGCTCAGCACCGTCCCGTTCTCCCCCACCTCGGCAGCGAGGAACCTCGTGAACAGGCCCACGCCGGCGTAGAGGTCGAGCACGGTCTCACCCTCGCCGGCGGACGCTCCCTCGAGGACGGCGCTCGCCAAGGTCGACGCCGCCGCCGGGTGCACCTGCCAGAAGCCCGAGCCCGACACCCGGAAGTCGGCCCCCTCGACCCGCTCGGTGACCGCGCCCCGACCCCCGCGCACCGTGCCGTCGGTGGCGACGACTCCGTCGACCTCGCCCTCGACCTCGTCGCTGATGCTCGCGTCGGTCACCAACAACCGGTCGCCCGTCGACGAGGCGATGGCCTCGACCGAGTCGGCGTCCCACGAGCGTCCGAGCACCTGGGGAAGGTCGGGATGCGCGATGAGGCAGCGGTCGACCGGCACGATCTCGTGCGAGCGGTGACGACGCAGGCCCGGACGTCCGTCGCGGGCGACCGCGAACTGCACGCGGGTGCGCCAGCCGAGAGCGTCCGGTGCGACGGCCTCGACGTCGACATGACGGTCGATGCCGGCCAGGCGGCGCAGCTGCTCGCTGACGACGTCGCCGAGGAGCTGTCGCTGGGCAGCCGGGTCGACGTGCTGGAAGTCGCAGCCCCCGCACCGACCCGGCCCCGAGTAGGGGCACGGCGGCTCGACCCGGCCCGGAGCGGCCTCGAGGACCTCAACGGCATCGGCGCGCAGGAAGCTCGTGGTGCGCTCGGTGATCGCGATCCGCACGCGCTCGCCCGGCAGAGCGTGCCGCACGAACACGACCTGTCCGTCGAGGCGGGCGACGCAGTGGCCTCCGTGCGCGACAGGACCGACGTCGACCACCGGGCCGTCCAGGAGGGACGTCTCGGCCGTCATCAGCGGCCCCGGAACCCGCGGCGGACGTCGCCGGGAGCGGGTCGCGGCTTGGCCAGCTTCTTCTTGGCACGGCCGGCCGAGCTCAGCTGGTACGGGACGCTCGTGACCATGACGCCCGGCATGAACAACAGGCGGCCCTTGAGCCGCAGGGCCGTCTGGTTGTGCAGCACCTGCTCCCACCAGCGGCCCACGACGTACTCGGGGATGTAGACCGTGATGATGTCGCGCGGCCCCTGCTTGCGCAGCTCCTTGACGTACCGGATGACCGGACGCAGCAGCTCCCGGTACGGCGAGTTGACCACCTTGAGCGGGATGGGGATCGCCATCTCCTCCCACTGCTTCATCAGCGCCGCGGTCTCGGCCGGGTCGAACTCGACCGTCAGCGCCTCGAGCGAGTTGGGGCGCGACACCCGCGCATAGGCCAGCGCCCGCATCGTCGGCTTGTGCAGCTTGCTGACCAGGACGATCGCGTGCACGCGCGACGGCAGCGTCACGTCGGTGTCGTCGATCGCCAGCTCTTCGGAGACCCGGTCGTAGTGGCGCCCGATGCCCCGCATCAGCAGGAACACGCAGATCATCGCGACGATGGCGATCCAGGCGCCGGCGAGGAACTTGGTGAGCAGCACGATGACCAGCACCGTGGCCGTCATGCCGAGGCCGACCGTGTTGACGGCCCTCGAGCGCTTCATCTTGGTACGTGCGGCCGGATCGGTCTCAGACCGCAGGTGCCGGTTCCAGTGCTTGATCATGCCGAGCTGGCTCAGGTTGAACGACACGAAGACGCCCACGATGTACAGCTGGATGAGCTTGGTGACCTCGGCGTCGAAGGCCTGGATCAGGACGATCGCGGCCAGCGCCAGCACGATGATGCCGTTGCTGAACGTCAGCCGGTCGCCGCGGGTGTCGAGCTGTCGCGGCAGGAAGCCGTCGCGAGCCAGGATCGAGCCCAGCACCGGAAAGCCGTTGAAGGCGGTGTTGGCCGCCAGCACCAGGATGATGCCGGTGCACGCGATGGTGAAGTAGAACAGCGGCGTGAAGTCGCTGTAGAGCGTCTTGGCGAGCTGACCGATAACGGTGTCCTGCTGGTAGGCGTCGCCCGCGAGCACGCCGTCGCTCACTCTCTTCAGCTGCGTCGCCGGGTCCTCGACGTACCGCAGCTTCATCAGGTCGGCCAGCACGATGATGCTCATCAGCATCGTGATCGCGAGGGTGCCGAGCAGCAGCAGCGTCGTGGCGGCGTTCTTGCTCTTGGGCTTCTTGAACGCGGGCACGCCGTTGCTGATCGCCTCGACGCCGGTCAGCGCAGCACAGCCGGAGGAGAACGCGCGGGCCAGCAGGAACACCATTGCGACCCCCGTGATGCCCTGCTCGAACTGACTCTCGGGGACGATGTCGTACTGCGCGCTGGGCACCGTCGGCAGATCGCCGAACAGATACCGGGCATAGCCCCACAGGCCCATCAACAGGATCGCGATCATGAACAGATAGGTGGGGATCGCGAACGCCGAGCCCGACTCCTTGGTGCCGCGCAGGTTGATCGCCATCAGCAAGATCACCAGCACGGACGCCGCCGTCGCCTCGTGGCCCTCGAGCCACGGCAGCGCCGACGCAGCGTTCTGCACCCCCGACGAGATCGACACCGCGACGGTCAGCACGTAGTCGACCAGCAGGGCGCTGCCGACCGTCAGCCCCGCGGTGGGTCCGAGGTTGACGGTCGCGACCTCGTAGTCGCCGCCGCCGCTCGGATAGGCGTGGACGTTCTGCCGGTAGGACGCGACCACCGTGATGAGCACCAGCGTGACCGCGATGCCGATCTTCCAGTTGAACGCGTACGCCGACAGGCCACCGATCGACAGCGTCAGGAAGATCTCGTCGGGCGCATAGGCCACCGACGACAGCGCGTCGCTGGCGAAGACCGGCAGCGCGATGCGCTTGGGGAGAAGGGTCTCTCCGAGCTGCTCGCTGCGGAGCTTGCGTCCGACCAGTGCACGTTTGGCGACCTCGGTGACTCCCACGAGAGACGATGCTAGACCTGCCAGTGGCTCTCGTCCGCACGAGCGGTCGCCGCGGTGTAGCG
>JBEVGQ010000141.1:0-2834 GCA_040511655.1 Aeromicrobium sp. | reverse complement strand
TGACGCCCGCGGTGCGCACCGTCCTCGACCTGCCGGACGACCGCCGCGTCGTCTGCGGCATCTCGTTCGGTCGTCCCGATCCCGACCATCCGACGGCCCGGTTCACCTCGACCCGCGCCCCGCTCGACGACGTGGTCACCTGGGTCGCTGAGCGCTGAGGCCGCTTGCGGCCGTGCCGCGAAGCGGGCTAGCGAAGCGGGAGCGGTTCACGCCGAAGGCGTCAGTCTGCGAAGCCCGGTGAGTGATTCGCCCGGGCCAGCCCCTCCTCAGCTCCTGAGGGCGCCGATGCCGAGGACGGCGGCGAGGCCGAGGGCGCTGCGGGGGTCGTAGGCCGCGGTCCACAACCCGCCGTGGGCCGCGTTGACCGCCTCGTCCTGCCACGGCTCGGCCTGGGGTGCAGCGCCCGCGCGCAGGTCGTGCACCAGCAGCGCGGCCATCAGCGTGTTGCTGGTGGCGGGGTCGAAGATCTCGACGCCGAAGCGGTGCGAGCCGGCGTACGCGGCGGCGAGCGCCTTGTTCTTGACGACTGAGCGTGTGCGGGTCGCCGGGGCGACGTTGAGCGACACCGTGGTGCCGGCAGCGCGGGCCGTGGTGGCCCGCCAGCGCTGCAGCCGCTTGGCGAGCGCGTAGTTGGGGCCCTGCTGCGGCACGAGGGCGTCGCAGATGCCGGGATCGGCGCCGGGCGGGTAGTGCCGCTGCAGCAGACGACCGCCGCTGACCATGCGGAGCGGGGCGCGCACGAGCCGCGACCGGGACGAGTAGAGCTCGTTGGACAGGCGCACCTCCTCGGCCGGCACGGCGAAGGTGTCGGTGGGCGTGGCCAGGAAGGCCAGCGCCGTGTCGTCGCGCTGGTCGACCAGGTGCTGGGCCAGGGCGTCGGCGGCCATCGAGAGTCGGACGTGCGTCCCGCCGTCGGCGTAACAGTAGTTGCCCAGCACGAGCCGTCCCGGGAGTCCGGCCAGCCAGTGGGCGATGCCCGGCAGCTCGGTCAGCAGGTCGGCACCGGTGTCGTCACCGTGCGTCAGGATGCGAGCGGGCACGAACGTGCGCCCCGCCGACTCGGTGGCCAGGGTGCGGATGCGCTCCTGCACGTCGTCGCGCGGCAGGTCGAGGGCGACCACCTGCGCCCCCCAGCGCAGCAGGGCGCGGTAGGGCCCCATCTCGGCGCCCGCGCCGAGCACCACGACGGTGTCGCCGCCGAGGCTCAGCCACTCGGGGTTGTCCTGGACGGTCTGCACGGCCTCGGACGCCGACCGGGTGATGACGCCGTCGGCGACCCACCGGTCGAGCTGGTCGACGAGCGCCCGGCCGCTGAGTCGCTGCCCGCGATAGGGGATCGACAGCTCGGTCTCGACCTCGCCGGCGCCCTCGACCGTCCGCGTGTGGAAGGCCTGGGTGAGCGCGCTGCCGTCGATCGCCTGGTCGAGCGGCAGGTCGCCGAAGCGCATCAGGTCGTGGGCGCTGCGCAGGCCGTCGGCTGCGATCGCGTGGGCGGCCGTCGCCTCACCCACGCCGGCCTCGACCGCACGACGGAAGTGCACGAGGTAGTTGCGGCGCCAGTTGGTCTCGTTCTCGACGGCTCGAGCCCCGACCGGATCGGCCTTGCGCAGCGCATCGGCCATCACGGTGCGGGCAGCCGACGTGGAGCTGTCGGACGGAAAGGCGACTCCCTCGCGTTCACTCATCAGGCCAGCGTAGGAGCCGCGACCCGCCGGGCACGAGGTGCCCGACCAAACAATTTCGCGAAGGCACCAATCCCTGAGGACGAGCGCGCCGAACTGGGGGTGTGACCACGCCCACGCGCACCCGCGACACGGCCCCCTGGTGGGCCGGAGCCATTGCTGGCTTCCTTGCCGCTGCGTCGGGTGTCGCCGTCGGCACGGCGGTCGCCGCTCCGCTGCAGGGCGTGCCGTCGCCGATCGAGTCGGTCGGCAACCGGGCCATCGATTACGCGCCGCCGTTCCTCAAGGAGTTCGCGGTCAAGCAGTTCGGCACCGCCGACAAGCCGGTGCTGATCGGCGGCGTCATCGCGACGCTCGCCCTCGTCGCGATCGTCGCGGGCATCGTCGGACGCCGCCGCCCGCGCGTGGCGCTCGCCGTGGTGGCCGTGCTCGGCGGCATCGCGATCGTCGCGGCCGCGATCGACCGCACCAGCACGGCCAGCCGAGCGCTCACGCTGGTGCCGTCGGTCGTGACCCTGCTGGTCTCGCTCGGCTCGATGCTGGTGCTGCTGGCCAACCTCCGCGCCCGTGAGCGGGCCGCCGCCGACCACCCGCTGGGCCTCGGACGTCGCGGGTTCCTCAAGGCGTCGCTCGGGGTCACGGCCCTCGTGGTCATCGGTGGCGCCGTCGGCCAGGTGTTCGGCAACGCGGCGGCAGCCGCCTCCCGCGCCGGCATCCGACTGCCGCGGCCGGCCAAGCCCGCCAGCGCGGTTCCCGCCGGCGCGCAGGTCGACGTCGAGGGCGTCAGCCCGTACGTCACGCCGAACCGCGACTTCTACCGCGTCGACACCGCGCTCAGCATCCCCGACGTGCCGGCCGAGGGCTGGAGCCTGCGCATCCACGGCATGGTCGACCAGGAGCTCAACCTCTCGTTCCGCGACCTCATGGACATGCCGCTCGAGGAGCACCGCGTCACCCTGACGTGCGTCTCCAACGAGGTCGGCGGGCCCTACGTCGGCAACGCCGTGTGGCTCGGGGTGCGCACCGCGACCCTGCTCGAGATGGCCGGCGTGCAGGACGGCGCCGACGCGATCAAGTCGACCAGCGCCGACCGCTGGACCGCCGGCACGCCGCTCGAGGCCGTCACCGACGACCGCACCTCGATGGTCGCGA
>JBEVGQ010000140.1:0-27968 GCA_040511655.1 Aeromicrobium sp. | reverse complement strand
AGGCCGAGTACTTCGAGGGCGCCGGCATCAAGGGCTGGCTCCAGAAGACCTTCTTCTCCGGTGCCGGTCAGGTGCCGATCGACCGCACGAGCGGCTCTGCGGCCGCAGGTGCGATCTCGACCCAGCTGCGGCTCCTGGCCGACGGCGAGGTGTGCGGCATCTACCCCGAGGGCACGCGGTCGCACGACGGCAAGCTCTACCGGGGGCGCACCGGGGTTGCCCGGCTGGCCCTCGAGGCCGGCGTCCCGGTGATCCCGGTCGCGGTCGTCGGCACCGACGTCGTGGCCCCTCCCGGCAAGGTGTTCGGCTCGTTCGCCCGTCCCGGCGTGCGCTTCGGCACGCCGCTCGACTTCAGCCGCTACGAGGGCATGCAGGACGACCGCTACATCCTGCGCGCCATCACCGACGAGATCATGTACGAGATCATGCGTCTGTCAGACCAGGAGTACGTGGACCTCTACGCGCAGGACGCCAAGAAGCGCGACCAGGCTCGCGAGAAGGAGGCGGCGCAGGCCGCTGCCCGTGAGGAGTCCGACGAGGTCTGGGACGAGATCAAGCCGGTCTGACCGTCCTCTCCGAGGCATGGCGGCTAGTGTCGTAGGTCACACGACACCAGGAGGCTCGATGCGCGTCGGCATGCTCACCGGGGGAGGCGACTGCCCCGGACTCAACGCGGTCATCCGCGCCGCGGTCCGCAAGGGCGTCCAGCAGTACGGGCACGAGTTCATCGGCTTCCGCGACGGCTGGCGCGGTCCGCTCGAGGACGACACCATGGCGCTCGGGGTCGACGAGGTGCGAGGCATCCTGCCCCGCGGCGGCACGATCCTCGGGTCGTCCCGCACCAACCCGTTCGCGATCGACGACGGCGTGCAGCGCATCAAGGACAATCTCGACAAGCACGGCTGCGACGCGCTCATCGCGATCGGCGGGGAGGACACGCTGGGGGTCGCGACCAAGCTCGCCGATCTCGGCGTGGCGGTCGTCGGGGTCCCGAAGACGATCGACAACGACCTGTCGGGCACCGACTTCACCTTCGGCTTCGACACGGCGGTCAACATCGCCACCGAGGCGATCGACCGGCTGCACACCACGGCGGAGTCGCACCACCGGGTGCTCGTCGTCGAGGTCATGGGACGTCACGCGGGGTGGATCGCGCTGCACAGCGGGCTGGCCGGTGGAGCCAACATCATCCTGATCCCCGAGCGACCGTTCGACATCGAGCGGGTGTGCGCCCAGGTCGAGAGCCGGTTCGCGACGCACTACGCCCCGATCATCGTGGTGTCGGAGGGTGCCGTGCCGGCTGAGGGCGGCGACATGTCGATGGTCAGCGGGCAGAAGGACGCCTTCGGGCACGTGCGGCTCGGCGGCATCGGCGACCGACTGGCATCCGAGATCGAGCACCGCACCGGCAAGGAGGCGCGCGCCGTGGTGCTGGGGCACGTGCAGCGCGGCGGCTCGCCGACGGCCTTCGACCGGTGGCTGGCCACGAGGTTCGGCCTGCACGCGATCACCGCGGTGCACGAGGGCGCCTTCGGCACGATGATGGCGCTGCGCGGCACCGAGATCGCTCGGGTGCCGCTCTCGGAGGGCACCGAAACGCTCAAGACCGTCCGCGACGACCTCTACGAAGAGGCCGAGGTGTTCTTTGGGTGAGGTCGAGCGAGCTCTGCGAGTGAGCGCCGAACCCAGGTTGAGCGCGACGCGGCGTAGCCGCCCGTCGACGAAACCTCGCCAGCGATCAGGCCCGGGTGGTCTCGAGGCTCGGCCGCAGGCGGCCTCGCACGTCGACCAGCGTGGGATGCCCGCCCACGGCGACCGGCGTAGCCTCACGGCATGACCTCTTCCCGCCCTGTCGAGAACGTGTGGGACTACCCGCGGCCGCCGTCGATCGAGCCGAGCGACGAGCACATCGTCGTCGTGCTCGGTGGCCTCACGATCGCCGACACCACGACGTCGTACCGCATCTGCGAGACCAGCCACCCGCCCACCTACTACCTGCCGATGTCGGCGTTCGCCGACGGCGTCCTGCGCCCCGTCGACGGCACGACGTGGTGCGAGTGGAAGGGGGCCGCCTCGTACTTCGACGTCGTCACCGCCGAGCGCACGATCCCCGCCGGCGCATGGACGTACGAGACGCCCAACGACGGCTACCGCGACCTCGTCGGCCACGTCGCGATCTACCCCGGCAAGGTCGACGCGTGCTCGATCGACGGCGAGACGGTGCAGGCGCAAGAAGGCGACTTCTACGGCGGCTGGATCACGTCACGCGTCACCGGTCCCTTCAAGGGCGCTCCCGGCACGCTCGGTTGGTGAGCGGCGGGCCGCCGGTGTCCGAGGCCGTCGCTACGGTCGACGCATGACCTCCACACACCACACGATCGACTACGTCGAGCTGGGCGCTCACGACCTCGCGGCGTCACAGACGTTCTACGAGCAGGCGTTCGGCTGGCGCTTCACGGCCTACGGGCCGTCGTACGCAGGCATCCAGTCGCCCGACGGCGAGGGTGAGGTCGGCGGCATCGACGCCACGGCGTCGCCGAGGGCCGGGGGGCCGCTGGTGCTCCTCTACTCCGACGACCTCGACGCCTCCGCGGCGTCGATCGTCGAGGCCGGTGGAACCATCGTCCGCGAGGCGTACTCCTTCCCCGGTGGCCGTCGTCTCCACTTCGCCGATCCGGGCGGCAACGAGCTCGGGGTCTGGTCGTCGACCTGACGGTCTCGTCAGCCGTCGCGGTGGTCGGGGTCCGGTCGAGCCCGGGTATTCTTCTGCGGTGAGCATTCCCAGTCTTGACGAACTCCATGCGATCGGCGCTGCCCAGCAGCCCACGTATGTCGACCAGTCCGCCCGCGACGCCGCGGTGCAGACGCTGCGGAAGATGCCGCCGCTGGTCTTTGCGGGTGAGTGCGACGCGCTGCGCGACCGCCTGGCCGACGTCGCCCGCGGCGAGGCCTTCCTGCTGCAGGGCGGCGACTGCGCCGAGACGTTCGAGGGCGTCACCGCCGAGAACGTCCGCAACAAGCTGCGGGTCCTGCTGTCGATGGCCGTCGTGCTGACCTACGCGGCCAGCGTCCCCGTGGTCAAGGTAGGCCGCCTCGCCGGCCAGTACGCCAAGCCGCGCTCCAGCGACACCGAGACGCGCGACGGCGTCACGCTGCCGGCCTACCGCGGCGACGCCGTCAACGGCTTCGACTTCACCCCCGAGTCCCGTGCGCACGACCCGCAGCGTCTCGTCGACGTCTACAACGCCTCGGCCGCGACGCTCAACCTCGCGCGCGCGTTCACGACCGGCGGCTACGCTGACCTGCGCCAGATGCACGCGTGGAACACCGACTTCGTCAAGAGCAGCCCCGTGGGGGAGCGCTACGAGCGCATCGGCACCGAGATCGATCGCGCGCTGGCCTTCATGGACGCGATCGGCGTCGACCCCGACGAGTTCCACACCGTCGACTTCTTCTCCTCGCACGAGGCGCTCGTCCTCGAGTACGAGCACGCGCTGACGCGCATCGACTCGCGCACCGAGCAGCCGTACGACGTGTCGAGCCACTTCGTCTGGATCGGCGAGCGCACGCGTCAGCTCGACGGCGCCCACGTCGAGCTGCTGAGCCGCATCGCCAACCCCATCGGCGTCAAGCTCGGGCCCACGACGACGGCGGACGACGCGATCGCGCTCTACGAGAAGCTCAACCCCGACCGCACGCCCGGCAAGGTCAGCTTCATCACCCGCTTCGGCGCTGGCAAGATCCGCGACGGCCTGCCCAACCTGGTCGAGAAGGTCACGGCAGCGGGCATCGAGGTCGCCTGGATCTGCGATCCCATGCACGGCAACACCTTCGAGACGTCCAACGGCTACAAGACCCGTGAGTTCGACGACGTCATCGACGAGGTGCGCGGCTTCTTCGAGGTGCACCGCTCGCTCGGCACCTGGCCCGGCGGCGTCCACGTCGAGCTGACCGGTGACGACGTCACCGAGTGCGTCGGCGGCGGGGCCAAGCTCTCGGCCGAGGACCTGACGCACCGTTACGAGACGCTCTGCGACCCGCGGCTCAACCGTGCCCAGTCGCTCGAGCTGGCGTTCCTCGTCGCGGAGATGCTCGCCGGACGCTGATCCGCCGGACGTTGATCCGACGGGCCGGTCCGCCGCTCAGAGCGGTGAGATGGTGACCGTCGCGCCGCGCTTGGCCGGCGTGCCGGCGTCGGGCGACTGGCGTTGGATGATGTAGTTGCCGGCCCCCGGGAACGAGAAGGCGCGCACGTCGAAGCCGGCCGCCTCCAGCGCGGCGCGGCCGTCGGACTTCTTCATGCCGATCACCGACGGGATCGGGGTGAACTCGGGGCCCTTGGAGACCGACAGCGTGATCGTGTCGTTCTTGAACCCCTGGCCGCCCTCGGGCGCCTGCGAGATGACGGCGCCCGGGGCGACGGTGTCGCTGAACGCCTCGCTGGCGTCGACCTTGAACCCTGCGGCCTGCAGGCCCTTGCGGGCGTCAGCCAGCGGCTGGCCCACGAAGCTCTTGATGTCGATGGGACGGCGTCCGAGGCTGACCCGTACGTCGACCGTGTCGCCGCGTCGCAGAGGTTCGGCGGAGGTGACGTTCTCGGCCTTGATGACTCGGCCCACGGCGATCGACTCGCTGTAGGCGCGCTTCTGCTCGCCCAGCTTGAGGTCTTGTGCCTCGAGGGCAGCGGTGGCCTCGTCGATCGTCATGTTCTTGAGGTTGCCCTCGGGGATGAACACGCGGTCGGGTCCCTTGGAGACGACGGCGTCGATCGTGCCGCCGGGCAGGATCTTGTCGCCCGGGTCGGGATTCGTGCTGATGATGGTGCCGGCCAGGACGGTCTCGGAGAACTTGCGCTCGGTCACCTTGAAGTCGAACCCGGCCTTCTCGGCGTTCTCCTTGGCGACCGTCTCGGCGTTGTTGACCAGGAACGGCGTCTCGTCGTAGCGCAGGTCGGTGACGTACCAGGTGAGCAGACCCGCCAGCAGTGCCACGACGACTGCGGCGATGAGCAGGTTGCGTCCGCGTCGCGAGTGCGACCGTGGAGCCACTTGGCCGTACTCCTGCCGTGACATCGGCGGGTGCAGCCCGGCGGGCTTGGCCGCTCCCTCGATGGGGACGGCGGGCGGGGGAGGTGCACCGCCGGCACTCCACTGCACGGTGGCCTCGGGCCCGGCCGCGGTCGCCGTCGTGACGGCGGAGGCCGCGACAGTGGGGGCAAGTGCCTCGCGGGGGACGGCAAGGGTCGGTGCGTCGGCATCGACGCGAGCGCCGGGCAGCAGGTCGGCGACGAGCTCGGGATCGTCGTCGAGGCCCGCGGCGAGCGCGCGCTGCACCGACCGCACCTGCTGCAGCAGCACGCGCGCATCGGTCGAGCGCTGGTCGCGGTCGCGCACGGTCGCCCGGGCCACCAGGGCGTCGACGTACGGCGGGATGCCGCGCTGGATCGCCGAGGGCCGGCCGATGTCCTCGTGGACATGCTTGTACGCCACCTGGATGGGCGACTCGCCGGCGTGCGGCTTGAAGCCGGTGAGCATCTCGTAGAGCATCGCGCCGCAGGCGTAGACGTCGGAGCGGGCGTCGACGCCGTCATTGGTGACGATCTCGGGAGCAAGGTACGAGACGGTGCCGATGAGGGTGCCGCCGGTGGCGGTCGTCGCGGCGCTGACGGCTCGCGCCAGGCCGAAGTCGGCCACCTTGACCTCGCCGTCGGGCGTGATGAGGACGTTCTCGGGCTTGACGTCGCGGTGGATGATACGTGCCGCGTGCGCCGCGGACAGCGCGATGAGCACCTGCTCGAGCAGCTCGAGGGCCCGGTACGGGGGCATGGGCGCCTCGTCGCGCATCAGGTCGCGCAGCGTGTTGCCCGGGACGTACTCCATGACCAGGTACGTGACCTCGCCGTCGGTGCCCTGGTCGAAGACCGACACGACGTTGCGGTGGTTGAGCTTGGCGGCCGACTTGGCCTCGCGAACGAAGCGCTGCGTGAACTGCTGGTCGTCGCCGAGCCCTCGGTGCATGACCTTGATGGCGACCTCGCGGTCGAGGCGCTGGTCGGTGGCCTTGAAGACGCTGGCCATGCCGCCGCGGGCGATGCGCTCGCCCATCAGGTAGCGCTCGTTGAGGACCGTGCCGACGAGGGCGTCGTCGCCTGTGATCGCCACTTGCCCTCCTTGTCGCACAGCGGACCCCGGCGGTCCTGAACGCATTCTAGTGACTCTGCCACACGGGACAGTGACCAGCACCGATGCGTGTTGCGCGCCGTGGTGATCTGTGCCGCACCCCCGGGACGGCCGTCAGCGCGCTCGGCGGGTCGCCTTGAGCGCGAGGGGGTGGAGCACCTCGCCCGCCCGCTCGCCCAGGCGGTCGATCGCCGCGTCTGACGCCGCCTCGAGCCTCGAGATGTCTGCCTCGACAGCCTCGAGGGCGCCGCTGGTGCGGATGAGGTCGGTGAGCGCCTCGACGCCGTCGGGTGTGCCCAGGGTCTCGGTCAGCAGCGCCCGGCCGGCCTCGTCGGTGAGCTCGTGCGTGCGGGCGACCAGCACCGTCCGCTTGCCCTCGCGCAGGTCGTCGCCGGCGGGCTTGCCGGTCACGTCGGGATCGCCGAAGACGCCGAGCACGTCGTCGCGCAGCTGGAAGGCCTCGCCGAGCGGCAGCGCCACCTGCGAGAGCGACGCGACGAGGTCGTCGTCGGCGCCGGCCAGGGCAGCACCGATGTGGAGGGGGCGTTCGACGGTGTACTTCGCCGACTTGAAGCGGACGACCCGCATCGCCTCGTCGACCGACAGCGTCGCGCGCGTCTGCCCGACGACGTCGAGGAACTGACCGGCGACGACCTCCGTCTTGCAGAGGTCGAGATAGGTCAGCGCCCGAGGGACGGTGGGCAGCGCGCTGTCGCGGAACAGCTCGTCGCACCACGACAGCATCAGGTCGCCCAGCAGCACCGCGACGGACTCGCCGAACCCGGCAGGGTCGCCGACGCGACCTGCTCGACGGTGACGAGCCTCGAACTCGCGGTGGACGGCCGGACGTCCGCGCCGGGTGTCGGACCCGTCCATCAGGTCGTCGTGCACGAGGGCGCTGCCCTGCAACCACTCCAAGGACGCGGCGGCCGGGACGATGCCGGGGTCGTCGGGATCGCCGCCCGCCACGAGCCACCCCGCGAAGCAGAACTGCGGCCGCAGGCGCTTGCCACCCTCGACGAAGGCGATGGCAGCGTCGGCGAGCTCGTCGAGATCGGGCCCCATGCCCGCGAAGAGCGAGCGCTGGCGCTCGACGAACTGGGCCAGCGTGTGATCGACCCTGCTGCTGAACACTGCGTCGAGCGCGTCGGAGGCCACGTCCAGAACGGTACCGTTGACCCATGGCTTCCGATGACCGCTCCCTTGTCGCCGCCCTCCGGGCCCCTGAACCGAGCTACTCGTTCGAGTTCTTCCCGCCCAAGGACGACGACGGCGAGGACCTCCTGTGGTCGACCATCGCCGAGCTGGAGCCGCTCGACCCGACGTTCGTCTCGGTGACGTACGGCGCGGGAGGCACGAGCCAGGAGCGCACGGTCCGCATCACGGCGCGGATCGCCGAGCAGACCGCCATGCGTCCGGTCGGGCACCTCACCCTCGTGTCCCAGACGCGGGGCGAGATCGAGTCGGTGCTCAAGCAGTACGCCGCGGCAGGAGTCGACAACGTCCTGGCCCTGCGCGGCGACCCCAAGGGCGGTCCTCGGGCGCCGTGGGAGCCGCATCCCGACGGCATGACGTACGCGGTCGACCTGGTCGAGCTGGCCAAGGATCTCGGCGGGTTCGAGATCGGCGTGGCCGCGTTCCCCGAGGGCCACCCCGACGCCGCGAGCCTCGACCATGACGCCGAGGTGCTGGTGGCCAAGGCTCGCGCAGGCGCGGACTACGCCATCACCCAGCTGTTCTTCCGCTCGTCGGACTACTTCGGCCTGGTCGAGCGGGTCCGTGCGCTGGGCAGCGACATCCCGATCGTCCCAGGCATCATGCCGATCCTGAACTTCGCCCAGGTGGCCCGCATGGCCGAGCTGTCGGGGGCCGCGATGCCTGCCGAGGTGCTCGAGCAGATCGAGCCGATCGCCGACGACAAGGCCGCCGTGCGCGCCAAGGGCATCGAGCTCGCGACGCAGCTGTGCCGCGACCTGCTGGCCGGAGGAGCGCCGGGCCTGCACTTCATCACGCTCAACCGGTCGCGCGCGACGCGAGAGATCTTCGAGCAGCTCCGCGCCGACGGTCTGGTCTGAGGCACGAGCAGGACGTCAGCGGGCAGCCGGTCCGACGTCGGCGGCGATCGCCGCCGTGGCCATGCCCACCGCCTCCAGCGATCCGCCGGGATGGGCGTGGGCGCCGGCGAGGTACAGCCCGCCAGACGGGGCGACGCCGGGGAGGTCGAAGGCGGTCGTCCACCTGCTCCAGGCCCATCCCCAGTGGCCCATCGTGACGAGCTCGCCGGGAGCCACCGTCGTGCGGTGCTCGACGTGGGCGCGCAGGTCGAGCCCGAATCGGGCCAGCGCGACGATCGGGTCCTCGCCGCCGTGGTGCTCGATCGTCCACCGCCGGTCGCCGGCGCGGAACAGCCGCACCGGGGGATTCCCGTGCACCAACGTCTCGTCGGGCATCAGGGGAGCGTCGTCGGTCAGCGTGACCAAGGTGCGGAAGGCCGGGATGACCGGCAGCATCCGCACCGGGGGCATGCTGGCAGGCATCGTGGGCGCGCACCAGACCGCGACGTCGGCAGGGATCGAGCGGCGGTCGGTCACGACACCGGTCACCCGCCCGTCCGAGCGGGCGACGTCGAGGGCCGACTCGCCCAGGTCGACGGCGACGCGACGCTCCGACAGTCGCTTCTCGAGCGCGGCGGCCAGACCCGGCAGGCCGCCCTCGAATCGCCAGCGCCCGAACGACCGCTCGACGTAGTGGCTGACCGCGAGGAAGGCGGGGGTGGAGCGACGGTCGTGTCCCGCGAGCCGGACGGGGTCGAGGACGATCTTTGCGAGTCGCTCGTCGGCCAGCTCGCGATCGAGCGCTGCGATCGTGCGGCGCGGACGCAGCACCTTGCGGACGGCGCGGGTGACAGCGGGACGTCCGGGGAAGACCTCGTCGAGCGCCATGCGACGGATCAGGTTCCAGGGCTCGGCGAACTGGTCGACCCATGGTGACCACTCGTCCTCGCCGAACAGCGACACCACGGCCTCGTGCTGGTCGCCGCGGTTGCCGAGCGGCAGGTCCAGCCTGGACCCGTCCTTGAAGAGGTGGGTGCGTCCCACGGTCTTGTCGAGCCCGATGACCCGGTCGATGGGGCGCCCGGACTTGCGGAACAGGTCGCGGAAGACGCCTGGCAGCGTGACGGTGTCGAGGTCGAGGGGCCAGGCGTGACCGTCGACGAGATGGCCGTTGAGGCGCCCGCCCAGGCGGTCGCCGGACTCGACGAGCGTGACGTCATGACGCAGTTTGGCCAGTCTGGCCGCCGCGGAGAGCCCGGCGAAACCGCCACCGACCACCACGACGTTCGCCATGCGCGCAGACTACGGCCCGGTCGGTCCCACGAGACGCGGGGGAGCGGGCCGAGGAGGCACTCGACGGCTGTGGCTACAGTGTCGGTCATGGGTCCGGTGCGCTCCGAGCTGATGTGGCAGGCGGTCGCCGATGCCGTCCAGATCGCCGGTGACGGCGCCCTGCTCGACGTGCTCGACCTCGGGGGTGGCACGGGCGGCGACGCCGTGCGCCTGGCTCAGCTGGGTCACCGAGTCACGGTGGTCGACCCCAGCCCCGACGCGCTCGCGTCGCTGCACCGACGAGGCGTCGAGGCGGGCGTGGACGTGCCGGTCACCGGGGTGCTCGGCGACTCGGCCGACCTGCTCGACCACGTGCCGCCGGCGTCGTTCGACCTGGTCGTGTGCCACGGGGTGCTCGAGCACGTCGACGATCCGTCCGAGGCGCTGTCGCCCGTGGCCTCCGTCCTCCGACCGGGTGGGCACGTCAGTGTCATGGTCGCGGGCCGCAACGCCGCTGTCGCCGCTCGCGCCCTCGCGGGTGACTTCGCGACCGCGCAGACGCTGCTGGGTCGCTCCGCGGCCGGCTGGGACGTGCGCACGATGGGTCCGCGACGGTTCGTCCTGCAAGAGGTCGAGGCACTGCTGGGCGACCTGGCGTTCGTGACCGTGCGCAGCCACGGCGTGCGGGTCTTCGCCGACCTGGTGCCCAGTGCCATCGTCGACACCGAGCCCGGTGCGCGCGACGCGCTGCTCTCGCTGGAGCGCCTCCTGGCGGGCTCCTCGGAGTTCGCGGGACTTTCGGCTGGTCTGCACACGATCGCCCACCTAGACTTGACAGCAGCACCACCCGATCCAGGAGGCAAGAGTGCCACTCTCTGACGAAGAGGCCCGGCTGCTGCACCAGCTCGAGCAGTCGCTGGCCGCCGAAGACCCGGACTTCGCCTCCACGCTGCGCGGCGCCAAGTTCATGGCCCGCAACCGCCGGGTCGCCGTGCTCGCGGCGCTCGGGTTCGTCGCCGGCCTCGCCGTGATGTTCTCCGGCGTCGTGACCAAGATGACGTGGCTCGGCGTGATCGGGTTCCTGGCCATGGTCGGCACCGCCTTCTTATTCACCCAGGCCTGGCGACGCGGCATCGGAGGACGCGACGAGCAGACCGCGGTGCCCTCGGCTCCGCGCGGACGCCAGCAGCGCTCGTCCGGATCGTTCGTCGATCGCATGGAAGAGCGCTGGCAGCGGCGCCGCGATGGCGACGGCATCTAGCCTCACCGCGACGATGTAGGTCGTTCTCGCCCCACTTCGCTCCACCACCTCACCAACCGCCCCTTCGGGGGCGGTTTTTTTTGTGCGTTTGCAGGCGACATCGCCATGCCCTGACCGGTGGGGAGTGGGTGTCGACATGCCCGAAAACACCCGTCAGATGATGCCCAAGTGGTGCATTGTGGAGTACAGTGGTGGGAAATGGAGCGCATGACCGTCGATGAGGAGGAGCGAGGTGAACCCGGATGTCTCGAACTTCTTCGGCACCTACACCCCGCGACTCGACGACAAGGGGCGCCTGTTCCTGCCGGCGAAGTTCCGGCCGCGCCTCGAGACCGGCATCGTGCTCACCCGCGGTCAGGAGAACTGCATCTACGGGTGGACCACGGAGTCGTTCAACGCCTTCACCGACCGCATCCGCAACACGCCCTTCACCAACCAGGCGGCTCGAAACTTCAACCGCATGTTCTTCTCGGGAGCCTCGTCGGAGGTGCCCGACAAGCAGGGACGCATCTCGATCCCGTCGGTGCTGCGCACCTGGGCGCACCTCGACAAGGAGTGCACCGTCGTGGGGGCCATGGACCGCATCGAGATCTGGGACTCCGGCCGCTGGGACGAGTTCTCCGCATCGCAGGAAGGTCCGTTCGCGGACATGTCGGAAGAAGTGATGCCCGGGATCTTCTGACGTGCGTGCGGCGAGATCTGCGCCCGCGCGGTTCTGACATCACTTCCCCGGTGTCAGACCCGGCGGTCGCGGATCTGGTCGCACGACAGGGAGCCGGGGCAGAGAGACGACGAGGAGGGGACATGACGATCGACACGAACAGCGAGCCGACCCGGCGCGTGCGGCACGAGCTCGCCGACGGCGCCCGTCTCATGGCCTTCTCCTTGGGATCGTCGATCGCCCTCGCGCTGCTGATCTCGATCGGCCTGGGCCACCTGTGAACGACGCCAGCCACGTCCCCGTCCTGCTCGACCGCGTCCTCGACCTCCTCGCGCCGTCCCTCGCGGGGGAGCGGCCCGTCGTGGTCGACGCGACGCTGGGCCTCGGGGGCCACACCGAGGCGATGCTCGAGCGCTTCGCCGACGTGCACGTCATCGGCATCGACCGCGACCCGCAGGCACTCTCTCGTGCCAAGGCACGGCTCGCCCCGTTCGGTGACCGCGTGACGTTCGTCCACGCCGTGTACGACGAGATCGGCGAGGTCGTCGCCGGCGCCGGTTTCTCGAGGGTGTCGGCGGTCCTGTTCGACCTGGGCGTGTCGTCGATGCAGCTCGACCTCGCCGACCGGGGGTTCGCCTACGCGCAGGACGCCCCACTCGACATGCGGATGAACGGTGAGGACGAGCTGACGGCCGCCGACATCCTCAACACGTACAGCTCTCGCGACCTGGCCCGGGTGCTGCGCGAGTACGGCGAGGAGAAGTTCGCCAAGCGCATCGCCGACAACGTCGTGGCCGAGCGCGAGAAGGAGCCGTTCACCACGAGCGCCCGTCTCGTCGACCTCGTCCGAGACTCCATCCCTCAGGCGGCGCGTCGCACCGGGGGCAACCCGGCCAAGCGCACGTTCCAGGCTCTGCGCATCGAGGTCAACGACGAGCTCGGCGTCTACCGGCGAGCGCTGCCCGCTGCGCTCGACGTGCTGGCCCCCGGCGGCCGCGTCGTCGTGCTGGCGTACCACTCGCTCGAGGACCGCATCACCAAGCGCGCGTTCACCGAGGTCACCACGACCGACGTCCCCCGCGACATGCCGTTCGTGCCCGCCGGGCACGAGGCCAAGTTCACCCTCGTCACCCGTGGCGCCGAGATGGCCACCGACGACGAGGTCGACGACAACCCCAGGGCCCGTTCGGTCCGGCTCCGCGTGGTCGAGAGGACAACAGCATGAGTTCGATGGTCGCGCGAGCCCTGGCACCGGCGCCGAGACGTCTGGAGGAGGCGAAAGCCGCAGGCCTGCGCCTCGTCCGCCCCGTTCGCAGCCGCGCGCGCCGGGCGCCGTTCGTCGTGGTCGTCCTCACGGTGCTCGGATCGGGCCTCGTGGGCCTGATCCTGATGAGCACGGTGCTGCAGGCCCAGGCCTTCGAAGCGGCCAGGCTGGACCGCACGGCCACCGAGCTCCAGACCCGGCAGCAGGCGATCTCGCGTGAGATCGGGCGGCTCCAGAGCCCTGCCAACGTCGCCGACCGCGCCATGGCGATCGGCATGGTGCCGCCCGCCAACCCGGCCTTCCTGCGCCTCTCGGACGGCAAGGTCCTCGGCGAGCCGATGCCCGCAGAGCCCGGTAGCAACATCAGGAGCGTGACGCGATGAGCCGCAGCAAGAACCGCCGCTCGTCCGAGCGTCACCTGCTGACCCGCCGCCGGCTGCGGGCCTGCACCGTGTTCGTGTTCATCGTGTTCGGGCTGTTCGGTGCCCGCCTGTTCCAGATCCAGGGGCTCGACGCCAGCGCGTACGCGGCCCGAGCCGAGGCCGAGGGCACCAGGCACAACACCGATCCCGCGCCGCGCGGCGCGATCCTCGACCGCAACGGTGCGCAGCTGGCCACCAGCGTCGACGGCCTGGTCATCACGGCCAACCCGAAGGACACGACGGCCAAGGCGCCGCAGATCGCACGCATCCTGCGCGAGAAGCTGGGCGACGAGATCGACTACTTCGACACGATCGACCTGCTGCGCAAGCCCGACACCCAGTACGTGGTGCTGGCCCGCAACATCCCGCGCTGGACCGCTGACAAGGCGATCACGGCGCTGGGCAAGGCCAAGCTCGGCGGCGTGTTCACCGAGCGCGAGAACATCCGCACGTACCCCGGCGGCTCGCTGGCCGCCAACCTGCTCGGCTACGTCAACGGCGCAGGCAAGGGCGTCGCGGGGCTCGAGCAGCAGTACGACAAGGCGCTCACGGGCGTCGACGGCAAGAGCACCTACGAGGTGTCGCCGACCGGCCAGCGCATCCCGATGGCCGACAGCAGCGTCGTCAAGATGGTGCCCGGCAAGAACGTCAAGACCACGATCGACCGCGACCTGCAGTGGTACGCCGACCAGCGCCTCACCGACGCGGTGCACGAGTCCAGCTCGGACTGGGGCCTGGCGATCACGATGGACGTCAAGACGTGCCAGATCGTCCAGATGTCGCAGTCGCCGACGTTCGACGCCGACACCCGCACCGGCATGGACGACAGCAACACCGTCTCGCGCGCCGTCCAGAACGTCTACGAGCCCGGCAGCGTCATGAAGACCGTGACGATGGCCGCGCTGGCCGACCAGGGCAAGATCGCCGCCGACACCCCGATCTCCGTGCCGTCGAGCCTGACGATCGACAAGTTCCGCATCGGCGACTACTGGGAGCACGGCAAGATCAACCTGACGGCCGCAGGCGTCATCGCCCAGTCGTCCAACCTCGGCACCATCGTCGCGTCGCAGCAGATGAGCGACCAGACGATGTACGACTACTTCACCAAGTTCGGCTTCGGACGCAAGACCGGCGTCAACCTGCCCGGCGAGTCCAACGGCATCCTGACCGACGGCAAGCTGTGGACCAAGGCCAACCACGCGACGATCGCCTTCGGCCAGGGCGTGTCGGTCACGGCGATGCAGATGATGCGTGCGGTCGGTGCCATCGCCAACGCCGGCACGATGTGCGAGCCCACCGTCGTCAGCGGCACCGTCGACGACAAGGGCGACGAGACGCCCGTCGCGTCCCCGCCCGGCCACCGCGTCGTCTCCAAGGACGCCGCGGCCACCGTCACCCGCATGATGGAGGCCGTCACGGCCGACGACGGCACGGCACCCGCCGCGCAGATCAAGGGCTACCGCGTCGCCGGCAAGACCGGTACCGCGTGGCGCGTCGACCCCGCGACCGGCCGCTACATCCGCGGCCAGAACACGGTCTCGTTCATGGGCTTCGCGCCCGCCGACAACCCGCGGTTCCTCACCTACATCGTGCTCGACAAGCCGTACAGCAACGCAGGCGGCGGCTCGACCGCGGCGCCCGTGTTCCACGACATCATGTCGATGGCCCTCGAGCGCTTCGGCGTCGCGCCCACGGGCTCGAAGAGCCCTAAGGTCGCGCAGACCTGGTAGGCGGGGCGGCTTCGCCGCCTCGTGCTCGTTCCTCGCACTCATCCCGCTCCTCGCTGCGCTCGGATCGGGCCGCCTGTCCTTCGCTCGCTGCGCTCGCTCGGACCCGGGGTGGGTTCCTGGCTCGCTGCGCTCGCCTTGGTGTGGGGGCCTTGACGCTCCGTTGTTAGGGTGCTGGGGTGTCAGCCGACGGGGGATCTGTGGGTCGCCGGCGGTCGATCGACGGGACCGGACCCGTCGTCGGAGGACACCGCCTCCGCACCGACATCCAGGCACTGCGGGCCTTCGCCGTCATGGCCGTCGTGCTCTACCACCTGTGGCCCAACCGGCTGAGCGGTGGCTTCATCGGTGTCGACGTCTTCTTCGTCATCAGCGGCTTCCTGATCACCGGGCACCTGCTGCGCGAGGTCGAGAGCACCGGCTCGATCCGGCTCGGCCGGTTCTGGGCCGCGCGTGCGCGGCGCCTGCTACCCGCCTCGCTGCTCGTGCTGCTCGTCACCGCCGTCGCGGTCCTGGTGGCGGTGCCGCAGAGCCTCAAGGACAGGTTCCTGTCCGAGGTGCTCGCGTCCGCCGCCTACGTCCAGAACTGGCGCCTCGCGGGCGACGCAGTCGACTACCTGGCCGCCGACAACCGGCCGTCCGCGTCGCAGCACTTCTGGAGCCTGTCGGTCGAGGAGCAGTTCTACGTCTTCCTGCCCCTGCTCGTCGTCGTGGCGGTCGCGACGGCCGGCGTGGTGCGCGCTCGACGCACGTGGACGGTCCTCGCCGTGCTGGTCGTGGTCACCGTGGCGTCGTTCCTCTACTGCGTGCACCTCACCCGAGCCAGTCCAGGGGTGGCGTACTTCTCGACGTTCACCAGGATGTGGGAGTTCGGGCTCGGTGGCATCGCCTCGTTCGCCCCTCCTGCGGTCGCCGCACTCAGCTGGCGGCGGGCCGGTCTGCACACCGTGCTGACGCTCGTCGGCGGGGTTGCCGTCGTGGCGGCGTTGTTCGTGATCGATGCGCAGACGCCGTTCCCCGGCACCGCCGCCGCGCTGCCGGTGCTCGGCGCCGCGGCGATCGTGCGGTGGGGCGGCTCGACGTTCGCGTCGTGGCTGGGCGCCCTACCTCCCATTGCGCTGCTGGGGCGGATCTCGTACGCCCTGTACCTGTGGCACTGGCCGCTCATCGTCATCCCGCCGCTGATCACGCTGCGCGACCTCACGACGACGGAGAAGATCGCGATCCTGGTCGCATCCATCACGATCGCGTGGATGTCGACGAGGTTCTTCGAGGAGCCCGTCCGCTTCCGCGCCGCGCCGCGCGTGCGTCCCGTCGTCGTCCTGGGGGCGGTGCTCGTGGCGATGGTCCCGGTGGTCGTGGTGGCCGGCGTGGGACGGGCGGTCGTTCGCGACGACGACTCCGCCGCGGCCGCGCGCGCCGGGACGGTCCTGGCCGACGCCCCGCGGTGCCTGGGCGCCGCCGCGATGGATCCGGCCACGCCGACGTGCGACAACCCCGATCTCGACGGCGTCGTGGTGCCCGATCCCTCCAAGGTCGCCGACGACACGTCGAAGCGCACCGGGTGCTGGGCGACCCATGGGGTCGACACCGTCAACGTGTGCCAGATGGGTCCCAAGAAGGGCTACTCGCTCCACCTGTTCGCCGTCGGCGACTCGCACAACCTCTCCATGGTCCCGGCCTACGAGCGGATCGCGCGCAAGTACAACTGGCGGATCGACCTGGCCGGTCACGCCGCGTGCTACTGGACCACCGCCGACCTGCGCCGCGACAGCGAGGTGGAGGAGCAGAGCTGCAGTGCGTGGCGGGCGAACCTCCAGGACTACCTCGACGGTGCTGACGACATCGACGCGATCCTGGCCACCAACTCCACGAGCGTCTCGGTCGATCCCCCCGACGGGACGAGCCGGCGCGACGCGATCGTCGAGGGGATGGTCGAGTCGTGGCGCACGATGACGCGCAAGGGGGTGCCTGTCGTCGCGATCGTCGACAACCCTGCAGCCGTCGACGAGACCGTGCCGTGCGTCGAGAAGTACGCCGTCACCGACCCCGACCGCTGCGCCACGCCGCGCTCCGACGCCTTCCGCAAGTTCGACGGCAAGGCGGAGGCAGTGGCACAGGTCGACCGCACGGCCCTCGTCGACATGACCGACTTCTACTGCACGGCTCAGGTGTGCCCGGCCGTGATCGGCAGCGTCGCGGTGCACCGCGACCTGACGCACGTGACCCGGACGTTCATGGCGACGCTGGCGCCGTACCTGGGTCGTGACATCGAGAAGTCGCTGCGCTCCCTCGACGTGCCGTGAAACCGGAGCGCCACGACGGTTGCGATGGGCTCTGTCGGTAGGGTTGCTGGGTGACGGATGCGATGCGGGTGCGACCCAGGCAGACACCTCGGTGGCAGCTCTCAGAGCTCGCCCAGCTGATCGGCGGCTCGTGGTCCGACGAGGCCATCGTCACCGGTCTGGCGCTCAACACGGCGCACCTGGTGCCCTGCGACCTGTACGTCGCGCTGCCCGGAGCCAACGCGCACGGCGGCACGTACGTCCAGCAGGCGCGCGAGCGCGGAGCGGCCGCGGTGCTCACCGACGAGGTCGGTGCGGGCCTGGTCGCAGACGTCCTCCCGACCGTCGTGGTCGACGAACCGCGCCGCAAGCTCGCCGGACTCAGCGCGGCGTTCTACGGACGCCCCGCCGAGTCGTTCCAGACCGTCGGCGTCACCGGCACGCAGGGCAAGACCACCACTACGTACCTCGCCGAGGCCGCCCTCGGCGACCGCGTGTCGGCCGTCGTCGGCACGATCGGCACCCGCATCGGCAAGGTGCCGGCGGCGTCGACGCTGACGACTCCCGAGGCCCCGCAGCTGCAGGCGCTGTTCGCGGTGATGCGCGAGGAGGCCGTCGAGGTGTGCGCGATGGAGGTCTCGAGCCACGCACTCGTGCAGGGCCGCGTCGACGGCTTCGTGTTCGACGTCGCGGTCTTCCTCAACCTCGGCCGCGACCACCTCGACTTCCACCACGACCTCGAGGACTACTTCCTGGCCAAGGCTGCGCTGTTCACGCCCGAGCGCGCCCGGCACGCCATCGTCAACATCGACGACGCGCACGGGCGGCGGCTGCGCGAGCTCACGCCGCTTCCCGTCACGACGTTCTCGACCGACGGCAACCCGGCCGACTGGCGGGGGGTCAACATCCGTCCGCACCGGCTGGGCACCGACCTGGAGGTGCTGGGGCCCGACGGCCTCGCGATCGACCTCTCCGTGCCGCTGCCGGGAGCGTTCAACGTGTCGAACGCGCTGGCAGTCATCGCTGCCCTGGCGTCGATCGGCCACGACCCAGCCGTGCTGGCCGCCGGCATCGCCGCCAGCACCGGCGTCCCCGGGCGCATGGAGCGGGTCGAGGCAGGCCAGGCCTTCACCGCGATCGTCGACTACGCGCACAAGCCGGACGCCGTCACGGCGGTCCTGACGGCACTGCGGCCCGTCACGGCCGGCCGGCTCATCGTCGTGATCGGAGCCGGGGGAGACCGCGACCACGGCAAGCGTCCGCTCATGGGCGAGGCGGCGGCACGTCATGCCGACGTGGTGATCGTCACCGACGACAACCCGCGCTCCGAGCGTGCGGGCTCCATCCGTGCCGCCGTGATGGAGGGTGCCGCAGCAGGCCCTGGCCTCGCGATCGAGGTCGCCGACCGGCGCGACGCCATCGAGCACGCCGTGGCCATGGCACACCTCGGCGACACCGTCGTCGTCGCCGGCAAGGGACACGAGCGCGGTCAAGAAGTCGACGGCCTCGTGCACCCCTTCGACGACCACGACGTGCTGGTCGAGCTGATCGAGGCTCGCGCGTGATCCCGCTGACGCTCGCCGAGATCGCCGACGTCACCGGCGGCACCGTGGTCGGCGACCCGTCGATCGTCGTCGATGGACCCGCCACCCTCGACTCCCGGGCCGTCGAGCCGGGCGGGCTCTTCGTGGCCCTGGCCGGCGAGCGCGTCGATGGTCACGACTACGCGGCGCAAGCCGTCGCGTCGGGTGCCGCAGCGGTGCTGGCGTCTCGCGACACCGGCGTCCGCAGCGTCGTCGTCGCGGACGTGACGCGGGCTCTCGGGCTGCTCGCCCGCCACGTGCTCGACCTCCGCGAGGACGTGCAGGTGGTGGCCATGACGGGCTCCAGCGGCAAGACCAGCGTCAAGGACCTGCTGGCCCACGTCCTGGCCCCCGACGGCGCGACGGTCGCGACCAAGGGCAACTTCAACAACGAGCTGGGCGTGCCGCTGACCGTGCTGGGCGTCGACGAGCTGACGCGCTTCCTCGTCGTCGAGATGGGCGCACGCGCGATCGGCGACATCGCGCTGCTGTGCCAGATCGCCCCGCCGTCGATCGGCATGGTGCTCAACGTCGGATCGGCGCACGTCGGCGAGTTCGGCTCCGCCGACAACATCGCGCGGGCCAAGGGCGAGATGGCCGAGTCGGTCGGCCCCGACGGTGTCGTGGTGCTCAACGCAGACGACCCACGGGTGGCCGCGATGCGCTCGCGCACCGAGGCCTCGGTCGCAACGTTCGGCACGGGCGCCGACGCCGACATGGAGGTGGGCGACCTGCGGCTGGACGACGCGGGCTCGCCGCACTTCACGCTCGGTCACGACCGCCGACGCGTCGAGGCCACCGTGCCGCTGATCGGCGGGTACCACGCCATGAACGCCGCCGCCGCGGCGCTCGCGGCCGTCTCGCTGGGTCTCGACCTGCCCACGATCGCGGCCCGGCTCTCGACGGCGGGGGATGCCCGATCGCCGATGCGCATGGACCGGAGGGTCCGGTCCGACGGGCTGGTCGTGGTCAACGACGCCTACAACGCCAATCCCGAGTCGATGGCCGCAGCGCTGCGCGCGGTAGCCGCGATCGGCGGCGACCGGTCGGTCGCCGTCCTCGGGGCGATGCTCGAGCTCGGTGCCGACGCCGACGAGGCGCACCGCCGTGTCGGGGCGCTGGCCGTCGAGCTCGGCTACGCGCGGGTCGTCGTCGTCGGCGAGGACGCCCGGGCGATCGCCGAGGGTGCCGGCGACGTGGCCGAGCTCGTCCCGTCCGTCGATGTGGCAAGACGCACACTCCCCGCGAGCCTGACCGGGGACGAGGTCGTGCTTGTGAAAGCATCGAGGGGCGTTCGCCTCGAACGCGTCGCCGACGCTCTGCTGGAAGGGACCACCACTCGATGAAGGCCATCCTGATCGCAGGAGCGCTCTCGTTGCTGGTGACCTTGATCGGCACCCGGTTCGCGATCTCCGTGCTGGTCAAGCAGGGCTACGGCCAGCTGATCCGCGACGACGGACCGACGTCCCACCACACCAAGCGCGGCACCCCCACGATGGGCGGTCTCGTCATCATCGTCGCCGTGCTCGTGGGCTACTTCAGCGCCAAGCTGGTCACCGGCGTCATGACGGACTTCCGTCCCGGCTGGGCGCCCAGCGCATCGGCCCTGCTGCTCCTGTTCCTGTTCGTGGGCCTGGGGGCGATCGGCTTCCTCGACGACTTCATCAAGGTCTCCAAGCAGCGCAACCTCGGTCTGCGCAGCAAGGCCAAGCTGATCGGCCAGACGGTCATCGGGCTCATCTTCGCGTGGCTCGCGATCGGCTGGGAGGACGACACCGGTCAGACCCCGATCACCCACGCCGTGTCGTTCACCCGCGACTTCGACGGCTGGCGGCTGCCGACGGTGCTGCTGATCGTGTGGGTGCTGGTGCTCGTCGCCGGCACGAGCAACGGCGTCAACCTCACCGACGGTCTCGACGGACTGGCGATCGGTGCGGCGATGATGGTCTTCGGCGCGTACATCTTCATCAACATCTGGCAGAGCGGGCAGAACTGCTCGCTCAACCCCGGCATGAAGTGCTATGAGGTGCGCGACCCGCTCGACCTGGCCGTCGTGGCCTCGGCGCTGACCGGCGCCTGCTTCGGCTTCCTGTGGTGGAACGCGTCTCCGGCCAAGATCTTCATGGGCGACACCGGCTCGCTGTCGCTCGGCGGCGCGATGGCCGGCTTCGCGCTCATGACCCGCACCGAGCTGCTGCTCGTCATCATCGGCGGGCTGTTCGTGGCCATCACGATGTCGGTGATCCTGCAGGTCGGATGGTTCAAGATCTCCGGAGGCAAGCGCATCTTCCGCATGGCCCCGCTCCAGCACCACTTCGAGCTGCTGGGTTGGGCCGAGATCACGATCGTGGTGCGCTTCTGGATCATCAGCGGCCTGTGCGTCGTGTCGGGACTGGGCATCTTCTACAGCGAGTGGGTCACGGGCGCATGACCACCGATGTGACGAGCCTCGGGCGCGAGTCGTCCTGGGAGGGCGTCCGCGCCGCCGTCGGCGGTCTCGGCGTCAGCGGCTATGCCGCGGCTGACACGCTGCAGCACCTCGGTGCCCACGTGATCGTCCTCGACGACGGCGACGACGACGGTCTGCGCGAGAAGGCCACGCTGCTCGAGATGCTCGGCGTCGACGTCCGCCTCGGCCCGGGCTCCACCGCGACGTTCCCCGAGGGCGTCGACTTGTTCGTGACGTCTCCCGGCTGGGAGCCCACGACGCCGCTGCTGGCCGAGGCCGCCGCCCGAGCCGTTCCCGTCTGGGGCGAGGTCGAGCTGGCCTGGCGCCTGCGCGGGGAGGACGCTGCCCCCTGGCTCACCGTCACCGGCACCAACGGCAAGACCACGACGGTGCAGATGCTCGAGTCGATCCTGCGCGCCGAGGGGCTCAACGCCCTGGCCGTCGGCAACGTCGGCACGCCCGTGCTCGAGGCCGTCATGAACCCCGAGCCCTTCGACGTCCTGGCCGTCGAGCTGTCGAGCTACCAGCTGCACTGGAGCCAGTCGCTGTCGGCACGGGCAAGCGCCGTGCTCAACCTGGCGCCCGACCACATCGACTGGCACGGCGGTCTCGATGCCTACACCGCCGACAAGGCACGCATCTACGAGCGCACCCAGGTCGCGGCGGTCTACAACGTGCAGGACCCCGTGACCGAGCACATGGTCGAGGAGGCCGACGTCGTCGAAGGCTGCCGGGCGATCGGCTTCACGCTCGGCATCCCGGCCAGCGGCATGATCGGCCTCGTCGACGACGCCATCGCCGATCGGGCGTTCATCGCCGGGCGGGTCTCGAGCGCGGCCGAGCTCGGCAGCATCACCGACATCGGCCTGGCCGCCCACGGCGACAGCAGCCGGGCGCCCGCCCCTCACGTGGTCGCCAACGCCCTGGCCGCGTCCGCGCTGGCTCGGGCCCACGGAGTCGAGCCGCGCGCCGTGCGCGACGGGCTGAGGGCCTTCGTCCCCGACGCGCACCGCATCGCCGACGTCGCCACCATCGCCGGCGTCCGGTGGGTCGATGACTCCAAGGCCACCAACCCTCACGCTGCCCAGGCCTCGCTCAGCGGCTTCGAGCGCGTCGTGTGGATCGCGGGCGGGCTGGCCAAGGGCGCCGCGTTCGACGAGCTCGTGATCGCGGCCCGCGACCGCCTGCGGGCCGTCGTGCTCATCGGCGCCGACCGCGCGGTGATCGCCGACGCGCTGCGGCGACACGCCCCGGATGTGCCTCTCGTGGAGGTCGCCACCGGGGAGACTGACCCCATGGATCGCGTCGTCGAGGTCGCGGCACCGTTGGCCCGTGAGGGCGACACCGTGCTGCTGGCTCCGGGATGCGCGTCCATGGACCAGTTCCGCAACTACTCCGCCCGGGGCGACAGCTTCGCGGCGGCGGTGCACAGGTTGCGCGACCGGTCCTGACCTTCCCCCGGACAGCACAGTCCCCGGCACAGAGGACGACCACGATGCGGAGCACCAGCGAGGCGATACGCCGGACGCTCGAGCGTCCGCTCGCGTCGTACCAGCTCGTGCTCGGCACGTCGGCCCTGCTGCTCGGCATCGGACTGATCATGGTGCTGAGCGCCAGCTCGATCTACTCACTCGTCAACTACGGCAACTCGTTCTCGATCCTCATCCGTCAGCTGATCTTCGCGGTGCTGGGCGTCATCGGCGCCGTCATCGCGGCTCGCATGCCGCTGCCCATGATGCGCCGGCTCATCCTGCCGTTCCTGCTGGTCTCGGTGCTCTTGATCATGGCGACGTTCATCCCGGGCGTCGGCATCGAGCGCAACGGCAACCGCAACTGGCTGCCGCTGTTCGGCGGGTTCCAGCTGCAGCCCTCGGAGTTCGCCAAGCTCGCCCTCGTGCTCTGGATCGCCGACCTCTACGCGCGTCGTCAGAAGTATCTCGGCACCCCGCGCTACGTCCTGACGCCCATGGTGCCGGTCGCGGGCGCGGTGGCGCTGCTCGTCGTCGGGCAGCACGACCTCGGCACCGCGGTGGTCATCTTCGCGCTGACCGTCGGGATGCTCTGGGTCGCAGGCCTGCCACGACGACAGATGGGCGGCATCCTGGCCGGGCTCTTCGTGGGCCTGGTGCTGGCGGTGGCCAACTCGCCGCACCGCGTCGCACGCTTCCTCAACTTCCTCAACCCCGAGTCCGACCCCGAGAGCGCGGGCTACCAGGCGATCAAGGGCATGATGGCGCTGGCCCGTGGCGGCTTCTGGGGCGTCGGGCTCGGCAACAGCCGGCAGAAGTGGGGAGCGCTTCCCGAGGCGCACACCGACTTCATCCTCGCCGTGCTCGGCGAAGAGCTCGGCCTGCTCGGTACGCTCGTGGTGATGGTGCTGTTCATCGTTCTCGGCTTCGCCGGCATCCGCATCGCGGCCCGCACCCGTGAGCCCTTCGTCCGCTACGCCGCCTCAGGCATCACGATCTGGCTGCTGATCCAGGCCATCATCAACATCGGGATGGTGCTGGGGCTCCTGCCGGTCATCGGCATCCCGCTGCCCCTGATCTCGTACGGCGGCTCGAGCCTGCTCGTGACGCTGGTGTCGCTCGGCGTGCTGCTCAACTGCGCCACCACCGAGCCCGGCGCCCAGCGCGCGCTCGCAGCCGGGCGCGCCAACCGCCGCCGTGCCTCGGCAGCGTCCCCCGTTCGCGTCGCAGGGAGGCGATGACGCGTGCGCGTGCTTCTCGCCGGCGGAGGAACCGCCGGCCACACCTCGCCCCTGCTCGCGACCGCGGCCGTGCTCGCCGACTCCGGTGTCGACATCACGTGCCTCGGCACGCCTCGCGGGCTCGAGGTGACGTTGATCCCGCAGGCGGGCTACCCGCTCGAGCTCGTGCCGCCCGTGCCGCTGCCACGTCGTCCCGGCAAGGCGATGGCGCAGGTGCCCGGCCGGTTGAAGGCCGCGGTCCGTGCGACAGGTGACGTCATCGATCGCGTCCGGCCCGACGTGGTCGTCGGCTTCGGCGGCTACGTCTCGGTGCCGGCCTACCTCGTGGCACGACGCCGCGGCATCCCGCTGGTGGTCCACGAGGGCAACGCCATCCCGGGCATCGCCAACAGGCTCGGCGCTCGGTTCACGCGGCACGTGGCCACGAGCTTTCCCGACACCGACCTGCGGCACGGACGCTTCATCGGGCTGCCCATCCGCCGCGAGATCTCGCGGCTCGACCGCGCGGCGCTGCGCGCCGAGGCCCGAGAGTTCTTCGGGCTCGACCCCGAGAGGCCGACGCTGCTGGTCACCGGAGGCTCCCAGGGCGCGCGACGCATCAACCACGCCGTGTCGGCCGCTGCGCGAGACCTGGCCGATGCCGGGGTGCAGGTGCTGCACGCCGCCGGACGTCCCGACGAGGTGGCCCTCAAGCAGCGACCCGGCGACCCGCCCTACGTCGTCGTGCCGTTCATCGACCGCATGGACCTGGCCTACGCCGCCGCCGACCTGATCGTGTGCCGCGCCGGCGCCAACACCGTCACCGAGGTGGCCGCGGTCGGTCTGCCTGCCGCGTTCGTCCCGCTGCCGATCGGCAACGGCGAGCAGGCGCACAACGCCCACCCGGTCGTGCGGGCCGGGGGAGCGCTGCTAATCGACGACTCCGCCCTCACGCCCGCGTGGATCGACAACGTCGTGATCCCGCTGGTCTCGCACGAGGGTCGCCTCGCGGCCATGTCGCACGCCGCCTCGGGCATCGTGGCGCGCGACGCCGACGAGAAGCTGGCCGCGATGATCCGAGAGGCCGGTGGAGAGGCGTGAGTGAGCGTCAGCGAACGAGCCATCGGGTCCGGTGCACGCCGTCGGCTCCGTACCGTCGCTCTTCCACGGAGGTGACGGCGTGAGGATCGAGGTTCCCGCCCACATCCCGCCGGTGGGCGACCTCGGGCATGTCCACTTCATCGGCATCGGCGGTGCGGGGCTGTCGGCGATCGCACGGCTCATGGCCCAGCAGGGCGTCGTCGTCAGTGGCAGCGACGCCTACGACTCGGCGGTGGTCGCGGCGCTGCGGGCCGAGGGCATCACGTGCCACGTCGGCCACGACCCGGCGCAGCTCGACGGCGTCGACACCGTGATCGCCTCGACCGCCGTCCGCGACGACAATCCCGAGATCGTCGAGGCGCAGCGGCGCGGCCTGCGGGTGTGGCCACGTTCGGCGGGCCTGCGGTCGGTCATGGAGGGACGCCGCACGATCGCGGTGGCCGGCACCCACGGCAAGACCACCACCACGGCGATGCTGACCTGCGCGCTGATCGCCGCGGGGGCCGAGCCGTCATACGCGATCGGTGCCGAGGTCGCGAGCCTCGGCGCCAACGCACGTCTCGGCTCGGGCGACCTGCTGGTCGCCGAGGCGGACGAGAGCGATGGCGCCTTCCTGGTGTACGAGCCCGAAGGGGCGGTCGTCACCAACGTCGACGCCGACCACCTCGACAACTACGGCACGGTCGAGGCGTATGCCGCAGCGTTCGACCACTTCGTCTCGCGCATCCAGCGGTTCGTCGTGCTGAGCGCCGACGACCCCGGCACGCAGGCACTGGCGCGCACGGCCCGCGCCGCCGGCCTCGACGTCATGACCGCCGGCTTCGCCGAGGACGCCGACCTGCGGGGCCACCACCTCAAGGTCGAGGGCACCACGACGACGTTCTCCGCGTCGTTGCACGGCGTCGACCTCGGGCCCGTCGAGCTGGCCGTCCCCGGCGCGCACTACGCACTAGACGCCCTGCTCGCCCTCGGCACCGGGCTGCTGCTCGACCAGAACGTCGACCTCCTGATCGCGGGGCTCGCCGCCTACACGGGAGCCAACCGGCGCATGCAGCCGCTCGGAGAGGCCGGGGGAGTGCGGGTGTACGACTCGTACGCGCACCACCCCACCGAGATCGCCGCCGACCTGGCCGCCGCGCGGGCCGTGGCCGGCTCCGGACGCCTCGTCGTGGCCTATCAGCCTCACCTGGTCAGCCGCACCCGCGTCTACGGCGCCGAGATGGGCCGTGCGCTGTCCGCGGCCGACGTCGTGGTCGTGGCCGACATCTACCTGGCTCGCGAGGACGCCGATCCCGAGGTCACGTCGGCACTCGTGGTCGCCGCCGTCGACGGACCCCCGGCGACGCTCGGCGGACCCGTCGCCGGACTGGCCGACGTCCTCGTGCCCGAGCTGCGTCCCGGTGACCTGCTGCTGACCCTCGGGGCGGGCGACATCACGACGGTCGGCCCGGCGGTGCTCGAGGCCCTGGGATGACCGCGGAGCGGTTCTTCGAGAGAAGCCGCGCCGAGCGACGTCGACGGTGGATCCGCGTCGCTGTGGGCGTGCTGGTCGTCGCGGTCGTCGGGGCCCTGGCGTGGCTCGTGTGGTTCTCGAGCGTGCTGGCGGTGCGCGACGTCGAGGTTGCGGGGCGCACCACGCTCAAGCAGGCGCAGGTGCTGCGCGTCGCGGAGGTCCCGCAGGGGCGCCCGCTCGCTCGGGTCGACATCGGGGCCATCGAGCAGCGGGTGTCGTCGCTCGACCGGGTCGACACCGTCGACGTCGGACGCTCGTGGCCCCACACCGTCTCGATCTCGATCGTCGAGCGGAAGTCTGTCGTGTGGGCGCGCGTCGACGGCCAGATCCGTGGCATCGACCGCAACGGCATCGCCTTCCGGACCTACGGCTCGCCGCCCAAGGGCCTTCTGGAGGCCACCATCGACGTCACCGACGCGCGCGCCCGGCTGCAGACGTCGGAGTCGCTGACCGCGGTGGTCGCGCTGATCGGCCGGAAGGACCCCGCGCTGCGCCGGCAGGTGGAGTCGGTCAGCGCGGCCAGCAAGGACTCGATCGAGCTCAAGCTGACCAAGGGCCGCACCGTCATGTGGGGGAGCAGGGACGATGGGCGCCGCAAGCTGCAGGTGCTCACGCCGCTGCTGCAGATCGAGGCGTCCCGGTACGACGTCAGCGCGCCCGACCGGCCCACCACGACGCCGTAGCTGCGGCGTGTCGTCGTCCCTGCCAGGGGCCGTCCGCGTACCGTTCTAGTAGATCGCAGGTTGACATAACTATAACTCTTCACCTGAGGGTTACAGTTCAACGTTCCGCGATCGCCCCAGACATCATGAGCCTCACGTCCGAGCTCATCCACCCTGCGCAACATCCTCGGAAGGACACACGATGGCGGTCCAGAACTACCTCGCCGTGATCAAGGTCGTCGGCATCGGCGGCGGCGGAGTCAACGCCGTCAACCGGATGATCGAGGTGGGGCTCAAGGGTGTCGAGTTCATCGCGATCAACACCGACGCCCAGGCACTGCTGATGAGCGACGCCGACGTCAAGCTCGACGTCGGCCGCGACTCCACGCGCGGGCTCGGCGCTGGCGCCAACCCCGAGATCGGCAAGCAGGCCGCCGAGGACCACGCCGAGGAGATCGAGGCGGCCATCAAGGGCGCCGACATGGTCTTCGTCACCGCGGGCGAGGGCGGCGGCACCGGCACCGGTGGCGCGCCCGTCGTCGCGCGCATCGCGCGATCGCTCGGTGCCCTGACCATCGGTGTGGTCACCCGGCCGTTCAAGTTCGAGGGACGCAACCGCTCGGGCCAGGCCGATGCCGGCATCCAGGCGCTGCGCGACGAGGTCGACACCCTCATCGTCATCCCCAACGACCGTCTGCTGTCGATCAGCGATCCCAACGTCAGCCTGCTCGACTCGTTCCGTCAGGCCGACCAGGTGCTGCACCAGGGCGTCTCGGGCATCACCGACCTCATCACGACGCCGGGCCTGATCAACCTCGACTTCGCCGACGTCAAGTCGGTCATGTC
>JBEVGQ010000139.1:0-4744 GCA_040511655.1 Aeromicrobium sp. | reverse complement strand
AGGCCAAGCGCGTCGGCATGCCCTACGTCAACCAGCGTTGGCTCGGCGGCATGCTCACCAACTTCCAGACGATGCACCAGCGGCTCCAGCGCATGAAGGAGCTCGAGGAGATCGACTTCGACGACGTCGCGGGCAGCAACCGCACGAAGAAGGAGCTCCTCGGCATGAGCCGCGAGTACGCGAAGCTCTCGCGCACCCTCGGCGGAATCCGCGACATGGGCCGCACGCCGTCGGCCGTGTGGATCGTCGACACCAAGAAGGAGCACCTCGCGGTCGACGAGGCCAAGAAGCTGAACATCCCGATCATCGCGATCCTCGACACCAACTGCGATCCCGACGACGTCGACTTCCCGATCCCGGGCAACGACGACGCGATCCGCTCGGTCGGCCTGCTCACGCGGGTCATCGCCGACGCCGTCGCCGAGGGACTCATCGCCCGCGGTGGCGCCAAGACGGGTGAGGAGCAGCCCGGTGCCGAGCTGGGCGCCGAGGAGCCGCTGGCCGACTGGGAGCGCGAGCTGCTGGAGAAGAAGGACGCCGAGACCGCTGCTGCTGCCGCCGCCACGACGACGGCCGACGCCGTCCCGGCCGCCGACGACGCCGCTGCGGCTCCCGCAGTGACCGAGGAGGCGCCCGCGGCCAAGAAGGCTCCGGCCAAGAAGGCTGCTGCGACCGACGAGGCTGCTGCGACCGACGAGGCCACGGAGCCGGCTGCTGCCGCTCCCGCCGCCGAGTGACCAGGTCCACGACTACCTAGAAGCGAGAACACCACATGGCTATCACCGCCGCAGAGGTCAAGAAGCTCCGTGACGCCACCGGCGCCGGCATGATGGACGCCAAGAAGGCGCTCACGGAGGCCGACGGAGACTTCGACAAGGCGATCGAGGTGCTCCGCATCTCGGGCGCCGCCAAGGCCGCCAAGCGTGGCGCCGAGCGCGAGGCAACCTCGGGACTCGTCGCCAACTACGGAAGCGCGATCGTCGAGCTCAACTCCGAGACCGACTTCGTCGCCAAGAACGACCAGTTCATCACGCTGGCCGAGAAGCTGGCCGAGAAGGCCGACGAGACCCGCCCCGCCGACGCCGAGGCCTTCGCCGCGACGCCGTTCGAGAACGGCAAGACCGTCGGAGAGGCCGTCGCCGACATGGCGGTCCTCATCGGCGAGAAGATCGAGCTGGGCCGCGTCGCCAGCTTCGACGGCGAGGTCGCGACCTACATGCACCGTCGTGCCAGCGACCTGCCGCCGGCCGTCGGCGTGCTCGTCGAGTTCGAGGGCGACTCGGGCCACGACGTGGCTCGCAGCGTCGCGATGCAGATCGCGGCGATGCGTCCTCGCTACCTCACGCGCGAGGACGTCCCCGCCGACGTCGTCGCCAAGGAGCGCGAGATCGCCGAGGCCACCTCGCGCGAGGAGGGCAAGCCCGAGCAGGCGATCGCCAAGATCACCGAGGGACGCCTCAACGGCTTCTTCAAGGAGACCGTTCTCCTCGAGCAGCCGTCGGTGCAGGACAACAAGAAGACGGTCAAGGCACTGCTCGATGAGGCCGGCGTGACGCTCAAGCGCTTCGCCCACATCGAGATCGGCGCCTGACCAGCACCGACCGTACAACCCGCTGATCGACGAGAGGCCGGAACCGTGACCACTGCAGAGCATGTCGAGGTTCCGGCCTCTGGTCGTCCGCTGAGGCGCGTGCTGCTCAAGCTGTCGGGCGAGGTGTTCGGCGGCGGCAAGATCGGCATCGACCCCGATGTCGTCAACGGCATCGCCAAGCAGATCGCCGATGCCGTCGCCGATGGCGTCGAGGTCGCGATCGTCGTCGGCGGAGGCAACTTCTTCCGCGGCGCCGAGCTCAGCCAGCGCGGCATGGAGCGCTCGCGTGCCGACTACATCGGCATGCTGGGCACCGTCATGAACAGCCTGGCGCTGCAGGACTTCTGCGAGAAGCAGGGCATCGACACCCGCGTGCAGTCGGCCATCACGATGGGTCAGGTGGCCGAGCCGTACATCCCGCGCAAGGCCATCCGGCACCTCGAGAAGGGGCGCGTCGTGATCTTCGGCGCGGGCGCCGGCATGCCGTACTTCTCGACCGACACGGTCTCGGCCCAGCGGGCGCTCGAGATCAAGGCCGATGCCGTCCTGATGTCGAAGTCCGGCGTCGACGGCGTCTACTCGGCCGATCCCCGCACCGATCCCGACGCCCGCAAGTTCGACGAGCTGACCTTCGACGACGCCCTGCGCATGGGGCTCAAGGTCGTCGATGCCGCCGCGTTCGCGCTCTGCATGGAGAACGGGCTGCCGATGATCGTGTTCGGCATGGAGGGCGAGGGCAACATCGCGCGCGTGCTGCGCGGTGAGAAGATCGGAACACTCGTGCATGCAGCCTCGGCTGGGCACGCTCCACAGCTACCGTGATCCAGAACTACTGTGATGGGACAACATCGTGATTGACCAGACCCTGCGCGACGCCGACAGCAAGATGGGCAAGGCCGTCGAGCACACCCGGGAGGAGTTCGCCGCGATCCGCACGGGCCGTGCGCACCCCGCCATGTTCGCCCAGATCACGGCCGAGTACTACGGGCAGCAGACGCCCCTCAACCAGCTGGCCGGCTTCCAGGTGCCCGAGCCGCGCACCGTCATCATCCAGCCGTACGACGCCGGCGCCAAGCCCGCGATCGAGAAGGCCATCCGCGAGTCCGACCTGGGCGTCAACCCCAGCGACGACGGCAAGGTGCTGCGCGTGACGCTGCCCGAGCTGACCGAGGACCGCCGCAAGGAGTACATCAAGCTCGCCAAGTCCAAGGCCGAGGACGGACGCATCGCGGTGCGCGGCGTGCGGCGCAACGCCAAGCAGGCGATGGACAAGGCCGAGAAGGACTCCGAGATCAGCAAGGACGACAACACCGGGGCCGAGAAGCGCCTCGACGCGTTGACCAAGAAGCACGTCGAGGTCATCGACGAGATGCTCAAGAACAAAGAGGCAGAGCTCCTTGAGGTCTGAGTCTCCCCACGAGGAGACTCCTCCTGTCGTCTCCGCGGACGAGCTGACGCCCGACGGCGAGGTCATCCCCGCCGTCGCGCTCAAGACGAGTCGCGCGGGGCGCAACCTCCCGGCGTCCATCGCCGTGGGCGTCGCCCTGGTCGCGATGGTCATCGCCTCGCTGTTCGTGGTCAAGGAGGCGTTCATCGCCGTCGTGGCCGTCGCGCTGGCGATCGGGCTGTTCGAGCTGACGCGGGCGTTCGGCACCGTCCGCATCGCGCTGCCGGTGCTGCCGGTGGTCACGGGCGGCACGATCATGCTGATCGGGTCGTACTTCGGCAGTATGGAGACCGCGTCGATCGCGATGGCCCTGACGGTGCTCGGCACCATGGTGTGGCGCCTCAGCGACGGAGCCGAGGGCTTCGTGCGCGACGCCACCGCCGGCATCTTCAGCCTCTCGTACCTCTACCTGATGGGCACCTTCGTGCTGCTCATGCTCAAGGAGGACGACGGCCCGTGGCGCATCGTGGCGTTCATCGTCGCGACGATCGCGTCCGACATCGGCGGCTACATCGCCGGCGTCCTGTTCGGCAAGCACCCGATGGCGCCGACCATCAGCCCCAAGAAGTCGTGGGAAGGGTTCACCGGCTCGCTGATCTTCGGCGTCGCGAGCGGCATCGCGACCGTCACGTACGCCCTCGACGGCGACTGGTGGGTCGGCATCGTGCTGGGTGTCGCCGGCGTCGTGTTCGCGACCCTCGGCGACCTCTCGGAGTCGCTCATCAAGCGCGACCTCGGCATCAAGGACATGGGCGACCTGCTGCCCGGGCACGGCGGCCTGATGGACCGGCTCGACTCGCTGATCGCGGTCGCTCCCGTGGCCTGGCTCATCCTGTTCCTGCTCGTCCCCGTCACCTGACCCTCGCGAGTCGCCCGTCGAGTGGTCTCGAGGTTCCTCGCAGAGCTCGTGGCACCTCAACCAGCCGGGGTGGGCCGCAGGGCGGTTACAAGGCTGTCATCGGCACCGGGCACCCTTGAGGCATGTCGATCAAGGTCGCTCTCGAGCACAAGACCACCTACTCGTTCGATCGACCCGTCGGGCTGGGCCCGCACGTCGTGCGCCTGCGGCCGGCGCCGCACAGCCGCACCCCGATCGAGGCGTACTCGCTGACGGTCAGCCCCTCGAACCACTTCGTGAACTGGCAGCAGGACCCGTTCGGCAACTGGCTGGCCCGCATCGTGTTCCCCGAGAAGGTCTCGACGCTCGACATCACGGTCGGGCTCGTCGCCGACATGGTCGTGGTCAACCCCTTCGACTTCTTCATCGAGGAGTACGCCGAGACGTTCCCGTTCTCGTACGAGTCCTCGCTCGCCGCCGATCTCGCGCCCTACCTGCGTCCGGTCGGCGACGACGGCACGGACGTCCCCGGTCCGCTCGTGACGCAGTTCCGCGACGCCCTGCCTGCCCTGCCCGACGACGGCATGGCGATGGTGCCGTTCCTGGTGCAGCTCAACGCGGCGGTCTACGGCGCGGTCGGCTACTCGGTGCGCATGGAGGCCGGGGTGCAGAGTCCCGACGAGACGCTGCGGCGCGGTATCGGCTCGTGCCGTGACAGCTCGTGGCTGCTCGTGTCGCTGCTTCGCCAGTACGGTCTCGCGGCGCGCTTCGTGTCGGGCTACCTGGTGCAGCTGGCGTCCGACACCGAGGCGATCGACGGCCCCAGCGGTCCGTCCGAGGACTTCACCGACCTGCACGCCTGGGCCGA
>JBEVGQ010000138.1:0-3745 GCA_040511655.1 Aeromicrobium sp. | reverse complement strand
GCTGCCGCGGCCGAGGTGCCTGCGTGACGACGGTGCCCGAGGGCTGGTCGGCCTGGCGCGAGCGGCTGGTCGCGCGCATCGACGCGGTCGACGCCACGACCCTGCTCGCCGACGACCGGCTGCGCAGCAAGGCCGCCCTCGTCGTGATGGACGACCTGGCCGCGATGCTGGTCGGCGCGACGCACCCCGAGGTCGTCGCGCTCGGACGGGCGTTCTCGTCGCCCGCGTCGCCCGGCGAGGCGACCACGGTGCTGGGCGGCCGCGGCGCGCGCGACAAGACCGCTGCGCTCAACGCCGCCGCCTGTGGCTGGGACGAGCTCGACGAGGGCTACCGTCCGGCCACGTGCCACGGCGGTCTCTACACCGTGCCGGCCGCGGCAGCCGAGGGTGAGGCCACCGGCCGGACGGTCGGCGACGTGCTGACCGCGGTCGTGGTGGGCTACGAGGTCGTGACGGCCTTCGCGCGGGCCTTCCCCGCGCCCAGGCCGCTCGTGCTTCACCCGCACGCGACCCTGTCGCCGATCGGCGCCGCGGCCGCGGTGGCCTGGCTGCGCACCGGATCGGGCGAGGCCGTCATGGCCGCGGTCGACGTGGCCGCGACGCTCTCGATGTCGGGGCCGTTCAGCCACGCGATCTCCGGCGCGCAGGTGCGCAATGCCTGGGCCGGCGCCGGAGCGGTGCTTGGCTTCCTCGCCGTCGACCTCGCCACGGCCGGGCTGAACGGCGAGCCGACGGGGGCCGTCGACGTCTTCGCGTCGGGCTACGGGCAGGCCGCCGACGACGCGGAGATCGCCGGACGCGACGAGCCCACCTCGTGGGCGATCCTCGACGGCTATCACAAGGTCTACGCGGCCTGCCAGTACACGCACTCGGCCCTCGAGGCGTCGCTCGAGCTGGCGCACGGCGACCTGATGGACGTCCCCAGCGCCGACATCGCCGAGGTCGTCGTCGAGACCCACCCGCTGGCCTACTCGCTCGACAACACCGAGCCCACCACGACGCTCGCCGGCAAGTTCTCGCTGCCGCACGTCGTGGGTGCGGTACTGGCCACCGGCCGCACCGATCCGTCCGTGTTCGACGAGTCGCTGCTGCACGACGAGACCGTCGCCCGGCTGCGGGGCCTCGTGCGGATCGAGGCCTTCGACCCCCTGCCAGAGGCACCGCACGACCGCCCCGCAAGGGTCACGGTGCGGCGCACGGACGGGTCGTCGTCCGAGGTGGTCGTGCTGAGCGCGGTCGGCGGGCCCGACCGCCCGCTCGAGGAGCAGCAGGTGCTCGGCAAGATCGCCGATCTCACCTCGGCCGCTCCGGCGTTCGCGCCGCTGGCGCGTGCGCTCGTCGCGGGTCGAGAGCTCGATGCCCGCCCGTGGCACGATCTCGTCACCGAGGCGTGGCAGCGATGACCGACTCGCCCGCCCTCTCCACCGGCCTCACCACCGAGCTCGTCCGCCGCGCCCGTGCCGTGCACGGACGTCTGCCCGACGAGGTCATGGCCTCGGCTCGCCTGCACCTGCTCGACGCGATCGGCGTGGGTGCGCTCGGCGCACGCAGCGGGCCCCTGCACGGGCTCGACCGCGTCGCCACCGGCGCCCACGCGGGCGGACGCTCGACGGTGCTGGGCTCCGGCGCCTCCGCCCCGGCCTCCGTGGCGGCGCTGGTCAACGGCTCCTACATCCACTCGCTCGAGTTCGACGACACGCACGTCGGCTCGGTCATGCACGGCAGCGCCACCCTGGCGGCCGCGGCGCTCGCCGTGGCGCAGGACGCCGACCTCGGCGGCGCCGCGATGCTCTCGGCGTACGCCCTGGGCTGGGAGGCGATCATCCGCATGGGTCTCGCGAGCCCCGGCACGTTGCAGGCCCGGGGCTTCCAGACCACGTCGGCCGCCGGCCCGTTCGCTGCCGCTCTGGTCTCGTCGCTGCTGCTCGACGACCCCGAGGACGTCGCGGTCGCCGCGCTCGGCATCGCGGGAAGCATGCCCGGCGGCACCTTCGCCTTCCTCGCCGAGGGCGACACGGTCAAGGCCGGCCAGCCCGCGTGGGCCGCGCACTCGGGCCTGTGGGCCGCCGAGCTCGCCCGTGCCGGTATGACCGGGCCGTCACGCGTGCTCGAGGGCGACTGGGGATTCTTCGCGCTCTACGCCGACGACCGCGACGCCCCCGCCCGCCTCGCCGCCGAGCTGACGACGTTGGGCGAGCGGTGGCACCTGCCCGACGCGGCGTTCAAGATGATCCCCTGCTGCCACTTCATCCATCCCTTCGTCGAGGCACTCGGCGAGGTGCTCGATGATGGCGTCGATGCCGCCGACATCGCCTCGATCCACTGCCACGTGCCGCGAGGGGCCGTGCCCGTCATCGCCGATCCGTGGCCCGAGCGGCAGTCGCCCCGCACGCCGCACGATGCCCGATGGAGCCTGCCGTACGTGCTGGCCGGACGAGCCATCGACGGGCACGTCGGCCTCGACCTGTTCTCGGCCCCGATCGGAGGCGACCGGCTCGAGCTGTCGCGCCGCATCACCCACGAGGTGTGGGACGACTCGGGCTTCCCGGCACGGTTCCCGGCACGTCTGCGGATCACCCTGACCGACGGTCGGACGATCGACGCAGGCGTCGACGACGTCCTCGGCGGGGCGGGACGACCGGTCCCGGCCGCCGACGTGCTGGCCAAGGCACGTGCCAACCTGGCGGCAGCCGGCCTGGCCGCCGATCAGGTCGATCAGGTCGTGGCCGAGCTCATCGACGCTCCGGACCCGGACCTGCGACGACTGGCTCGGGCGCTCGGCGCCGCAGCCGGGTGATGGCGACACCGGTCAGGCACAGCGCACCGCCGACGAACGAGAGCGCCGCCGGCACCTCGTCGAGCACGATCCACGAGATCGCCGTGGCCACCGCGGGCACCAGGTAGGTGGTCGAGGCGGCCTGCCCGGCCGAGATGCGCCGCAGCGCGTACGACCAGGTCGTGAAGCCCACCGCGGTCGGGAAGACGCCCAGGTACAGCAGCCACAGCAGGTCCTCGCCGGAAGCGGACCCCAGTGAGTCGACCAGCCCAGGGGCGAACGGCAGGCAGGCCACCGCGCCGATCACGCAGCCCAGCCACACGCACACCACCGGGCTCACGTAGGTCAGCGCCGGCTTCTGCACCAGGGCGCCGACGGCGTAGAGCACGGCGGCGAGGACGCAGAGCACGACTCCGCCGGTGGTCGTCGTCGCGGCGGCGGTCGGGTCGTGCTCGGGACTCAGCGCGATGAGGGCCACCCCGCCGAAGGCCACGACCATGCCGATGATCAGGGGCCGCGGAAAACCCTCCTTGAGCACGAATCCCGCCATCAGCGCGACGAGGGCCGGGGCGATGTTGACGATCAGTGCGGTCGTGCCGGCGTCGAGGTCGCGCTCGGCGGCGTTCAGCGCGATGTTGTAGCCGACGGACCAGGTCAGGGCGTAGACCGCGACGAGCAGCAGACCACGACCGCGCGGCAGCGTCCGGACGCTCGGGCGGGCGAAGACGGTGAGCGCCACCGCGCCGATCACGAGCCGGCCGAGCGTCAAGGACCCGGGGGAGTAGGTGTCGCCCACCGCGCGGATGCCGACGAAGGCCGAGGCCCACAGCAGCACGGTGACGAGCAGGGCGACGAACGAGAGGTCACGGTCGGTCTTCACACCACCACGCTAGTGCGCCGAGCAGACACCCACTCGCGGGATTCGGACGTGGACGCCGTGGACGGACGAAGGGCCCCGATCGGACGATC
>JBEVGQ010000137.1:0-4603 GCA_040511655.1 Aeromicrobium sp. | reverse complement strand
CGAGGAACTCCTGCTCGACTCCGTGCACCTGCACCGGCGTGTCGATGCCGGCGTCGCGGACCGCTTGGGCGATCGCCGACCCGACGCCGCCGTGCCGGCCGTTGTCCTCGACCGTGACGACGATCGAGTGCGTGGCCGCGAGCTCGACGACGGCCGCGTCGACGGGCTTGACCCACCGGGGGTCGACGACCGTGACGCCGAGACCCTGGCGTCGCAGCAGCCCGGCGACCTCGATGCCGAGGTGACCGAAGGCGCCCACCGCCACGACCAGGACGTCGGACGCGTCGTCGCGCGTCAGCACGTCGCACGTGCCGATGCGCTCGACGGCCGGCAGGTCGGCGCACACGGCGCCCTTGGCGAAGCGCACGACCGTGGGGGCGTCGTCGACGTCGACGGCCTCGCGCAGCAGCTCGCGCAGCTGGACGCCGTCGCGAGGGGCCGCGATGCGGATGCCGGGGACGATCTGCAGCAGCGACATGTCCCACATGCCGTTGTGGCTGGCGCCGTCGTCGCCGGTGACCCCGGCGCGGTCGAGCACGAACGTGACGCCGCAGCCGTGCAGCGCGACGTCGAGCAGCACCTGGTCGAAGGCCCGATTGATGAACGTCGCATAGACCGCCACGACCGGGTGCAGCCCGCCCATCGCCAGACCGGCGGCACTGGTGACGGCGTGCTGCTCGGCGATGCCGACGTCGAAGACCCGGTCGGGGAACTTGTCGGCGAAGGCGTCGAGGCCGACGGGATAGAGCATCGCCGCGGTGATGCCCACGACGTCGGGGCGCTCGTCGGCGATGCGGACGATCTCATCGCGGAACACCGACGTCCATCCGGCGGGAGCGATGCTGAGCGCATCGCCGGTGGCACGGTCGAAGGGGCTGGCCTGGTGCATCTGGTCGTTCTCGTTGGCCACGGCGATGTCGTAGCCCTGCCCCTTGGTGGTCAGGACGTGCACGAGCACGGGGCCACCGAACGTCTTGGCGCGCTCGAGGGCGTGCTCGACCGCGGCCCGGTCGTGCCCGTCGACCGGGCCGATGTACTTCAGGCCCAGGTCTTCGAACATGCCCTGGGGGGCCAGGGCGTCCTTGACGCCCTTCTTGATCGCGTGCAGCGCCTCGTAGGCCCGCGCTCCGCCGAACCGGTTGCGGGTGAGGCGCTCCTTGATGGCGCTGAGCGTCGGCTCGTAGCGCGGATTGGTGCGGATCTCGGTGAGGCGGTTGGCGAGCCCGCCGACCGTCGGGGTGTACGACCGCCCGTTGTCGTTGACGACGGCGATGAGCCGGCGGTCGCTGTCGGCGGCGATGTTGTTGAGCGCCTCCCAGGCCATGCCGCCGGTGAGCGCACCGTCGCCGATGACCGCGACGACGTAGTCGTCCTTGCCGAGCAGCAGATTGGCCTTGGCCATGCCGTCGGCGTACGACAGGCTCGTCGACGCGTGCGAGTTCTCGACCCAGTCGTGCTCGGACTCGGCCCGGCTGGGGTAGCCCGAGAGCCCGCCCTCGCGGCGCAGGTCGCCGAACTGGCCGGCACGCCCCGTCAGCATCTTGTGGACGTACGACTGGTGCCCCGTGTCCCAGACGATGCGGTCGGCCGGCGAGTCGAACACCCGGTGGATCGCGATGCCGAGCTCGACGACGCCCAGGTTGGGTCCGAGGTGGCCGCCGTTGGAGGCGACCGAGACGATCAGCAGCTCACGAATCTCGGCGGCGAGGCGGGTGAGCTGGTCGTCGTCGAGCTCACGGAGGTCGGCAGGTCCCGACAGGTCGGCGAGGATGCTCACGTCGGTCCCCTTCCCCTCTTCAGCCATAGGGGCCAGTCTATCGAGGGGGTCCGAGCGTGCTGCCAAACGGGCGGGGTCACGCCAGGGTGAGGACGGCGATCGTCGTCTGCTCGAAGCTGCCCAGCCAGACCTCGCGACCGACCTGCCGGACGCCGGTCGCCTTGCCGAACCGATCGTCCTCGTGGGCCAGGTCGTGCGCCAGACGACCGTCGGGGGCGAAGGCCTGGACGCGGATCAGGTTCTTGGCCTGCGGCTGCAGCCGTTGCGGCAGCGCCCAGGCGATCTTGCGCAGCCACGGTGCACGCGGAAGCAGCCAGTCGAGGGTCGGGTCGCGTGGCGAGGCGATCGCGACCCAGATGTTGCCGTCCTCGCCCGTCGAGATGTTGTCGGGAAATCCGGGGAGCAGCGCACCGAACGTCTCGACCGCCCCGGCCCGCTCCCCGCTCAGCCAGATGCGTCGCAGTCCGTAGCCCGCGGTCTCGGCCACCACCACGAACGACTCGTCCTGTGCGAGGGCGACGCCGTTGGCGAAGGCGAGGTCGTCGAGCACGACGGCGAGCGTGCCGTCAGGATCGCGCCGGAACAGGCGTCCGGTCGGTCGGTGCTCCATCAGGTCGCCGCGCCAGTGCTCGAAGCCGAACTTGGTCGAGCTGTCGGTGAACCAGACGGTGCCGTCGGCCGCGACAGCCGCGTTGTTGCAGAACAGGAACTCCTTGCCGCCGTGCCCGCCGACCAGCACCGTGACGGTGCCGTCGCGCGCCACCCTGAGCAGGCCGCGGGTCGAGTCGCACACCACCCAGCCGCCGTCTGGGTGGTGCTCGATGCCAAGTGGTCGTCCACCCGTCGCGGCGACCTCGGTCTCGGCGCCCGTCGCCGGGTCGATCGCGACGATACGACCGTCCTCGAGCCCCGTGAGGACACGACCGTGGTCGACCAGGACGTCCTCGGTGCCGTAGCCGGACGTGCCGTACACCCGCAGACCCGCCGGTGCGCTCGGGCTGCCGGGGTAGCCGCGGCGCGGCGGCTTCCAGCGGGCCGGATCGACAGCGGGCTTTCCCATGCCCAAGGACTCTACGACGCTGACTCGCTGTCTCGGTAGCGTCCGCGGACGTGCATCATCGCGGATGCGGCGCCCACCTCGACGTGCTCGACCACTCCTTCGACCAGCAGACCCCACCCGACGGACCGAGGCTCGGTGTCGGCTCGGCGCACCCCGATCCATCCGGCAGCGCCGTCGAGCACGGGGCCCCAGTCGCTGTCGGTCCAGCTGCCCGTCGTGAACGGTCCGCCGGGAGCGGGGGCGGTTCCAGCGAACGCGTCGGCCAGGAACCGATGCTCGGTGGCAAGGACGTTGACGACCCAGGCGGCCGGATCGGCGTCCCAGAAGTCGGAGTCGGCATCGACGAGACCCAGCACCCGCGCCGGATCGCCGTCCGCGACCAGCAACGACGAGATCGTGAGGCCGGCGCGATCTCGATCGGCACCCGTCGTCCAGACCGACACCGGCGACGGCATCCGTCCCCGAAGACGTCGCAGCGGATCGCGCTCGCCCTCGGGCGGCACGAACGGGTGGTCGCTGTGGATCGTCACGACCTCAGCCTACGGACGCTGCGTCTCCCACCCGACCGTCTCGCGCCCGGCGTCGCCGGTGCTCCGGCCGCCGAACGTGCTGACGAGCGTGCGGTCGTACGTCAGGTTGATGCCCGGCACGCGGTCCTCGACGACGAACGTGGCGCGCGAGTCGGCCCCGCTGCGGCCCGACGTGATCGACGATCACACCAGCTCGGTGCCGACCGACGGCGTCGTGGGGTCGTCGTAGTCGAGCTTGAGCTCGCTGGCCCAGTGGGCGTGGACGTCGCCGGTGAGCGACGGGCCGCCGACGTCCTCGCGACGTGACTCGCCCGAGGTCCGTGCCGTGTCGGGTGTTGACTTAGTTCAAGAGTCGTATTAAACATGGAGCATGGCACCTGACCTCGTTCTCGGTATCGACTCGTCGACGCAGTCGACCAAGGCCGTCCTCGTCGACGCCGCGACCGGCGAGGTCGTCGCGCGGGGCGCGGCGCCGCACCCGGCAGGCACCGCGGTCGACCCGCGCACCTGGCTCGAGGCCTTCGACGTCGCCACGGACGGGCTCGTCGACCGGGCCTCGGCGATCTCCGTGGGCGGCCAGCAGCACGGCATGGTGGCGCTCGACTCCTCGGGCACGCCCGTCCACGACGCACTCCTCTGGAACGACACGCGGTCGGCCGACCAGGCCGTCGAGCTCGTCGCCGAGCTGGGTGGTCCGCAGGCGTGCGCCGACGTGATCGGCAGCGTTCTGGTGGCCTCGTTCACCTCGACCAAGCTGCGCTGGCTGCGTGACCACCAGCCCGAGGCGGCCGCCCGCACGCACGAGGTGCTCCTGCCCCACGACTACGTCTCGCGCCACGTCACCGGCGGCGACGTGTTCACCGATCGCGGCGACGCGTCGGGGACGGGCTACTTCTCCACGGCCGACGACGCATGGCGTCCCGACCTGGCCGAGGCCGCCATCGGCCACGCGGTCTCTCTCCCTCGCATCGTGGGGCCCTCCGAGACCGCCGCCACCACCGCGTCGGGCCTCGTGGTCGGCGCCGGCACGGGCGACAACATGGCAGCGGCCCTGGCCCTCGACCTCGAGCCTGGCGACGTCGTCGTCTCGATCGGCACGTCCGGCGTCGCATCGACGATCAGCACGACGCGCGTGGCCGACGGATCGGGCGCCGTGACGGGCTTCGCCGACGCGACCGGCAACTTCCTGCCCATGGGCACCACGATGAACGCCGCACGCATCCTCGACCTGCAGTG
>JBEVGQ010000136.1:0-6471 GCA_040511655.1 Aeromicrobium sp. | reverse complement strand
GATGCTCTCGCGGAACCTCGCCGCCGACATCGCCATCCAGTAGATCTTGGGGACGTCCCACGCCTCGCCCAGATCGGGGCGGTAGGACCGAGCGGCCGCCAGATCGGCGGCGTAGTGCGCGATGCGGTGCGCCTGCACGTGGTCGGGGTGGCCGTAGTTGCCGAAGTCGTCGTACGTCACGAGCACCTGGGGGCGGGTCTCGCGGATGACCGCGGCCAGCTCGGTCGCGGCGACGAGCAGATCGGCGTTCCAGAACGCGTTGTCGTGGATCTCGTCGGCGGCGGTCGCGTGACCGTTCTCGTCCCACTTCATGCCGGAGTCGCGGAAGCGTCCGGCTCCACCGAGCAGGCGGTGGTCGGTGACGCCGAGGTGAGTCATCGCGTCGGCCAGCTCGCCGGCGCGGTGCTCGCCGAGCGCATCGTCGCGATCGGCCGCCAGGTGCTCGAGCTCGGGCACGAGGATCTCGCCCATCTCGCCGAGCGTGCAGGTCACCAGGGTCACGTGCGCGCCCTCGGCGACGTACTTGGCCATGGTGACGCCGTTGTTGAGCGACTCGTCGTCCGGATGGGCGTGGACGAGCAGGAGGCGGCGGTCGGCAGAGGTCATGTGGCCAGGCTACTGGCCGGCACGCGTCCGCCGACGGCGACAATGATTGACTCGGGGCATGACCGTCTCGTACCCCCGCCTGGCCGCCCGGACGCTGCGCTTCACCCTCGGGATCCCCCGCTCGATCACGGTGTCGCCCGACGGCTCCACCGTCCGCTACATCCGGACACCCGACGGCGTCACGCGCACGGGCCAGCTGTGGGAGCACGACGTGGCGACCGGCACCGAGACCGTCCTCGTCGACCCGGTCGAGCTGCTCGGCGACGCCGGCGAGCAGCTGTCGGCCGAGGAGCGGTCGCGCCGAGAGCGCAGCCGCGAGTCGGCGGCGGGCCTCGTGGCGTACGACGTCGACGCGACCGGCCGGTGGGCGTGCTTCGCGCTCTCCGGACGTCTGTGGGCCGTGCACCTGGGAGCCAGGGCCGTCACGGCACTGCCGAGTGTCGGCGCCGTGATCGACCCGCACCTCGACCCGACCGGCCGCCGCATCGCGTACGCCTCGGGCGGCGCGCTGCGCGTGATCGGCGTCGACGGCGAGGACGAGAGGGCCCTGGCGTCGCCGGGGTCCGAGACCGAGGTGTGGGGGCAGGCCGAGTTCATCGCCGCCGAGGAGATGGACCGCCACCGCGGGTTCTGGTGGGCTCCCGACGGGCAGTCGCTGCTGGTCGAGCGCTACGACGTCGCGCCGGTCGAGACGTGGTTCGTCGCCGATCCCGAGAACCCCGAGCGTGAGCCCGTCGTTCAGCGCTACCCCGCCGCCGGCACCGCCAACGCCGAGGTCACCCTGTGGCACGTCGGCCTCGACGGCAGCCGTACCGAGGTCGTCTGGGACCGCGAGGCGTACGAGTACCTCGGCCGCGTCTCGTGGACTCCTCACGGCGAGCCGCTGCTGCAGGTGCTGACCCGCGACCAGACGTCCTCGCAGGTGCTGTCGGTCGACGTCTCCACCGGAGCGACGTCGGTGCTGCGCACCCTCGTCTCCGACACGTGGGTCGAGCTGACCGTCGCCCCGCGGTGGACGCCGGACGGCCGGCTGGTGACGGTCGAGGCCGACTCGTCGTGGCGTGTGGTCGTCGACGAGGTGCCCGTGACGCCCGAGGGCTGGCAGGTGCGCTCGATCGTCGAGACGTACGACGACTGCGTCGTCGCGACGGCGTCCGACGAGCCCACCGAGGTGCAGGTCGTCCGCTTCGGCTTCGACGGCTCGGTCACCTCGTTGACCGAGGGCGAGGCCGTGCACGGAGCCGTGATCGGCGGACCGACCACCGTCGTGGTGCGGTCGGCGCTCGACGCGGTCGGCACCAGCGTCACGGTTCACCGCGAGGGTGCCGCCGAGCCGACGTCGATCGCCGTGGTCTCCGAGCCCGCGCCGCTCGATCCCCAGGTGACGATGCTGCGCGCCGGCGCCGGCGAGATCCGCACGGCGGTGCTGTTCCCCCGCGGCCACCAGCAGGGATCGCAGCGCCTTCCGGTGCTGATGGACCCGTACGGCGGGCCGGGCGCGCAGCGGGTGCTGGCGTCGGCGCGGGCGTTCCTCGAGGCCCAGTGGCTCGCCGACCAGGGCTTCTGCGTCGTCGTCGCCGACGGTCGCGGCACGCCGGGGCGGGGCCCCGGCTGGGAGCGCACGCTGCACCACGACTTCGCCGGGGTGACGCTGGACGACCAGGTCGTGGCGCTGCACGCGGTCGCCGAGGCGTACCCCGACGACGTCGACACGTCGCGCGTCGGCATGACGGGCTGGTCGTACGGCGGCTACCTGTCGGCCCTGGCGGTGCTTCAGCGTCCGGACGTCTTCCACGTCGCGGTGGCCGGGGCGCCCGTGACCGAGTGGCGCCTGTACGACACGTGCTACACCGAGCGCTACCTCGGCGACCCCCGCACGCAGCCGGACGTCTACGACCGCAACTCGCTGATCCCCCTGGCCCCTCGGCTCGAGCGTCCGCTGATGCTGATCCACGGTCTGGCCGACGACAACGTCGTCGCGGCCCATACCCTGCGTCTGTCGTCGGCGCTGCTGGCGGCCGGCAAGGCCCACACCGTCCTGCCGCTGTCGGGCGTCACCCACATGACGCCGCAGGAGGTCGTCGCCGAGAACCTCAAGCTGTTGCAGGTCGGCTTCCTGAAGGAGCACCTGAACGCCTGACCGCCACCCGACCCGGATCTGCGGAGAAGCGCCCGGCTTCACGCCGAGGATTCGGTGCACTTCTCCGCAGATCTGGGCTGGTCAGCGGCGGGGCTGCTGCGGCAGCGGCGGGGGCTCCGGGGCCGGGCGGCCGTCCCCCGTCAGCCAACCGCCGTGGACGTCGACCAGCTCGGCCGCTCGGGCGTCGAACGGTTCGACGAGCAGCACCCAGCCGCGGTCGTCCCAGTCCTCCTCGCCGGCGAAGGCCTCGCGGCGCAGCGTCGTCACGTAGCCCTCGGCGTCGAGCGCGGCCACCAGCTCGGTCGCGTCACCGTCGTCGTCGAAGTAGACCTCGCCCATGGCCACATCGTAGGATGGGCGCGCATCTGCCCCCGACGACGAGGTCACCAGTCCGTTGAAGCTCTGAGGTCCGTCCCCCGCCCGCACCCGTCCACGACGGTGCGCGCGAACCTGCCGACCTCATGGAGCATCCGATGCGTGCATCTCTGTCGATCAACCACCTCTCGTTCACCTGGCCCGACGGGTCGACCGTCCTCGACGGCCTCGACCTGTCGGTCGGTCCCGGCCGTCACGGCCTCGTCGGCCTCAACGGCTGCGGCAAGTCCACACTGCTGCGTCTCGTCGCGGGCGACCTGACGCCGCACGACGGCACCGTCGTCGTCGAGGGCGGGCTGGGCTACCTGCCCCAGGACCCGGGGGTCGACCCGACCCGCACCGTCGCCGACGTGCTGGGCGTCTCGGCGACCCTCGCGGCCATCTCGCGGGTCGACTCCGGCGACGTGCGCCAGGACGACCTCGATCTGCTGGCCGACGGCGACGGATGGGGCGTGGCCGAGCGGACCGAGGCCGAGCTGTCGCGGCTCGGGCTTGGCCACGTCGGTCTCGACCGGCCCATCGGCACGGCCTCGGGCGGCGAGCTGGTGCTGCTGTCGCTGGTCGCCGTGCTGCTGCGGCGCCCCGCCGTGCTGCTGCTCGACGAGCCGACCAACAACCTCGACGTCGAGGCGCGACGCCGCCTGATCGACGTCGTCACGACCTGGCGCGGCACCCTGCTCGTCGTCAGCCACGACCGCGAGCTGTTGAACGTCATGGACGACATCGGCGAGCTGCGCGGCGGGCGGGTGACCTGGTACGGCGGCACCTACGACGACTACGAGGCCGCCGTGTCCGTCGAGCAGGAGGCCGCTTCCCGCGCCGTGCGGGCCGCGGAGTCCGACCTGCGCGCCCAGAAGCGCGACCTGGTCGAGTCGCAGACCAAGCTGTCCCACCGCCGCAAGTACGGCGAGAAGGCGTTCGCCGAGAAACGCCAGCCCAAGATCGCGATGGGCAACGACAAGCGCCGCGCGGAGGTGTCGGCGGGCCGGCTGACGGGGCTGCACCAGGCGCGGCTCGAGACGGCGACGGGCCAGCTCGACGCGGCGGAGGCGCGGCTGCGCGACGACCGCGAGGTGCGCATCGACCTGCCCGGCACGTCGGTGCCGGCGGGCCGGACCGTGCTGGTGGCCGAAGGGCTGACCCCGGCTCACGGGCAAGCGGTGCTCGACCTCGACGTGCGGGGGCCGGAGCGCATCGGACTGACCGGCCCCAACGGCAGCGGCAAGACGTCGCTGCTGCGCACCGTCGTCGGTCTGACCGAGCCCGCCGCCGGGACGGTCACCGTGTCGGTGCCCGCGCGATACCTGCCGCAGCGCATGGACGTCCTCGACGACACGCTCACCGTCGCCGAGAACATCGCGCGCATCGCGCCCGAGGCCACCGAGACCGAGCGTCGTTCGCGCCTGGCCCGCTTCTTGTTCCGCGGGCGTGCCGCCGACCAGCCGGCCTCGACGTTGTCGGGCGGCGAGCGCCTGCGGGCCACGCTGGCGTGCCTGCTGCTGGCCGAGCCCGCACCGCAGCTCTTGATGCTCGACGAGCCGACCAACAACCTCGACCTGCCGAGCATCCAGCACCTCGTCGAGGCGCTCAGGTCGTACGAGGGTGCGCTGATCGTGGTGAGTCACGACGAGCGCTTCCTCGATGACATCGGGCTGACCCGGCGCATCGAGGTGTGAGGTGGGGCGGGCTCAGAGCATCAGGGCACCAGCGCCAGCTTGCCGCCCGGGTGCCCGCCCATCAGCTCCGCGACCGCCCTCGGTGCCTGGTCGAGCGGGTAGGTGCGGGCCACGGGCACGATGAGGTCGCCGCTGCCCGCGAGCTCGACCAATCGACCACGGACACTGTCGCGGACGTGTGCGCTCTCCCGGTCGGAGCCGGCCAGCGCGGCGAAGCCCTCACGCTGGGCCCGCCGCTTGGCCGCGATCGTGACGATGCGACCGCGATCAGGCACGAGCACCAGCGACACGTCGACCGCCTCGTCGGTGCCGGCCGCGTCGAGGGCAGCATCGATCCGGGGCGTTGCGGCGCGCACACGCTCCTCGAGACCGTCTCCGTGGGCGACCGGGACGCCGCCGAACCGCTCGACGACGTCGAACCGACCGGGGCTCGCCGTGCCGACGACCACGGCTCCCAGCAGTCGCGCCTGCTGCAGCACGCTGACGCCCACCGCACCGGACGCCCCGTGCAGCAGCACCGTGTCGCCGCGACCGACCTGCGCCGCACGCAGCATGTCGGCGGCCGTCGAGCCGGCCAGCAGCAGGTTGGCGGCCTCGGCGAAGCCCAGCGAGGCGGGCTTGGCGAACACGTCGGACGCTGCAACGGTGACGGCCGACGAGTAGCCCCCGCTGACGCGGAACGCCAGCACCTCGTCGCCGACCGCGGCCGCACCGTTCGCGATGACGGTGCCGGGCCCGACGGCGGTCAGGACGCCCGCGACCTCGTAGCCGATCGCGACCGGCAGCCGTCCGGGGTCAGTACCCGGGGCGACGTGCTTGGCGTCGGCGGGGTTCATGCCCACCGCGCGCACCTCGATCGTGACCTCTCCCGGGCCGGGCTCCGCCGGCTCGTGGTCGACCAGCGACCACGTGTCGGGGCCGCCGAGCTCGTGCGCTTCCCACCGTCTGGCCATGCAGCCCAGTAAACCGCTCACCGGTCTGGCCGCACACTGGGTGCATGACCATGACCAACTGGGCCGGCAACCTGACGTACGGCGCGCACACCCTCCACCGTCCGACCACGGTCGACGAGCTGCGGCGCATCGTGCGCGACGCGAGCCGCGTGCGCGCGGTCGGCTCACGGCACTCGTTCAACCGGATCGCCGACACCGACGACGCCCAGGTGTCCGTCGCCGACCTGCCCGTCGTCGTCGACGTCGACGAGTCGGCCCGCCTCGTGACCGTCTCGGCCGGCCTGCGCTACGGCGAGCTCGTCGAGCAGCTCGACGCCGCCGGCTGGGCGCTGCCCAACCTGGCCTCGCTGCCGCACATCTCCGTCGCCGGGGCCATCGCCACGGGCACGCACGGCTCGGGCGACCGCAACGGCAGCCTCGCCGCGGCGGTGGCAGCGATCCAGCTCGTCCGCGCTGGCGGCGAGCTCGTCGACGTCCGGCGCGGCGACCCCGACTTCGAGGGCGCAGTCGTCTCGTGGGGACGTCTCGGGGTGCTCACGACCGTCACGCTCGACGTCGTCCCCACCTTCGAGGTGCGCCAGGACCTGTTCGAGCACCTCCCGTGGGCGGACGTCGAGCAGCACCTCGACGCCGTCACCTCGAGCGCCTACAGCGTCAGCATGTTCACCGACTGGAGCGAGTCGGGGCCTCACCAGGTCTGGACCAAGTCGCGCACCGACGC
>JBEVGQ010000135.1:0-4019 GCA_040511655.1 Aeromicrobium sp. | reverse complement strand
CTCACGGTGCTCGCGTCCGAGCGGCTCGACTCGGGGACGCTCGGGCTCGAGAACGCCGACCAAGCCGTCGAGCTGGCCCGCAACCTGGGACGTGAGCTCGACGCCGTCGAGCGCGACCAGGTCGCCGACCTGGTGACCCGCAGCTACGTTCAGCGGTTGACCGGCATGCGGGTGGCCGCGGCGATCGTCTCCGGGCAGGACCCGGGGCCCGAGGCGTCCGCGGGCAAGCTGCTCGCGACCGACACGATGGCTCGCACGTCCGAGGTGGTCCGCGCGCTGCTCGGACCCGAGCTGACCGCCGACTCCGGCCGGTGGGGCACCTGGGCGTGGGGCGAGCACGTGCTGGGAGCACCGGGTTACCGGATCGCCGGCGGCACGGACGAGATCCAGCACAACATCATCGCCGAGCGCGTGCTCGGCCTGCCGAGGGAGCCGCGCGCATGAGCCCTGACCTCGACGAGATCGTGCCGTACGAGCAGGAGCTCGGGCCGCGCATCGCGGACCACCTGCGCCGCGAAGCGGGGCTGACCGATGTCGGCGACCTGGCCGTCCTGCCCGGGGGACACTCCGGGCTGACCTACCGGCTCAGCACCGGTGCCGGTCGCGAGGCGGTCGTCAAGGCCGTGCCCCGCGGCCAGCGCTCGGTGGGTCGGCACGACATGCTCAAGCAGGCGCGCATCCTGACCGCCCTCGCCGACACCGACGTGCCCGTGCCAGCTGTCGTCGCGGTCGACGAGACCGAGCCGGCCTGGTTCGCCGTCGACTTCGTGCACGGCGAGTCGATCGAGCCGACGCTCGACGACCCGGCGATCGATCCCGGTGTCGCGGCGGCCCGGATGCTTCGCGCGGCCGAGATCCTGCCCCGCCTGCATCGCGTCCCGCTCGACTCGCTGCCGGCCGGTGCCTCGACCTTCTCGCCGGCCGAGGAGCTGGCGCGATGGGCCAGGACCATGGGTGCCGTCCCGGCCGAGCTCGTGCCCGGGGCCGCGTCGCTCCAGGCCGGCCTGACGGCGTCGATCCCCGACTCCCTCGCGCCGACGCTGGTGCACGGCGACTACCGCCTGGGCAACATCATCTGCGCCGGCCTCGAGCCCGTGGCCGTCATCGACTGGGAGATCTGGAGCATCGGCGACCCGCGCGTCGAGCTGGGGTGGTTCCTGGTGTTCGCCGACGGGTCCAACTTCCCGGGCGTGGGCCGTGAGGTGCCCGGCCTGCCGTCCGAGGCCGACCTCCTCGCCGTCTACGCCGACGGCGCGGCCCCGCCCGCCATGGACTGGTTCAACGCGCTCGGTCGCTTCAAGATGGCCGCGATCATGGGCCACAACCTGCGTCGCCACCGCGAGGGACGGCACGACGACCCCGATCAGGAGAAGCTCCCCGACACGATCGTCCGGCTCATCACGAGCGGACAGGAACGGCTCGGCTGAGCCGGGCCAGGAGGAACACGATGGACTTCGCAGTCTCACCCCGTACGGCCGAGCTCAAGGCCGAGCTCGAGCGGTTCATGGACGAGCACGTCTTCCCGGCCGAGGCCGTGTACGACGCGCAGATCGCCGCGAACGACAACCCCCACGAGCAGCCCCAGGTCATGCGCGACCTGCAGGCGACGGCTCGCGAGAAGGGCCTGTGGAACCTCTTCATGGCGCACGGCTCGTGGGGCGCCGGCCTGACCAACCTCGAGTACGCGCCGCTCGCCGAGGTCGTCGGACGATCGATGATCGGCAACGAGGCGATCAACTGCTCGGCGCCCGACACCGGCAACATGGAGATCCTGGCGATGTTCGGCACGCCCGAGCAGCAGGAGCAGTGGCTCGAGCCGCTGCTCGCCTGCGAGATCCGCTCGGCCTTCGCGATGACCGAGCCCGACGTCGCCAGCTCCGACGCCACCAACATCACGTCGACGATCCGGCGCGACGGCGACGAGTACGTGCTCAACGGACGCAAGTGGTACACCTCGGGCATCCTCGACCCCGACTGCAAGCTCATCATCTTCATGGGCCGCTCGGCGCCGACGGACTCCACGTACCGACAGCAGAGCATGATCCTGGTGCCGGCGGACGCTCCCGGCATCGAGGTGCTGCGCGACCTGCCGATGTTCGGCTACCGCGACCGGCTCGGACACGGCGAGGTGCAGTTCACCGACGTCCGGGTGCCCGTGTCGAACATGCTCGGCGAGGAGGGTGACGGCTTCGCGATCGCCCAGGGTCGCCTCGGCCCCGGACGCATGCACTACGCGATGCGCGCGATCGGCATCGCCGAGCGGGCTCTCGAGCTGCTGTGCCGCCGCGCCACGACCCGCATCGCCTTCGGGGAGCCGCTGGCCCAGCGGGGCGTCGTGCGCGAGTGGATCGCCCGCAGCCGCATGGAGATCGACCAGATCCGGCTGCTGACGTTCCGCGCCGCCTGGTTGATGGACACCGAGGGCAACCGTGCCGCGCGCTCCGACGTCGCCGCGATCAAGATCGCCGCCATGGAGACCGCGCACAAGGTGGTCGACCGCGCCGTCCAGGCGCACGGGGCACAGGGGGTCAGCGACGACACCGTGCTGTCACGGCTCTACGCCATCACCCGCGCGCTGCAGATCGCCGACGGCCCCACCGAGGTGCACCTGCGCACGATGGCGCGCATCGAGCTCAAGAAGTACGAGGTGACGGCATGACACGCGAGCTGGACGGCAAGGTGGCCCTGGTCACCGGTGCGACCCGCGGTCTGGGCCTCGCGATCGCTCGCGGCCTCGCCGAGGCCGGTGCCTCCGTCGTGGTCTCGAGCCGCAAGGCCGAGGCGTGCGAGAAGGTGGCCGCCGAGATCGCCGGCGAGTTCGGCGTACCGACGCTGGCGCTGCCGCTGCACGTCGGCCAGTGGGACGCGATCGAGCCGGCCGTGTCGCACGTCGTGGAGCACCTGGGACAGCTCGACATCGTCGTCAACAACGCGGGCATCGCACCGCTGGCCCCCTCGCTGCTCGAGGTCGGCGAGTCGCTGTTCGACAAGACGATGGACGTCGACCTGAAGGGCCCGTTCAGGCTCATGGCCGTGGCCGGCGCGCACATGCGCGACCGCGGCACCGGCTCGATCGTCAACATCTCCAGCATCGGTGCCCACCGGCCCAGCCCTGCCGAGGCGATGTACGCCGCCGCCAAGAACGGCCTCAACGCCCTCACCCAGGCCTTCGCCCAGGAGTACGCACCGCACGTGCGGGTCAACTGCATCATGCCGGGCGCCTTCGCGACCGACATGGCCGCGGACTGGGACGATGACTTCATCAGCCTCGTGACCCGGGGGCTGCCGGCGCAGAGGCTCGGACGTCCCGACGAGATCGTCGGCATGGTCGTCCACCTGGCCGGCGACCGTGCCGGCTACACGACCGGGTCGATCATCGCGGTCGACGGCGGCCGCACGGCGGTCTACTGACCGATGGCGACAGGGAGGAGCACCATGGAGCCACTGCAGCTGTTCGACCTCACGGGACGCACCGCGATCGTCACCGGTGCGTCGTCGGGCCTGGGGGAGGGGTTCGCCCGCACCCTGGCCGCGGCCGGCGCGACCGTCTTCGCCGCGGCCCGACGCATCGACCGGCTCGAGGGCCTGTCGAGCGAGGTGCCGGGCATCGTCGCGGTCCGCTGCGACGTCACGAGTGCCGACGACCGAGCAGCCCTGGTGGCCAGGGCCTCGCAGTCCGGGCCGATCGACGTGCTGGTCAACAACGCCGGCGCTCCCGGTGCGCCGGACGCCCTGACCGAGCCGCCCGAAGACGTGGAGTCGTTGCTGCGGCTCAACCTCGTCGCCGGTCTGGCGCTGGCCACCGAGGTGGTCCGGTCGCTCCCGGACGACCACTCGGCCTCGATCGTCAACGTCTCGTCGGTGATCGGGCTCGTGTCCACGTCGCCCATCGGCGGGGCGGGATACGCGGCCTCGAAGGCCGGGTTGATCGGCGTCACCCGCGAGCTGGCGGGGCAGTGGGGCCGCCGCGGCGTGCGGGTCAACGCGGTCGTCCCCGGCTGGTTCGACACCGAGATGAC
>JBEVGQ010000134.1:0-4537 GCA_040511655.1 Aeromicrobium sp. | reverse complement strand
ACGGTGGCGATCACCAGGACGAGGACGAGGTCCACCCTCAGGACTCCTTGACGGCGATCTGCTCCACCGTGTTCGCGACGGACTCGAGGGCGTCGATCGCGTGCTCGAGGGAGTCGACGACGTCCTTGCGCTTGAGCACCTCGAGCGACTTGTAGCTGCCGCCGAACAGGTGGGCCACGATGCGGCGGTAGGAGCGGTCGCCCTGGTTCTCGAGACGGTTGATCTCGATCCAGTACTCGTCGAGGTCCTTCATGGTGCGCAGCCGCGGCATGGCCTCGGCGGTCAGCTGCGTCGCACGCTGCAGCACCTCGACCTGCGGGGCGAAGTCGGCCGGCAGGTCGCCCAGCTCGTACAGACCGACCAGGTCGACGGTCTCCTCCATGAAGTCCATGACGTCGTCGAGGCTGCTCGCGAGACGGTAGATGTCCTCGCGGTCGAACGGCGTGATGAACGTCGAGTTGGCCCGCTTGACGATCTTGTGGGTCGTCTCGTCGGCCTGGTGCTCGGCCTCGCGCATCTGCTCGCCGATGGAGGCCTTGTCGGTGCTGGGGTCAAGCATCTGCGCCAGCAGATTCGCACCCTCGACGAGGTGGTTCGCCATCTCGGTGAACAAGTCGTAGAAGGATGTCTCAACTGGTCGGATGCGAAAACGCACGACTAGCTCCTGTCAATGCTGAGTAGGGCACGCCCATGCTAGAGGCACGTCGTTCACCAGTGTCAATCGCGGGTGTCACCGGGCGTTCACCGGGACGTGACGATGCCCAGGATCTCGTCGACCTCGCTCTGGGTGAGCGGGCAGTCCTTGGCCGAGGCGGCGATGATCAGGCGGCTCGTCAGCTCGATCTCGTCCAGCGCCTGGTCGTCGCGCAGGCGACTGTCCAAGGGCTCGGGCATGGTGCGCACTCCAGGGTTCGGTCTCGTCAACGGGATCTCGTCCGTCGCGCCGTGGTCGCCACGGGCATGGTGTGTCCCGGGTACGAGGCTATCCGGTGCTCCCACGTCCGCGCAGCACTATGTGGTTGTCGCGCGTCACAGCACCCTCGCGCCGGTCACGACCGTGCGTCGCGCGCTCTCCGGACGAGGTCGGCCACACCCATCGCCAGCGCGACCAGCACGAAGGCGATCGTGACGTGCAGGCTGTACGACAGGGCCTCGGCGAAGTCGCCGCCGCTCGACCGGACGCGCTCGAAGAACAGCGCCAGCACGATCGCCACGCCGATCGCCGAGCCGACCCGCTGCGCGGTCTGCAGCAGGCCTCCCCCGGCACCGGCCCGCGCCGGCTCGACCTCGTCGAGCGACAGCGTGATGTTGGGGGTGATGACGAGCCCGCCGCCGAGCCCGGCCAGCAGCAGGACGGGCGCGAGCTTGAGCCCTACGTCGCCCGACAGGTGCGGCACGAGCAGGTCGACGACGACCAGCGCGACGCCGATCAGCAGCAGGCCCGTGACGACCAGGGCACGCCCGAGGCGTTCGACGAGCCGCCCACCGAGCAGCGAGGACGTCGCCGAGCCGATCGCGAACGGCAGCTGAGCGAGGCCGGCTTCCAGTGCCGAGTACCCCAGGCCCTGCTGCAGGTAGAGCGTCAGGACGATGAAGATCGACGTGAAGCCCGCGAAGTAGAACGTGCCAAGGCCCACCCCCAGGACGAACGAGCGCACCGTGACCAGCGAGAGGTCGAGCAGCGTCTCGCGACCCGTCGACGTCCAGCGCCTCTCCCACAGCACGAAGGCCACGAGCAGCACCGCGGAGATGCCCAGCAACCACCACGGACGCTGCGACAGCGAGGCGTCCTGGCTGCCCGACACCAGCGGGAGCAGCACGAAGAACATCGCCGTGCCGAACAGCAGCACGCCGACGGGGTCGAGCGACTGCTTGGGCCCGCGCGTGGCCACTGGGAGGTAGCGGCGCGCCAGGACCAGCAGCAGGATGCCGATCGGCACGTTGACGTAGAACACCAGGCGCCAGCCGGACTCCTGCCCGCCGAGCTGGATCAGCAGACCGCCGAGCACCGGCCCGATCGCCGTGGACACGCCGATCGTCGCGCCGAACAGGCCGAACGCCCGTCCTCGCTCGGGTCCCTTGAACAGGTTCTGGATGAAGCCCGACACCTGCGGCGTGATGAGTCCGCCGCCGACGCCCTGTGCCACGCGGGCCGCCGCGATCCACAGCGGCTCCTGCGCCGCACCGCACACCGCGCTCGCGATCGTGAACAGGGCGACACCGGCCATGAAGACCGACCGGCGGCTGCGCGCGTCGCCGAGGCGTCCGGCGGGCACCAGCACGATGCCGAACGCGAGCGCGTACCCGGCCACGACCCACTGGATCGTCCCGTTGCCGGCGTCGAGTCCCTCGCGGATCGACGGGAGGGCGACGTTGACGATGCTGACGTCGAGCAGCGTCATCGCGCCGGCGAGCAGGCACACCGCCAGCGCGTGCCACCGCCTCGACCGCTCCTCGGGGGTCAGGTCGGGCGCGTCGGTCTCGGTCACGCGTCAACGGTAGGGGCGGTGCGGCGGGGGCGCAGGTCGGAGAGGTGCGTTCGCCTGCGACCTGCGCAGGGGGCACAGTTGACGCGTGACAGCCCACGACTCCGACCCCACGAGCTGGCTGCTGACCAGCGACGAGCGCGGCAACCCCCACACGCGCCTGGACGACGCCCACCCCGGGCGCGCCTGGACGGACGGCAACCTCGTCCGTCCCCTCGTGCACGGAGCGACGTACTTCGCCGAGCTGTTCGAGCGGCTGGAGGCGACTCGTCCCGGCGACCTCGTCCTCTTCACCGACTGGCAGGGCGACGCCGACGAGCGGCTCACGGGCAAGCCGGGCAGCGAGGTGGTCGAGGTGCTCGGCCGCGCCGACGAGCGGGGCGTCGACGTGCGCGGCCTGGTGTGGCGATCGCACTGGGAGGGCTTCGGGTTCACCGCCCGCGAGAACCGCCACCTCGGCGAGCAGCTGCAGGCGCGAGGTGCCGAGGTGCTGCTCGACATGAGGGTGCGGCTGGGCGGCTCGCACCACCAGAAGATGGTCGTGATCCGGCACCGGGACGACCCCTCGCGCGACATCGCCTACGTCGGCGGCATCGACCTGTGCCACTCGCGCCGCGACGACCGCGAGCACCGCGGCGACCCCCAGGCGCTCGAGATGGCCGACGAGTACGGGCCCACGCCGCCGTGGCACGACGTGCAGGCTGCCATCACCGGGCCGGCCGTTCACGACGTCGAGACCGTCTTCCGCGAGCGCTGGGAGGACCCGACCCCGCTGAGCCGCAGCCCGCTCAACCTGGTGTCGGACCTCGTCCACCGCCTCGACCGCAGCCCAGACCCCCTGCCGGAGCAGACCCCTCCCCCGCCGAAGGTGCCGGGAGGGACACATGTCGTGCAGCTGCTGCGCACCTACCCCGATCTGCGCCTCGACCGCGACTACGAGTTCGCCGTCGGCGGCGAGCGCAGCGTCGCACGGGGCTACTCCAAGGCCCTGCTGCGGGCACGACACCTCGTGTACGTCGAGGACCAGTACCTGTGGGGCACACACGTCGGCGACGTCTTCACCGAGGCGCTGCGCCAGCACGACGACCTGCACGTCATCGCCGTCGTCCCCCTGCATCCCGATCTCGAGGGCTCGTCGCGCACGGCGCAGCTGCTCGGGCGGCGGCGCGCGATGCTCGAGATGCAACGGGCCGCGCCCGACCGCGTCGCGGTGTTCGGCATCGAGAACCACGCCGGGACGCCGGTGTACGTCCACGCCAAGACGTGCATCATCGACGACGTCTGGTCGACGATCGGCTCGGACAACTTCAACCGCCGCTCCTGGACGCACGACTCCGAGCTGTCGGCCGTCGTGGTCGACACCGCCGACACGCCTGACGGGTACGCACGGCGGCTGCGGCTGACGCTCGCCGCCGAGCACCTCGACCGTGACGAGGACGACCCCCTCGACGACTGCGTCGACGCGGCCGGCATGTTCGCGGCCTACGTCGCCGCCGCGGAGCGGCTCGACGCCTGGCACGACGGTGGCCGCGTGGGTCCGCGGCCACCCGGACGGCTGCGCCGCCTGCACCCTCCGCAGCTGAGCCGCCGCCGGCGCGCCGCCGCGTTGCTGCCCTACCTGCTGCTGCACGATCCCGACGGACGGCCTCGCCGCCTGCGGGGCACCGAGGAGTTCTGACCGCCGGTCGCGCGAGACACTGACCGGGTGGCACATCAGCTGGTCGACATCGAGATCACCGTCAAGCACGTTCGTGCCGAGACCAAGCAGCACCTCAGCGTCGTCTTCGAGCGCCCGCGCGGCTTCGACTACGAGCCCGGCGACTGGGTCGACCTCGCCTTCGCCGGCGACCTGCGCGGCGGGCGGACCTACTCGCTGTCGTCGTCGCCGACCGAGCCCGACCTCATGATCACGTTCAAAGAGGGCCAGAGCGAGATCAAGAGGGCGCTGGCCGCTGCCGTGCCGGGCGAGACGATGCGGATCACGGCCTTCGGCAACGACTACGAGTTCCAGCTCGACGAGCATCGCGACAGCGTCCTGATCGCGGGCGGCG
>JBEVGQ010000133.1:0-3382 GCA_040511655.1 Aeromicrobium sp. | reverse complement strand
GTCGTACAGCGAGGACGGCGGCGAGCTGCCGCCCGAGATCGCGCACATCGCCCGCGACCCGCTCGACCCGCTGTTCGACCCCGCCGAGTTCGCCGCCCGCATCCGCCGGCGGCAGACGGGCGTCAAGCGGGCGGTCCTCGACCAGACGCTGATCTCGGGCGTCGGCAACATCTACGCCGACGAGTCGCTGTGGCGCACGCCCCTGCACTACGCCCGCAACACGCGTCACCTGCGCACGAAGGAGATCGAGTCGCTGCTCGGCCACATCGGCGAGGTCATGCGTGAGGCGCTCGCGCAGGGCGGCACGTCGTTCGACGCGCTGTACGTCAACGTCAACGGCAACAGCGGCTACTTCGACCGGTCGCTCAAGGCGTACGGCCAGGAGGGGCGACCGTGCGAGCGGTGCGGCACGCCCATCCGCCGCGACGCCTTCATGAACCGCTCGTCGTTCTGGTGCCTCGTGTGCCAGCCCCGCCCCCGCAACGGTCGCTTCTAGCCCCGGTAGCCTTCCGCGCATGAGCCTGACGCTGGAACCGATGAGCGCCGAGCGGTTCATCCTCTGGAACGAGCACCTGGTCGCGAGCTTCGCCCAGGACAAGATCGACGCCGGCACCTGGCCCGAGGAGGGCGCGCTCGAACGTTCCGCCCGGGAGAACGCCGAGCTGCTGCCGCAGGGGGTGGCCACTCCGGGGCACGACCTCTTCGTCGCGCTGGTGGACGGCGACGAGGTCGGCTTCCTGTGGCTGTTCACCGATCCGACTGCGGTGACGCCTGAGTCGTTCGTCTACGACATCGAGATCGTGGAGGGACGTCGCGGCGAGGGTCTCGGTCGAGCGCTGCTGGAGGCGGCCGAGGGATGGTGCGCCGATCACAGCATCGCGACCCTGCGGTTGCACGTGTTCGGTCACAACCAGACCGCGATCAGCCTGTACGAGTCGTCCGGTTTCGAGACCACCGACCTCACGATGGCCAAGCAGATCCGATGAGCGACCAGGTCTACGGGGACGAGGCGTCGGAGCGGTTCGTCGACGAGCCGCCGAAACGCTCGGGGCGGACGCCGTTCGAGCGCGACCGCGGCCGGATCGTGCACTCGGCAGCGCTCCGGCGCCTGTCGGCCAAGACCCAGGTCATGGGAGCGGGCTTCGACGACTTCGTGCGCAACCGGCTGACGCACTCCCTCGAGGTCGCCCAGGTGGCGCGCGAGCTGGGCAAGGCGCTCGGCTGCGACCCCGACGTCGTCGACTCCGCTGCGCTGGCGCACGACCTCGGTCATCCGCCGTTCGGCCACAACGGCGAGGTGGCGCTCGACCAAGCGGCCCAGGCGTGCGGCGGTTTCGAGGGCAACGCCCAGACGCTGCGCATCCTCAGCCGGCTCGAGTCCAAGACGTTCACGCCGGATGGTCGCAGCGTCGGCCTCAACCTCACCCGGGCGACGCTGTCGGCCTGCGTCAAGTACCCCTGGGCGCGGGGCGAGGCGCCCGACGGCTCGGCGAAGTTCGGTGTCTACGCCGACGACCTGCCGGTGTTCACGTGGCTGCGTGACGGCGCGCCGCCGCTGCGCCGTCCGATCGAGGCCCAGGTGATGGACCTCGCCGACGACATCGCCTACTCGGTGCACGACGTCGAGGACGGTGTGGTGGGTGGCTGGTTCGGGCTGCGTGACGGCGAGATCGACATCGCCTCGATCCACGCCGTCGCCCGCGACTGGTACGACGCCACGGCGGACGACGTCCGGCTCGACGCCGCCCTCGGCCGCCTGCAGCAGATGCCCGAGTGGCCGACCACGCCGTTCGACGGCAGTCGCGCCGAGCGTGCGGTGCTCAAGAGCCTCACCAGTGCCCTGATCGGCCGCTTCGCGCGCGCCGCGGAGCGGGCGACGGTCGAGATGTGGGGCGGCGGCCCGCTGACGCGCTTCGACGCCGATCTCGAGGTGCCCGACGGCACCCGCGACGAGATCACGGTGCTCAAGTCGATCGCCGCCCACTACGTCATGCTGGCCGACGACCGAGCCGGGCTGCTCGGACGTCAGCGCGAGCTGCTGCTGGCCCTGGTCGACGTCCTCGACCGCTCGGACGGACGCGAGCTGGAGGCGGAGTTCGCCGCCGACTTCGCTGCCGCTCCCGACGACGCCGGCCGCCGCCGTGTCGTCATCGACCAGGTAGCGAGCCTGACCGACGTCTCCGCCCGCGCCTGGGCCGCCCGCCTGCTCACCTGAGCCAGGCCCGCCCCGCGCAGCGGTGCGCACGCCACCGTATGACGGAGAAAACCGGCTCATACGGTGGCGCACGCACCGCGCACCGGCGGACGGTGGCGTACGCACCGCCCTGGCGGGGGACGTGGGCGGGGCGGACTACGATTCACCTCATGGCCGGGCGCATCAAGGACGAGGACATCCAGCTCGTCCGCGAACGCACCCGCATCGACGAGGTCATCGAGCAGTACGTGACGCTCAAGAACGCCGGCGGCGGCTCCCGCAAGGGGCTGTGCCCGTTCCACGACGAGAAGTCGCCGTCGTTCAACGTGCGTCCGTCGGTCGGCTCGTACCACTGCTTCGGCTGCGGGGCAGGGGGTGACGTGTTCAAGTTCGTGATGGAGATCGAGGGGCTCAGCTTCGTCGAGACCATCGAGCGCCTCGCGGCCAAGGCCGGCATCACGCTGCGCTACGAGGACGGCGGCACGCCGGGCCCGCGGCGCGACCCCAACCAGCGGCCCCGGCTGCTGGCAGCTCACCGCGAGGCCGGCGAGTTCTACGCCACGACGCTGCAGTCGTCGCCCGACGCCCAGGCCGGTCGCCAGTTCGTGAAGGACCGCGGCTTCGACCAGGCCGCCGCCGAGACGTTCGGCATGGGGTTCGCACCGCGCGGGGGAGAGCAGCTCGTCTCCCACCTCAAGGGCAAGGGCTTCACCGACGACGAGCTGGTGGTCGGCGGCCTGGCCTCACGAGGCAGTCGTGGCCTCTACGACCGGTTCCGCGGACGCCTGCTCTGGCCCATCCGCGAGATGACCGGCGAGATCATCGGGTTCGGCGCCCGGCGCATGTTCGACGACGACCGGGTCGAGGCCAAGTACCTCAACACCTCCGAGACGCCGATCTACAAGAAGAGCCAGGTGCTCTACGGGCTCGACCTCGCGCGGCGGTCGATCTCGTCGTCGGGGCAGGCGGTCATCGTCGAGGGCTACACCGACGTGATGGCCTGCCACGAGGCCGGCGTCAAAACCGCCGTCGCCACGTGCGGCACCGCGTTCGGCGAGGATCACGCGCGCGTCATGCGGCGCCTGATGCTCGACGACCAGGCGTTCCACGGCGAGGTCATCTTCACCTTCGACGGCGACGAGGCCGGTCAGCGGGCGGCCCTCAAGACCTTCAACGGCGACCAGCAGT
>JBEVGQ010000132.1:0-7932 GCA_040511655.1 Aeromicrobium sp. | reverse complement strand
TCAGACGGTCTGGTGCGAGGTGTCCGTGGTGTCGGGCGTGCCGGCTGGGATCTCGGCCGCGACGGCCGTGCGGTTGAGGATCAGCACGGCGCGGTCGTCGTCTCCGGCGGTCACCTGCTTGATGATCTTGCGCGAGGCCTGGTCGAAGCTCTTCGAGACGATGTCGCCGGCGGTCGTGCGCAGCCACTCGATGCCCGAGGTGAAGTCTTGCGTGCGGGTCTCGACGACGCCGTCGGTGTAGAACATCAGGGCGTCGCCGACGTCGAGCCGGCCGGTGGTCTGGTGGAAGTCGGGACACTTGGTGATGCCGAGGGCCGTGCCGCGCGCGCCGTCGATGACCCACTCGTGGGTGGCGCTGTCCCAGCGCAGCGCCGGGGGGTGACCGGCGTTGATGATCGAGTAGTCGCCCGAGCGCAGGTCGATGAGCACGTGCACCGCGGTCGCGAAGCCCTCGTCCCAGTTCTGCCGCAGCAGGAAGTCGTTGCCGGCTGCGAACAGGCCGAGCGGCGGAAGCGCGCCGATCAGCCCGCCGAGCGCACCCGCGAACTGCAGCGACTGGGTGCCGGCCGCGACGCCCTTGCCGCACACGTCGACCATGACCATCTCGAGCTGGGTCTCGTCGTCGGACAGGTTGGCCACCAGGAAGTCGCCCGCGAACTTGGTGCCGCCCGACGACACCATCGCCGACTGGGACGTCCATCCCTCCGGCAGCGGCGGCACGACGCCCTGCGCCTGCAGGCGGTCGCGCAGGTCGACCAGCATCGCCTCGCCCAGCGGTCCCGGCAGCCCGCTGCGGTGACGGCTGGACTCGAACAGCACCAGGGTCGCGACGACCGCCATCGTCACCAGGGTGCTGACGCGCCCCGGGGTGAAGCCCGCCAGACCCGCATCGACGGCGCGCAGGTACTCCCTGGTGACCGCCACCGCGACGCACGCCGTGATGAACAGGACCAGCGTGAGCAGAGGCCGGTAGCGCAGCAGCATCGTGCCCAACAGCATCGGGACGACGAACGTGGGCGCCGGGAAGGTGGAGTACGAGACAAGGGACCCGACGAGGATGAGCACCGACAGTGCCGTCAAGGCGACGAGCACCGCGATCTGCCCCTCGGACGTGCCGGTGCGCCACCGCACGATGCGCTGGTCGAGGTAGTCCGCCACGGAGGGCAGCGCTCGGCGCAGGGGGGACGTCACCTGTCCGAGCCTATCCGCGTTGCTGGCACGACGGACACCAAAACAGGTTTCGTCCCGCCACGACCCGGCGGCGGATCTCCGTGCCGCACACCAGGCACGGCAGGCCGTCGCGCCGGTAGACGTAGACCTCGCCTCCGTGGTCGTCGGCACGCGGCTCGCGTCCCATCGCCTCGGGCTCGTGCTCAGGCCGGACGGTGTCGATGCGTCCGCGCTCGACACCGATCTGCATGAGGTCGCGGAGGTCGTCCCACATCGCGTTCCAGCGCACGCGCGGCAGGCGCCGGCCGGCCGTCATGGGTGCCACACCGTGCCGGAACAGCACCTCGGCGCGATAGACGTTGCCCACGCCGGCCACGACGCCCTGGTCCATCAACAACGCTGCGATCGGCACCTGCGACCGGTGGATGCGTTGCCAGGCGCGGTCGGGGTCGGAGTCAACCCGCAGAGGGTCGGGGCCGAGCCTGGCGAGCACCCGGTCGACCTCGGGCGGTGCGAGCATCTCGCACGTGTTGGGGCCGCGCAGGTCGGCCGACGACTGCGACTCGAGCCGCCACCGAACCTGCCCGACCACCCGATGATCGTGGCCCGGACGGATCACGAATGAGCCGTAGAGACCGAGGTGCACGTGGACCTGCTCGGGCACGTCGGCGAAGGCGACGAACAGGTGCTTGCCGAAGGCCTCGGCACCCTCGAGCACCCGGCCGTCGAGGCGTGCGGCCTCCGCAGCAAACCGCCCTTGCGGGCTGCTCGACCGCACCAGCCGACCGGCGAACGCCGCCTCGAGATCGCGGGCCAGGCGGTGGAGCGTGTGCCCCTCAGGCAAACCGGCCGGTCTTCTCGTAGTCGAGGAGCATGTCGATGCGACGCTGGTGGCGCGCGGCCTCGCTCCACGGGGTGGTCAGGAACGTCTCGACGATCGCGGTGGCCTCGTCGGGGGTGTGCATGCGGGCGCCGATCGAGACGATCTGCGCGTTGTTGTGCTGCCGCGCCAGAGACGCGGTCTCGGTGCTCCACGCCAGGGCCGCGCGAGCACCCTGCACCTTGTTGGCGGCGATCTGCTCGCCATTGCCCGATCCGCCGATCACGACGGCCAGCGAGCCGGGCTCGGCGACGGCCGCCGCAGCTGCCGCCACGCAGAACGGCGGGTAGTCGTCCTCGGCGTCGTAGGCGTGGGCGCCGTGGTCGACCGGCTCGTAGCCGTTGGCCGACAGCCAGGTGATGAGGTGGGTCTTGAGCTCGAAGCCGGCGTGGTCGGCGGCGATGTGGATGCGCATGGGACCAGTCTCCCAGCCCCCACCGTCAGGGAGCGACCCCGGCAAAGCGATCGTGGAAGTAGGCCGCGAACGCCTCGGCCGACTCGCGGCCCGAGAAGCCGCCGAGGACCCTGCGCCGCAGCTCGTCGCGCGTGGGCGCCATGGAGTCTTCGCCGAGCATGTCGCCCAGGATCTCGCGGGCACCCTGCAGATCGGCCGGGACGACATAGGCGCCGCGGGCGACCGAGAACCGTTCGCGGAACTCGTCGACGGGCATGCGGGTCGCGACCATCGCGTAGGGCTTGCCCGACTGCAACCAGTCCGACACGACGCTCGACACGTCGGACACCAGGGCATCCGCCCGGTTCATGCACTCGTTCAGCGTCCACACGTCGTTGGGCAGCTCGCCGTAGAAGTGACGGCCGGGCGTGTCGAGGTTGTTGGTGTCCCAGTCGAGCACGTGGTCCGTGCGGCGCACGAAGTGCTCGAGCCGGTGGTGCCGCTTCGACAGGGGGTGAGGTCGGAAGATCACGTCGGCACCGGACTCGATGAGTGCCTCGACGATCTCGGCACCCTGTCGGAGCGACGAGAAGTTGACCCGGCGACGCTTGCCCTGCCAGGTCGGCGCATAGAGGACGACGGGCCGCTCGACGTCGGCGATGGGCCCGGTGGCCGCCTCGATCTCGTGCACCTGCGGCCGGCCGAGGATCACGAACTTCTCTCGCGGGATGTGCACGCCGGCGTTCTCGTAGCGCTCGATCGCGGCTATGCCCGACACGACGAGCAGGTCGTAGTCGGCGTGGCGGGCAAACACGCTCGCCGGCTTGTCGGAGTCACCGTGCCCCAGCCAGACGTGGGTGACGTCGGGCATGGCCATGAAGCGCGCGTTGGACTTGGCGTTGTGCACGTAGAAGAACCACCGCAGGGTCGGCACGGTGAGGATCTTCAGGTCGCGGATCGCGTCGGGGCTCAGCTGCACGAACGGCGACCGGAGGTCGGTGTTGGCCCGCAGGTACTCGCAGTACTGCTCGCGGAAGTTGAGCACGACCCCCGGGAAGCCGGCGCTGAGCAGCGGCTCCTCCCACATCGTCAGGTGCGTCGGACCGCCGCCGTAGCCGGCGTACGCGATCGCGAACCGGGGCTGGTGGGCCGCCAGCGCCTTGGCGATGGCACGGGTGCGGACCCGGACGGCGGTCGCGTAGACGAGCACCCGCCCCGCGAGCACGGCCACGGCGACCAGCGGGACCGCGACGACACCGATCGAGAGCCCCGCCGCGACGGCCAGCAGCGTCAACGGGCCGGCGATCCTGCTGCCGATGACCCACGGACCGAGGTCGGGAGCCGTCGCCGGGCACGGTCCGTCCGGCACGCCCGGCAGTCCGTGAGCGTGCGGGGCCACGGCCGGTCTGCGCAGCGCCGCAGCGGTCAGGGACGCGGCGACGAGCGAGGCGAGCGCCACGTCGACGCCCGGCAGCCCGTCGACGAGGGTGCGCACCGCGAGCGCGAGCACCACCAGCGCCGCCGCACCGCCCCACACGATCGTGGCGGCCTTGCGTCGAGCCCGCAGGCTCGTGCGATGGCTGTGGACGTAGAGGAGACGACGTCGCTCGTAGCGTTCTCGGAGGGACTCGTCGGGCACGCCGACAGTATGCCAGTCAGCGACCGCGCGACCGGCGGGCGTCGAGCAGGGCGCCGACCACGGTGACGGTCGACCGCGAGGCGTCGAACTGCTCGGGCTTGCGCCAGAACGAGTGCACCATCCCGAGCGCGCGGTGCGCCAGCACCTCGACCCCGGCCTCCGCGAGCTGGGCCGCGTAGGCCTCCGCCTGGTCGCGCAGCATGTCGTGCTCGTTGGTCACGACGTACGCCGGCGGGAGGGCCGCGAGGTCGGCGGCCCGCACCGGCGACACCTCGGGGTGGTCCCCCAGCTCGCCGGGCGCGTAGACGTCCCAGAACCACTCCATGTCGCCGCAGCCGAGAGCCGGGTTGCCCAGCTCGACGGACAGATCCGCCCGGCGGTCGACCGGCGGGTAGAGCAGCACCTGGAAGTCGAGCGCCGTGGCGTCGCGCACGCACAGCCCGGCGACGAGGTTGGCGCCTGCGGAGTCGCCGATCCCGGGCAGGAACGAGGCGTCGACGCGGTGCTCCCGGTCGTGCGCTCGCAACCACGCGGCCGCCGTCTGGACGTCGTCGAGCGGCGCCGGAAACGGATGCTCCGGGGCACGGCGGTAGTCGACGGCGAGCAGGGCCCAGCCCGTCACGTGGGCCAGGTAGCGGCAGAACGCGTCGTGGGTCTCGAGGTCGTGGAGCACCCATCCGCCGCCGTGCACGTAGAGCGCGACGGGCGCGCCCTGCCGGGGCCGGTAGAGCCGGCAGGGCACGCCGTCCGCGTCGACGTCGGCGACGTGGTCGAGACCGATGCGGGTCTCGGCGAGGGCGGCCGCCCGTGCCTCGGAGCGGATCGTCACGACGCGCGCGGGCGTCATGGGCTCCTCGTCCACCTCCCCGCCCAGGCTCTCGAGCAGGGCACGGGACTGGGGATGAAGCGTCATGCGACCCACCCTAGGACGGGCGCACCGACCTCAGTCGAACGACAGGTCGCCCTTGCGGGTGCGCTTGAGCTCGAAGAAGTCGGGGAAGCCGGCCAGCAGGCGGGCGCCGTCGAAGACCGATCCGGCCTGCTCGCCCTTGGGGATGCTCTGCAGCACCGGGCCGAAGAAGGCGATGCCGCCGATCTCGATGACGGGCGTGCCGACGTCCTCGCCGACCTTGTCGATGCCGACCTGGTGCGAGGCGCGGACGGCGTCGTCGAGCGACGAGTCGTCGGCGGCCTCGGCCAGCTCGGCCGGCAGGCCGATCTCGCCGAGCACCGCGGCGTAGAGCTCGGGGGTGAAGTCCTGCTGCTCGTTGTGCCGCTTGGTGCCGATCGCGGTGTAGTAGTCGCGCAGCGCCTGCTGGCCGTGCTGCTGCTCGATCGCGATCGCCAGGCGCACGGGACCCCATCCGCTCTCGAGCATCTGCTTGTACTCGTCGGGCACGTCCTTGCCGTCGTTGAGCACCGACAGGCTCATGACGTGGAACTCGGTCTTGACGTCGCGCACCTTCTCGACCTCCAGCATCCAGCGGGAGGTGATCCAGGCGAACGGGCACAGGGGGTCGAACCAGAAGTCGACGGTCTCGGTTGAGGTCATGACGGGTGCAACACCGGGTGGCCCGCGCGCATTTCCTCGACCAGCGAACCGACCACGGCGTCGAGCTCGCCGGCGTGCAGGGCGGCGACGCGACGCTGGCGCTGGTACGACGCTCCCCCCGCGATGATGTCGTGGACGCCGCCGAGCTCGTCGGTGCAGCCGAGCCGCTCGGCCACAGGAGCCAGACGCTCGAGCAGCCGGTGCAGGTCGGTCGTGATGAGGTCCTCCTCGGCGTTCTTGTCGAGGATCAGGATCGCGTCCATCCCGTAGCGGGCCGACCGCCACTTGTTCTCCTGCGCGAACCACGGCGGGACGGTCGGCAGCTCGCGGCCCGCGTCGAGCTCGGACGAGAAGTGCTCGACCAGGCAGTGCGTCAGCGCCGAGATGCTCAGGAGCTCGGACATCGTCGGGATGCCGTCGCACACGCGCACCTCGAGCGTGCCGAACTTGGGCGACGGACGCAGGTCCCACCGGATCTCGTCGAAGACGTCGATGACGCCCGTGTGCAGCATGTCGTCGACGTAGCCCTCGAGCTGGCTCCACTGCTCGAACTGGAACGGCAGGCCCGCGGTGGGCAGCTGCTGGAACATCAGGGCCCGGTTGGAGGCGTAGCCGGTCTCCTTGCCGCCCCAGAACGGCGACGACGCGCTGAGCGCCTGCAGGTGTCCGTAGTACGTCAGCATCGCCCGGCTGATCGGCAGCACCTTCTCGCGGTCCTCGATGCCGACGTGCACGTGGACGCCGTAGATCAGCATCTGGCGACCCCACCACTGCGTGCGGTCGATCAGGGTCGCGTAGCGTTCCTTGTCGGTGACCTTCTGGTGCGACCAGGCCGCGAACGGGTGCGTCCCGGCGCACATCAGCTCGACGCGCAGAGGATCGGTGACCTCGCGGATCTCGTCGATCGCCCGCTGCAGGTCGGCGCCCGCCTGTCCGACGGTCTTGCAGATGCCCGAGACGACCTCGACGGTGTTGAGCAGCAGCTCCTGACGGATGTGGGGGTGCTGGTCGAGCCCAGGAGGATGCACGGCGTCGAGGACGGTCTGCGCGACCTGGCGCAGGTCTCCGGAGTCGGAGTCGACCAGGGCCAGCTCCCACTCGATGCCGACGGTCGAGCGCTCGGACGTCGCGAAGGGGATCCGGGTCATGCATCCATCCTGCCCGAGAACACCGCGGTCACCCGCTTCGCCCATGTCGTGGGCACGTGACAGCATGGCGAGCATGCCTGGTACCAATCTCACCCGCGAAGAAGCCAGCGAGCGCGCGTCCGTCGTCTCCACCCAGACGTACGACGTCCAGCTCGACCTGACCCTCGATTCCACCGCCCGCTTCGGGTCCGTCACGACCCTGCGGTTCGGCGCCACGCCCGGCGCCTCGACGTTCGTCGACCTGGTCGACGCCGAGATCTCCGAGATCACCCTCAACGGCGATCCCGTCGACGTCTCCGCCTACGCCGACAGCCGCATCGCACTGACCGGCCTGGCCGAGTCCAACGAGCTGGTCGTCCGCGCCACGCTGCCCTACTCGCACTCGGGCGAGGGCCTGCACCGCTTCGTCGACCCCGTCGACGACAAGGTCTACCTCTACACGCAGTTCGAGGTGCCCGACGCACGCCGCGTGTTCGCGACGTTCGAGCAGCCCGACCTCAAGGCGACCTTCGTCTTCCACGTCACCGCCCCGTCCCACTGGGCCGTGGTCTCCAACTCCCCCACCCCCGAGCCCGTCGCCGCGGGCGAGGCCCCTGACGGTCAGCCGAGCAGCACGTGGCACTTCGCCGAGACCAAGACGATGTCGACCTACATCACGGCGCTCGTCGCCGGCGAGTACGTGTCGGTCACCGACTCCTACCGGGGCGTGTACGACGAGATCCCGCTCGGCATCTTCTGCCGTCAGTCGGTCGTTGCGCACCTCGACGCCGACGACATCTTCACCGTCACCAAGCAGGGCTTCGAGTTCTTCGAGGGCGTCTTCGAGATGGGGTACCCGTTCGGCAAGTACGACCAGCTCTTCGTGCCGGAGTACAACATGGGCGCGATGGAGAACGCCGGTGCGGTGACGTTCCGCGACGAGATGATCTTCCGCAGCCGCCAGACCGTCGCGGCCTACGAGAGCCGCGCCAACACGATCCTGCACGAGATGGCCCACATGTGGTTCGGCGACCTCGTGACCATGAAGTGGTGGGACGACCTGTGGCTCAACGAGTCGTTCGCCGAGTTCGCGGCCTCGCACGCATCCACCCACGCGACGCAGTACACCGAGGCCTGGACGAGCTTCACCAACGCCCGCAAGAACTGGGC
>JBEVGQ010000131.1:0-4728 GCA_040511655.1 Aeromicrobium sp. | reverse complement strand
CCGTGCTCGTCGTCGGGGCCGGAGGGCTGGGTCACTTCGCGGTGCAGCTGCTCGCCGCTCACGGTGTGGAGCCGGTCGTGGTCGACCCCAAGCCCGAGGCGCGAGAGCTCGCCGCCCAGCTGGGCGCATCGAGCGTCGCAGCGGACCTGGCCGATCTCGCCGGGGCCGAGCGATTCGACCTGGTGCTGGACTTCGTCGGCGCGCAGTCCACGACGGACGCCTCGATCTCGCTGCTGGCGCCTGGGGGCGACCTGGTCGTCGTCGGCGGTGCCGGCGGGGTGCTGAGCGTCGGCAAGACACTCGGCCTGCCCCAAGGATGGTCGGTCTCGGCGCCCTTCTGGGGACCGCGCGAGGACCTCGAGGCAGTCGTCGACCTTGCTCGAGCCGGGCGCCTGACGGCACACACCGAGACCTTCGCCCTGAGCGACGTCGTGGCCGCCTACGACCGTCTGCGTGTTGGCGAGATCGCCGGACGTGCGGTGGTCGTTCCCGGACCGAGCGCGACGTGAACCCCATCCCACCCAGACTCGGCCGACACAGAAGGTTGCTCCCATGCGTCTACTAGCCCAGGAGTTCGCGGCCCGAGCGGCCGAGCGACCCGATCACGTCGCGGTCGTCGACGCCGACGGCTCGCACACAGCCGGCGACGTGTGGGCGGCCGCGGTCGAGCTGGCCGGTGTCATCGATGGAGCGGTCGAGGGTGAGCCGACGGTGCTCGTGCAGGCTGACAACAGCTGGCGCACCCTCGTGGTGACGCTGGCCGTCGGACGGCTCGGTGGTTTCGTGGCGGTCATGAGCGGGCACGCCACGGAGCACGAGCTCGACCTGGCTCTCGAGGACGTCCAGCCGGACGTCGTCGTCGCCTCGCCCGAGCTGGCGCGCACGTGGTTGGTGGCGACCAAGGGCTTCGCCACCGAGCTCTCGGTGCTGCGCGGCTGGTCGATGCACGCGGTCCCGGGGCGCACCCGGGGCATGGCGCGCTGGAACGGCGGCGTCGCGGTCGCGATGACGTCGGGATCCACGGGTCGGCCCAAGTGCGTCGTCCAGTCAGAGGACGCGCTGCGGTTCGCGGGCCAGGCCACGATCGACGCGGTGGGGCTGCGCGAGGGCGACCCGGTCGGGGCCTTCGTGCCGCTGTCGTCGGTGGCCGCGCTGTGCTTCGGTCTCTACCTCCCCGCGATGCTGGGCGGCACGATGGTGTGCCTGCCGCGCTGGAAGCCGACGGACGCACTCGAGCTGATTCGTGCCGAGCAGGTGCGCTGGACGATGCTGGTGCCCACGATGGCCCTGCAGTTCGCGTTGGTGGACGACGCCGAGGGCGGCCTGTCGTCGATGGTGGCGATGACGGTCGGCGGCGGACCGATGGACGCCGGCGCGCTGCAGCGCGCCGAGGAGTACCTCGGCACGACGTTCCTGCGGGTCTTCGGCATGTCGGAGTGCCTCGGGCACACGACGCCGCTGCCGAGCGATCCTCCTGAGATCCGCCTGGGCCGCGACGGCCGCCCATTCCCCGGCATCGACGTGCGCGTCGTGGACGAGGCGGGCGCATCGCTGCCCGTCGGCGACGTGGGCAAGGCGCAGGTCAAGGGCCCGTCGCTGTTCACCGGGTACGCCCGCGGGGGCACCCCGACGCCTCCCGAGCTCACCGACGACGGCTACTTCGCGACCGGCGACCTCGCCCGGATCAACGACGACGGCACGATCAACATCATGGGTCGCGAGAAGCAGATCATCATCCGCGGCGGACGCAACATCGACATCAACGAGGTCGAGGCGGCGGTGGCATCGGTCCCGGGAGTCGTCCAGGTCTGCGTGGTGCCGGTGCCCGACCCGTTGCTGGGCGAGCGGGCGGCCGCGCTGGTCGTCTCGAAGGAGTCGTCCGTCGACCTCGACGCGGTGCGGGCGCACCTGGACCAGACCGGGGTGCCCAAGCACCAGTGGCCCGAGCTCGTCTTCGCGGTCGACGACCTGCCGCAGAACCGCGTGGGCAAGCTGTCACGTGATGCGGCCACCCAGCTGGCGTCGCAACTCGCGCAGACGCAGGCCACGTCGACCTGAACTGACATCAGATCCATTACAGTCGTGGTATCGCCGGAGGAGGAGCACCCATGAGCACGCAAACGGTCACGACGGAGGGGCCCCGCTCGAAGCGGGCCCTGATCCTCCGTGCCGCCATCGAGAGCTTCGGCGACGACGGCTTCGAGCACACCAAGTGGGCCTCGGTGGCCGACAAGGTCGGTATCGGACAGACGGCGCTGTACCACTACTTCGAGTCCAAGGTGCACTGCCTGCTCACGATCATGAGCTCCGAGCTCGAGCGCTCGGCGACAGCGTTCGCCGCCGCGGTCGAGGGCCAGGCGACACCCACGGACGAGCTGCGCGCCGCGGTCAAGGCCGCCCTCGACGTCGGGCCCCGTGAGGTGCTCCAGGCGCGGATCCTCCAGAGCCACATGGACCTGCTCGCGTCGCCGCGTCAGTCCGAGCGTGAAGAGGCCGAGCGGCAGCACGCTCGCGAGCTGGTGCGCCAGGTCGAGCACAACTGGCTCGACCTGGTCGAGCGGGGCATCGCCTCCGGCGACTTCGCCGACCGCGACGCCTTCCAGACCAGCCACATGATGCTCGCGATGATCCTGAGCGTGTGGCGGTGGTACCGCGAGGGCGGAGCGCTGAGCAACGAGGACGTCCGCGAGTTCACGACCGAGGCCCTGCTGAGGCTCGTCCGCGCCTGACACGGCCGGACGAACCTCGCCGCAGGCTCATGCCCACCACAGCCAAACCTGATTCAGTTCAAGGAGATTCCATGCACAACCTCATCCTGATGGCGTCGAAGCCGGACGACTGGACCCACGAGCAGTTCATCGAGTGGTGGCGCGGCGAGCACGCCGAGATGACGTACCCGCTGCCCGGTCTGCGCCGCTGGCTCCACACCGAGGTGACCGGCGCCTTCGAGGACGCCTCCGCGGGATGGGACGGCGTCTCGATCCTCAGCTTCGACGACAAGGAGGCGCTCGACGCGGCCCTGGCCAGCGACGAGTGGGCGGCCGCCGTCAAGCACGTGGGCAGGATGCGGGGACGACGCATTGCCGTCACGGGCGACGAGCAGGTCATGGTCGGGCCATGACCGACGGCGTCGCGTGGTGGGGCGACCCGGGGTGCTACCCGGTGGCACCCGGGGTGCACCGCGTCCCGCTGAGCATGCCCAACGACGGCCTCCGTGCCGTCAACGTCTACGTCCTCGAGGTGCAGGACGGCCTGGTGCTCGTCGACGGCGGATGGGCCGTGCCGTCGGCCATGGGGGAGCTCGACGCGGCCCTGACCACGATCGGACGCTCGGTCGACGAGATCCGCGACGTCCTCGTGACGCACATCCATCAGGACCACTACACGTTCGCGGTTCGGCTGCGCGAGGCCGTGGGTGCGCGCGTGCACCTCGGGCGGGGCGAGCAGCCTGGACTGGCAGCCGTGCGACAGGTCGCGTCCGCGGTGCCCGTCAGCTCGTTGCGAGAGCTGCGTCGCTCCGGGGCTGCCGACCTCGCGGTCGAGATCGAGGCGTCCACCGCTCTGCTGCCGTTCGACGCCGACGACTGGGCCGATCCGGACGAGTGGATCGACCCGGGCGTCGTCGAGGTGGGTGACCGCCGCCTGGAGGCGGTGCCGACCCCGGGGCACACCAAGGGTCACGTGGTGTTCCACGACGTGGAGAACGGTCTGCTGTTCTCCGGCGACCACGTGCTGCCGACCATCACCCCGTCCATCGGCTTCGAGCTGGGGGAGTGGGACCTGCCGCTCCAGAGGTACCTGGCGTCGCTCGAGCTGCTGCTGGGGCGACCCGACGCGCAGCTGGTGCCGGCGCACGGCCTGGTCACCCCGTCGGTGCACGAGCGAGTCGCGGTGCTGCTGCGACACCACCACGTCAGGTTCGGGCAGGTGCACGAGGTGCTGATGCGCGAGGGCGGCGCGTGTGCCCTCGACGTCGCCGCGGGGCTGCGCTGGACGCGGCGCGAGACGCCGTTCTCCGCACTCGACCCGTTCAATCAGATGATCGCGGTGTGCGAGACGATCGCACACCTCGACGTCATGGGCGCGCGCGGCGAGGTGGCCGTCAACGATCGCGGGGGCGTCGCGTTCTTCGTCCCTTGAGGGGCGCCCGACTCAGCGGGCCGTCCAGCCTCCGTCGACCCTCAGCTCGCTGCCGGTCATGTACGACGACTCGTCGCTGACGAGGAACGCCACGACCGAGGCGATCTCGTCCGGGCGACCGAGGCGCTTCATCGGCGTGTTGTCGACCATGGCTCGGTGACGCTCCGTCCCCTCGAAGCGACCGAGCAGCTGGCGGGTGCCGATGAAGCCGGGGTGCACGGAGTTGACGCGGACGCCGCGGTCGGCCCAGTGCAGTGCGGCGTTCTTCGTCAGGTTGGTCACGGCGCCCTTCGCCGCGGCGTAGGCGGCGCTGTTGCCCAGCCCGCCGCCGATCCCCAGGATCGAGCTGATGTTGACGATCGAGCCGCCGGTCTCCTCGACGAACGCGCCGCCGTGCTTCATGCCCAGCCACACGCCGGTCTGGTCGACGGCCACGACCCGGTCCCACGTCTCGAGCTTCTCCTCGGTGACGTGCCCGAGGCTCCCGATGCCGGCGTTGTTGACGACGGCGTCGAGGCGTCCGTAGCGCGAGCGGATGGCGGACACGACCCCGGTCCACGCGTCCTCGGACGTGACGTCGAGCGCCAG
>JBEVGQ010000130.1:0-9700 GCA_040511655.1 Aeromicrobium sp. | reverse complement strand
CCAGGATCGCCCCGGTGTCTGGATCGTGGATGGGAGCCGCCGAGCAGCTCCACGGCGTGACCTGCCGCGCCAGGTGCTCGGCCCCGAAGATCTGCACCGGCCGGTCGAGGGCGAGGGCGGTGCCCGGCGCGTTGGTGCCAGCACTCGCCTCGCTCCAGTCGGCACCCTCGACGAAGTGCATCTGCTCGGCCAGCGATCTCAGGCTCGCGTCTCCCTCGACCCACAGCAGCTGGCCCGCCGCATCGCTGACGGCCACGAGCAGACCCGCGTCTGCCGCGCTCTCGACCAGCAACCGGCGGATCACGGGCATTCCCGCAGCCAGAGGGTGCGCGTCTCGGATAGCGGCGAGGGCTGTGCCATCCAGACGGATGTCGGCGAGCGCCCGCTCCGGATCGATACCACCGGCGATGCTGCGCCGCCAGGACTCGACCACCAACGGTCGAACTGCCGGACTCATGGCGCCTGTGCTCACGAAAGTGTCGTGAGCGGAGTTGAGGCGACGCGCGAAGTGTCCAAGATCCAGGCCTGACGGCACCACGCGCTCGGGACGGCTGACCATCTTCGGAGTCTAGCCGCGAGTGACGCAGGACACACGACCCTGGACCGCCCTGGATTCGCCCACCCTCGTCACGAGGCGTGAACGTCCCCGATCGCCCCGATGGACCAAGGAAATGACGCCACCCGAACCGCGCCGTGACTTTTCGGCTTGACGAGCGCAGCCGGTAGGGTCCAGGAGGCCCCGCCCCGACTCGAGGAAATCGGTCTATGAACTCCCCGCATCCGCTCGATACCGCTCGTCACCGCCGACGCTTCCCCGCCCTGTCCGGAGGCCTTGGGCTCGCGATCGTCGTCCTCGGCGCAGTCGCCACCGGTATCGCTGCGACAGTGAGCCTGGGCGGCTCATCGCCTGTGTTCATGGTGGTCGTCTCGTTCTGCCTGGTGGTGCTGGCCTTGGGTCAGTTCACGACCTGGTTGTCCTCGGTCTCGGCGACCGCTCTGGGGATGCTCGCAGGTCTTGCGGTCGCGATGCGCGCTTACCCGTACACCGGCCTGTCGCTGGAGCGCAGTGTGCCACTGACGCTGGTGGCCTTGTCTGCCACCGCGTTGGCGGTGATCTGGCGGCACCGAGACTCGCTACGCCTCCCCACCCGATCAGGATTCGGACTGGCAGCAAGCGCGCTCGTGGTGCCTGTGTCGGCGCTGACGGCAATGGTCGTCATCATCCTGCGTTCGGGCGGGACGAAGATCTCCTGGGCCATGGGCAACGACGCAACGTTCAGCCTCATGATCGGCCGCTTCATCGTCGAGGACGGCGGCGACGACCCGAGCAAGCACCTCACGTCCGCGCCGCTGACCTACGAGGTGCTGGCAGCGTTCATGGCGCCCGGCCGGTCGTCCGTCGACCCTCGGCTGCTGCTGACGCACGATGTCGATCGGGTCATCCAGGTGCTGCTCCTGATGTTGGCCGCGATGAGCCTCCTGATGGCACTCACGGTCGCGCAGGTCGTTCCCCGCCATCGTGTCGTCTCGCGAATCGTGCTCAGCCTGGTGATGGGGGCGGTTCCCTGGACGTGGTTCGTCGCCGGATTCGGGCTCAAGTATGGGTTCAACAACGCCCTTCTGACGGGAGTCATCGTCGTCGCGGTCTGGGCAGCCTGGATCGAGGGACGGTCACGTCCTGTTCTCGGCACAGCGGTTCAGGCCATGGCAGCAACGGCACTGCTCGCCACGTGGGCGCCGCTGGTGCTCATTCCGCTGGGACTCGGCGGGGTCCTGCTTGCGAGCAGCTGGCGACAGCACGTGCGCCTGAGGGGCTTCCGGCTGGTTGCCTGGATCATGCCCGTCGCCCTGTTCGCCTGGTATGCGATTTTCGCGACGCTACCGGTGTTTCGGGAGAGCTCAGGCGCCTTGGCCAACGACGGAGCGATCTTCGCGTCGCACCCAGCCGACGCTGTCACTGTGCTCGGGCTCGCGCTCGCAATTGTCATCCTGGCGACAGCGACCAGGCAGTCGAGCTGGCAAGCCGTCGGTGTGGTCACGATTGGCGTCACCGGCACGGTGGGAGCCCTCTACCTGGTGGCACAGCGGGTCGACAACCCGGCAGGCCTGTGGGGCTACTATCCCGCTAAGTACGCATGGTTGCTCGCCATGTTCGCGCCCGTCGTGTGCGCACGAGCCATCGCTGAGCGCCTTGGCGAGACCTCCCTCAGCTGGGCACGACGCGGCGGCCTCGTGGCGGCGTGCAGCCTTGTCGTCCTCGCTCTCATGGCGCAGTACTCGCCCCCCGACCTGCGGTCGGTCTCACCCCAGTACAAGCAGCCCCGACCCACTCCCGACTGGCGCCTGGCATCGGTGTTCCCTCTCGTGTCGATCGCGGCCGACGAAGGCATGAGCGACTTCGACCCCGCGGTGCAGACCCTGATGCGGCTGTCCGATCCCGATCGCAAGATCTTCGTCGTGCGCTACTCGGGGGCCTCGATCGACACGTTCATCAACTATTGGCTGCTCTGGCAGGCCTTCGACAAGAACCCGCTGATGAACGGTGGCCTTGCCTTCGCCCTCACTCGGAGCGAGGATCCCGTCGGCGAGGTCTGCGCAGTCGTCCGCACCTGGGGGAGCGGTGTCGAGATCATCACACGCGACAAGAACTTGCAGCGCAGGGTCCGTGCGGCATGCCCGGATGTCGACGTCACCATCACGCGCGCGCCGTCGGAGGCGTCCGAGGTCGAACGAGGCCGGGTCTAGCTGCACTCGCTGCGGATGCTGGGTGGGCAAGAGCCGGCAGCGGTGTCCGCACGACCATGCACCTCGGTGGGAGGCGTCCACACCAGCATCGGCGGTGTGGCACCCATCATCAGTCGACCGACGTGCCTGGGCAGGACGGCTAGGCCAGCTCGGAGCCGATCCACTCCTGCAGATCGGCGATGCCGCGCTGCAACGACCACTGGGGCGTCCAGTCGAGCTGGTCGACGGTGTCAGTGACGTCGCACGCCGCGTGCCGCACGTCCCCGTCGCGGAACTGGCCCGTGACGACCGGATCGGGCGAGCCGTAGAAGTCCTGCACGGCCTGGGCGAGGTCGTGGATCGTCGTGCGAACGCCGGTGCCGACGTCGAGCGTGCGGACCGTGGCCGGCGGATCGTTCAGCACCGCGACCAAGGCGTCTGCGACGTCGTCGATGTAGACGAAGTCGCGCGTGATCTCGCCGTCCTCGTAGAGGGGGATCGACCTGCCGTCGCGCGCGAGCTGGGAGAACAGCGAGACGATCCCGGTGTACGGGTTGGTCAAGGACTGGCCGGGCCCGTAGACGTTCTGCAGGCGGAGCACCGACAGACGGGTGTCGTGTGATCCCGCCCAGGCTCCGAGGATGTGCTCCTGCGCGAGCTTCGTGGCCCCGTAGACGCTGGAGGGGTTCGGTGTCGTCGTCGTGGCCGAGTTGGGCACGTGGGTGCCGTCGAAGTCCCAGTGCTGAGCCTCGAGCTGCGCGTGCGTCCGCCCGGCCGGCTGGAAGGCGTGACCCTCGGCGTCGATCCACTTGCCCTCGCCGTAGACGGCGCGGCTGCTGGTCAGCACCAGGTGCGACGGGACCCACTCCGCCCGGGTCATGGCGTCGAGCAGCATCGTGGTGCCGACGACGTTGACGAGCCCGTGGCGGCTGCTCTCGGACAGGGACTGCGCCGTGCCGGTCTCGGCAGCCAGGTGCACGACCACGTCGGGTCGCACCGAGGCCAGCAGGGAGTCCCAGTCGTCGGGGTTCGTGACATCGCCCACGACGAGCTCGGCCTCGGCGGGCAGCGCGGATGGCCGCTCGGACGTCGGGTGCACCTGCGGGTGGAGCGAGTCGAGGACGACCCACCGTCCGGCTGACGACGCCAGCCGCTGGGCGAGAGCGCAGCCGATGAATCCGGCGCCTCCCGTGACGAGGACGGTGTGACGATCAACAGACATGTTCGGAGAGCTCCATTCGTTGCGGTCGCGACGCGCCCCCGGGCGCGACGGATCAGCCTAACGCACGCAGGCGGTTCGCCAGACGCCCGCGCGGCTGCGACCGGTCACCCGGCGACGGCGGTCGCGGGGCGCTCGCTCCGCCTGGTCAGCGTCTTCTTGAGCTTGAGGGAGGGGCTCTCGACCAGGTGCCACGACACGAACGCCAGCGCCAGCGAGAAGGCCGTCACGACGACCAGGTTGATCCACATCGACGTCACTCCGAGGACGAGGACGACGACCTGCTGCGTGGGGAACGACCACAGGTAGAGGCCGTAGGAGAAGTCGCCGTAGCGCGACGCCCCCCGCAGGTACGACGTGCTCGCGAGCCCGATCGTCAGGACGACGTACGGAAGGGTCGCCCACGACATCCAGTGCACCCACTGGGGCCACAGCGCCATGACCATCAGGTGCACGGCCACGGCGATGACGGCGATGTCGGTGCGGAAGATGTCCTTGCGCGACTGCTGAGCGATCCACAGCAACGCACCGGCCGCGAAGAAGACCCACATGCCAGCGGCGTCGCTGATCCTCGTGCCGTAGACGACAGCCGACTCGTCCGGAGGGATCGACCCGAGCCACAGCGAGATCCCGAGGAAGATCGTCATGCCCACGGCGCCGAAGCGCCCGAGGCGCAGGCACACGAGCGGCACCACGAGGTAGCAGAAGAACTCGGCCGGCAGGGTCCAGAGCGATCCGTTGACGACACCCGGGTAGGGCACGTCCTTGAACGTGCCCGGCAACGCGTAGAAGGGCTCGAGGCGCAGGTTGGACAGGTACGACCACGTGGTCGACGACCGCGAGTACTGACCGAGGTCGAACGTCGTGACCAGGGGACCCAGGACGAGGATGCAGACCAGCACCACCAGGAAGAGCCCGGGGAAGATGCGCAGGCCGCGCGCCAGGAAGTACGGCACGAGGCTCGTCTTGCGCTGCCAGCTCGCGGTGATCAGGTAGCCGCTGATCGCGAAGAAGATCACCACGCCGAGCGTCTGCACCGGGTACCCGAGGACGAACGGCACGTGCTCCGGTCGACCCGTCAGGTGATAGGCGTGGCCCACGACGACCGCCATCGCGCCGATCAGCCGCAAGGCGTCGAAGTTGTTCGTCCTCGTCACTGTCTCCCCATCCCGTGCGCCGCGCCGATCGGGGCACCTGCCCATGATCTCACGGCTCCCGGAGGACTCCGGAACCATTCGAGACGCCGACCACGACGCGTCGCTCGTGGGACTCCTGCACGGGCCCATTAGACTCACTCGTGGTCAGATACACCCTGACTCGACGGATCGATCCACCCATCCCCCGCTCGGAGGACCATGTTCGAGGAACTGCCGCCCAACAACCCGGCGTCCATAGCCATCCAGACGATCTTGTTCAACACACCCCTGGACCGGCTCGAACGAACCCTCGAGGCGTTCGACAACACCGCTCGCCTGGGCACCCGCGACCTGATGAACAGCGGCCTGACCATCCTCATCGGCGACGCCTCGCCGCAGAGGACGGTGTACGAGGCCCAGCTGGATGAGTGGAAGGCCCGCTTCACGCACCTCGCCGACATCCGCTACACGTTCTTCAACCGCAACGTGGGCACCTCGCGCGGGCACAACCGCCTGGCGGCGTCGTTCACCGACAGCGAGTACATCGTGACGTCCAACCCCGACATCATCGTCGAGCCGCGCGCCCTGTGGCGCATGCTGACGGTCTTCAACGACCAGCAGGTCGGCATGGTCGAGGCCAAGCAGCTGCCCATCGAGCACCCCAAGGACTACGACCCAGGCACCGGCCAGACGTCGTGGGCCACGACGGCCTTCGCGATGACCCCGCGGTCGCTCTTCGACGAGCTCGGCGGCTTCGACCAGAAGACCTTCTTCATGTACTGCGACGACGTCGACTACTCGTGGCGGGTCCGCGAGGCGGGCCGCTCGGTGATCTTCCAGCCCGCCAGCGTCGTCTTCCACGACAAGCACCTCAACACCGAGGGGGCCTGGATGCCGACCGGCGCCGAGGTCAAGCACTCAGCCAGCGCAGCGCTGCTGTTGGCGCACAAGTGGTCGCGACCCGACCTCGTGAAGTCCATCCTGGCCTCGTTCAAGGCGTCGAAGAAGACGGCCCAGAAGGAGGCGGCCGCCGAGTTCGAGAAGGCCTTCAAGGCCGGACGGCTCGTCGAGCCTCGCGATCCCCAGCACAAGATAGCCACGTTCGTCGGCTCCCACTACGCCCAGCATCGGTTCAGCCTGTGAGTGACCACAAGTACGACAACCCCGTCCACCCGACCAACAAGTTCGGGCACGCCCTCGACCTGCTCGAGCGCAACCTCGGCGACGCGGCCGATGGCATCCACCTCGACATCGCCTGCGGCTTCGGCCACATCGCCGAGCACATCGTCGAGAAGTTCGGCGCGACCTACGTCGGCGTCGACATCGACGAGGCCGAGCTTGCGCAGCTGCGCGAGCGCGGCTACGAGGGCCACCAGGCCGATCTCAGCCGTCCCGGCGCCACCGAGCTGCTCCGCTCGATCATCGACGGTCGTCGCGTCGTCTCGGTCTCGTTCCTCGACGGGCTCGAGCACCTGACCGACGGCCAGTTCGCCCTGGCAGCGATCGGCGAGGTCCTGGCCGAGCACCGTGCCGTCGCGGTCATCAGCGTGCCCAACACGACCCACATCGACCTCGGCATCAAGACGCTGCTGGGCGACTGGACGTACACGCCTGCCGGCCTCCTCGACGACACCCACTACACGCTCTACAGCGACCGCTCGCTGCGCGACGCGCTCCTCGCGGGCGGCATGCGTCCGGTCGACGAGTACAACGTGCTGCTCGCGCAGAGCGACCAGCACTTCCCGGCCGACCACCTCGGGCTGGCCGACCACACGTCGTTCGGTGCCTGGGTCCGATCGATGCGCGAGCGGGCCGAGCCCCACGCGCTCGTCAACCAGTTCGTCTGGGCCCTCACCGCGGTCCCCCCGCGGCCCGTGCCCGCCCCCGAGCTCGAGCGCTCCGACATCTTCCTGAGCGTCATCATCCGCAACCAGGGCCGACGCCCGCAGGAGCTCCGCGAGGCGCTCCTGTGCCTGGCGGGCCAGACCCACCAGGACTTCGAGGTCATCATCGTCGCCCACCGGACGACCTACGCCGAGCAGATCGGCATCGAGACCGTGATCGAGGAGCAGCCGCCGAGCCTTCGCGGCCGCATCCGCCTGCTGCTGCTCGACCACGGGCCGCGGTCGGCCCCGCTGAACGTCGGCCTGCAGGCGGCCACCGGCTCCTACGTAGCGATCTTCGACGACGACGACACGGTCCTGGCCAACTGGGTCGAGGAGTTCGCCGGCGCGGCCCAGGGCCATGCCGGCAAGGTGCTGCGCGGTGTCACGCTGCGCCAGAAGGTCACCGTGACGTCGGTCCGCGACGTGGCCGGCGTCCGTGCGATCGGCGCCCCCACCAAGCACTTCACCCAGAAGTTCTCACTGGCCGAGCACGTGTTCCAGAACCAGTCGCCGCCGATCGGCTGGATCTTCCCTCGGTCGCTGCACCTCGACTTCGGCATGACGTTCGACGAGTCGATGACGACGGTCGAGGACTGGGACTTCCTCCTGCAGGCTGCCGAGATCGCTGGAGTAGCCGATGTCGAGAAGGTTCTGGCGATCTACCGCTGGTGGGTCGACCGCGAGTCCTCCCGGACCCTCCACAGCCAGGAGGAGTGGCGTCAGAACGAGGGCGAGATCGCGCGACGCATCGACTCGCGCCCGTTCCTGCTGCCGGCCGGCGACACCCGTGAGCTGCGGGTCAAGCTGCGCCGCCTCCACGCGCTCGAGGTACAGGTCACGCGCCAGAACAAGGTCATCGCCACGATGCAGCGCCAGGCGGACCGCCAGCGACGGACGACCGGACGGCCGGCAGCTGCGGCGGGGCCCAAGACCCTGCGTGCACGCCTCCGCCTCAGGACCAGGGTGCGCAGCGCCATGGGCCTCCAGCCCGGCCAGCCGTTCCTCGGGCCGGTCCGCAGGCGGCTCAAGGTCCGCACCCGCATCAAGCAGCTAGCTGGTCGCTAGCTCGCCGCTCACGGCACGTCGTCGTGGCTCCAGGTCACGTTCTCGCGGACGGTCCTGGCCGGCGTGCCCGCGGCGACGGTGTGAGCGGGGATCTTCTGGCCGCGGACGAGGCTGCGCAGGCCGACGACGCAGCCCTCGCCGATCTCGGCGTGCCCGCTGACGACGACGTCGCGCCCCAGCCACACGTGCGGGCCGAGCCGGATGTGGGCCCCGAAGGGGTTGACTCGCTCCCCCGTCGTCAGGTCCTCGAGCCGGTGCATGTCGTCGGTCGCGAGGTAGACGTCAGCGGCCCACAGCTGGTCCGGGCCGGCGACGATGCTGCCGCCGTTGCGGGCGTCGACGATCGCGCTGCGCGTGGCCACGAGGGGGCCGCTCAGCACGATGGTCGAGCCGCCGCCGCAGTAGATCTCGCCGGCCGTCAGCACGCAGGCCCGCCCGATGAAGATCGTCGCGGCATCGCCGCCGACGTGCAGCGACGTCAACCACTCCATGGGCGACCCGACCACGATGAGCACGTCGCGGATCGGGAAGACCCCGAGACCGGCGACGACCTGGTCGGGCAGCCAGGCGCCGGGCGCCGCGTACAGGACGTTGCCGTTCTCGTGCCACCACGCCGGCAGGCCGTCGATGACGGGCTCCCAGGTCTGGGCATCGACGAGCTCGGGCTCGACCCCGGCCGAGCACAGGCGATCCCGGTGCTGCGGTGCCAGCATCAGGCGTCTCGGCGCACGAACAGCGCGTAGGCGCCGGCCAGCAGGAGGGCGACGAACACACCCATCACGATCCCTCCGCCGACAGCACCGAAGGGCTCGGCACCGATGGCCCGCTGGACGAACCCGCTGACCGACGACTGCACGAACATCTGGCTGCCTGCGTCGTACGGCAGGTAGCGCAGCACGACCGTGATGCCACCCTCGCCCTGCGGGTCGGACGAGTTGGTCTTGATGAGCACGACGACGGTCTGGATGATGAACTCGAACAGGCTCGGCACCAGCATCAGCACCGCCACGGCGGCCGTCTGGTTGCGCAGGATCGCCGCGAACGCCAGCCCCGACAGCGCGAAGAGCGTCGTGAACAGCACGATGCCGGCGGAGACCTCGACGAACGCCGACCCGCTCGGCATGTCGAGGCCGAACAACGCGATCGCCAGCAGACCGATCACGACGCACATCAACGAGGTGAGGGCGGCCACGATCGCCGTGGAGACGACCTTGGCGACGAACACGTGCGTCCGGTTGGGGATAGCCGTCAGGGTCGCGCGAATCATGCCGTGCCGGTACTCGTGGCCTGTGGAGAAGACTCCCAGGAGCCCGACGATGTAGGCCATCAGCAGCGGCGCACCGGTCGACCCGCCGATGGTCGCGAGGATCTCGAACGTCTCGTCGCCTCCGCCGAACGTCGACGAGGACGCCAGCGACATCGCGATCAGCACCGCGAAGACGAGCTGGAAGACGAGGGCGGCGCCGATGAGCCAGTACGTCGAGCCGATGGTCCGCAGTCGGACGTACTCGTAGCGAAGTGCGTCGATCACGGCCTACCTCCGCCGTCCTGGCCGTGGGTGCCGCGGAACTCCTCCGACAGCCCGGTCGCCTCGAGGAACGCCTCTTCGAGCGTCGCCTCGCGGGTCGTCAGCTGGTGCAGCCGGATGCCCGCGGCGTGCGCGGCGTCGC
>JBEVGQ010000129.1:0-3513 GCA_040511655.1 Aeromicrobium sp. | reverse complement strand
GCCGGCTGGCTCGTCGGCATGCTGCTGCTGTTCACGACGTCGACCGTCCAGAGCAACACGGGCGTCGGCCAGGAGTTCATCTACATCATCTGCGCCGTCGTCGGAGGCTGCCTCATGACCGGCGGCTACGGCTCGGCGATCGGTGCCGCCCTCGGCGCGCTGATCTACGGCATGGTCAACCAGGGCATCGTCTACTCGGGCTGGGACAACAACTGGCTCAAGGCCTTCCTGGGAGTCATGCTCCTGGGTGCGGTGCTCCTCAACGAGTGGGTTCGCAAGCGAGCGGAGACAGCACGATGAGCGACAAGAAGACCGAACCGGCGACCAACGTGGCGGCCCCCGCCGCGGCAGGCACGGCCGTGATCGAGGTCAAGGACATCGGCAAGCGCTACGGCAACATCATCGCCCTGAGCGACGTCTCGACGTCGGTGCGCGCGGGTGAGGTCACCTGCGTGCTGGGCGACAACGGCGCCGGCAAGTCGACGTTCATCAAGATCCTGGCGGGTGCGCACGAGCACTCCGACGGAGACCTGTTGATCGACGGGCAGGCCACCACGCTGTCGAGCCCGCGTGCTGCGCTCGAGCTCGGCATCGCGACGGTCTACCAAGACCTGGCGGTCGTCCCGCTCATGCCGGTGTGGCGCAACTTCTTCCTGGGCAGCGAGATCACGAAGGGCTTCGGCCCGTTCAAGAAGCTCGACATCGATGAGATGAAGCGCATCACCAAGGACGAGCTCGCCGCCATGGGCATCGACCTGCGCGACGTCGAGCAGCCCATCGGCACGCTCTCGGGTGGTGAGCGGCAGTGCGTCGCGATCGCCCGGGCCGTGTACTTCGGTGCCCGCGTGCTGATCCTCGACGAGCCCACCGCCGCGCTCGGCGTCAAGCAGTCGGGCGTCGTGCTCAAGTACATCGCCAAGGCGCGCGACCGCGGGCTCGGCGTCGTGTTCATCACCCACAACCCGCACCACGCCTATCCCGTGGGTGACCGGTTCATGCTGCTGCGTCGCGGCAAGAGCATGGGTGACTTCCCGAAGGCCGAGATGACCCTCGAGGAGCTGACGTCGATGATGGCGGGCGGCGCCGAGCTGGAGTCGCTCGCGCACGAGCTCGAGAAGACCATGGGCGCCGACTCCGAGATCGCGCAGACGATGAAGGCCGACGTCACGTGACCACGCGCCCTGTGACGGGCACGTCCGCGCTCCGCGTCGGGATCGTCGGCTTCGGCTGGATGGGACAGGTGCACGCCCGTGCCCTGTCCCGTCTGCTGCAGCACTATCCCGATGCCCCGCTCGCGCCGCGGCTGGTCGCGGTTGCCGACAACGCGCCCGACGACCGCACGAAGCGGGCGGCCGACGCGTACGGCTTCGAGCACCTGCTGACCGACTGGCGCGAGCTCGTCACGCACGACGACGTCGACCTGGTCTGCGTCACCGGGCCCAACTTCATCCACCGCGACGTGGCGGTGGCCGCGGCCGAGGCAGGCAAGCACCTGTGGGTCGAGAAGCCCGCCGGCCGCAACGCCGCCGAGACCGCCGAGATCGTGGCGGCCGTCGAGGCCGCCGGCGTCCAGGCGGCGACGGGCTTCAACTACCGCAACGTGCCGGCCGTCGACCGCGCCCGCGAGATCGTCGCGTCCGGTCGCATCGGCACCGTCGAGCACACCGTCGTGCGGTTCCTGGCCGACTACTCGGCCGATCCGGACGCCGCGCTGTCGTGGCGCTTCCAGAACGAGTACTCCGGCTCGGGCGTGCTCGGCGACCTGGTGAGCCACGCGGCCGACCTCGTCCAGCACGTCGTCGCCCCGATCACCGAGCTGGTCGTCGACCGGGCGACGTTCATCCCGCAGCGGCGATCTGCGCTGCCCGGTGCGATGCACTACGAGAAGGGTGCCGGCGAGCTCGGCGACGTCGAGAACGAGGACTACGTCAACGCCCTCTTCCGGCTCCAGGACGGCTCGCGCGGCATCCTCGAGTCGAGCCGCACCGCCGTCGGCGAGCAGAACACGTACGGCTTCGAGGTGCACGGCACCCAGGGCGCCGTGCAGTGGGACTTCCGCCGCCTGAACGAGCTGCGCGTGTCGAGCGTCGACCCGTCGGCCGGCCAGCCCTTCCTCAACAGCTTCTACACGACCGAGTACGCCGGTCCGGGCGACGGCGAGCTCAGCGTCTTCCAGCCGGGCACCAACAACCCGATCGGCTTCGACGACCTCAAGGTCGTCGAGGCGCGCCGGCTCGTCGAGTCGATCGCGACCGGCCGTCCGGTGGGTGCCACCATCCACGACGCGTTGACCGCCGCCCAGGTGCTCGACGCGATGATCACCTCCTCCGACGAACGAAAGTGGGTCAGCCTGTGAGTGAGCGCCAGCGAACGAACCATCAGGGCAGTGCCACAGCGACGGCTCCGTACCGTTGCTCCTCCTCGACGGAGGCGTCGCTGTGAGCCTTCGCGTAGGCGTGATCGGTGCGGGTGCCATGGGTGCCGATCACATCCGGACCATCTCGAGGAGCGTGCCGTCGGCCCGCGTCTCAGCGGTGTACGACTTCAACACCGACACGGCCAGGGCGGCAGCCTTGCCGGTGGGTGCCGACGTCGTCAGCTCGGCCGAGCAGCTCATCGACTCGGCCTCGGTCGACGCGGTCATCATCGCCTCGCCGGACCGCACGCACGCCGACCTGGTGCGCGCCTGCCTCGCGGCGGGCAAGCAGGTGCTGTGCGAGAAGCCCCTGGCCGTCACGGCCGACGAGGCCTACGGGGTCGTGGAGGCCGAGGTGGTCGGCGGACGTCGGCTGCTGCAGGTCGGTTTCATGCGCCGGTACGACCCGGGCTTCGTGTCGCTCAAGCGCACGATCACCGACGGGACGGTCGGCGACGTGCGGCTCGTCCACGCGATCCACCGCAATGCGTCCAGCAGCACCAGCACCGACGATGCCGGGCTCATCACAGGGTCGATGATCCACGAGCTCGACACGATCCCGTGGCTGCTCGACGACGAGATCACCGGCATCCGGGTCGAGTCGCCCGTCGTCGACGGCTTCCGCGACCCGCAGCTCGCGACGATCTGGACGAAGGGTGGTGTCATGGTCACGGCCGAGGTGTTCGTCAACGCCGGCTACGGCTATGACGTCCGGTGCGAGGTCGTCGGCTCGCGGGGCACCGCCTCGCTGGCACCGGCGGAAGCCGTCAGTACCCGGGTCGCCGGGGTCGACGGCGTCCCCGTGCGTGACGACTTCGTGGCGCACTTCGCCGACGCCTATCGCATCGAGCTGTCGACGTGGGCCGACGAGGCCCTCGCGGGTCGCACCACGGGTCCAAGCGCATGGGATGGCTACGTCGCCAATGCGGTGGCCGAGGCCGGCGTGGCCTCGTTGGCCTCTGGCGCACGCGAGCACGTCACGCTGAAGGACCGCCCCGCCCTCTACGCCTGACGCTGACGAGAGGGTTGTCGCCCCTCGACGAGAGGGTTGTCGCCCCAGTGCGGGGCGGGAACCCTCTCCTCAGGGGGCGGGAACC
>JBEVGQ010000128.1:0-4673 GCA_040511655.1 Aeromicrobium sp. | reverse complement strand
GGCCAGCCGATCCTTGAAGTCCTGCGCGGCCTCGGCACCGGGGCCCTCGCGAGTCAGCTGATCACGATCAGCGTCGTCGGTGGATCAGATCTTGCCGGCGATGTACTTGACGGGCTTGATCTTGTTCTTGCTGTCGTACTGGTAGATGCCGATCGAGGCGGCCGTCGGGCTGCCCGTCTTGCCCAGCTCGATCGGACCCGAGACGCCGTCGTAGTCGATGTCGGTCTTCGGGTCGTCCTTCAGCAGCGCGGCGCACTTCTCGAACGAGTCGCACTTCTCGCCACCCTCGGTGACGCTCGGGAGCGCCTTGGCGATCGCCGTGCCCGAGTCGTCGCCGGCCACGATGGCGGCCAGGGCCGACGTCACGGTCGCGTCGTACGACTCAGCGGAGTACGAGTAGTCCTTCAGATCGGGGTTGACCGTGGCCAGCCGATCCTTGAAGTCCTGCGCGGCCTCGGCACCGGGGATGGTTCCCTTGGTGCCCTCGAGCGTGCCGTCGGGCAGCGTCGCCGCGTCGCCCTTGCCGTAGTTGGCGGTGTTGCCGTCGACGAAGTACGTCTGGACGTCCTTCGGGCCGACGCCGGCCTGGATGAGCTTCGGGACGATCGTGGTGGTCTCCTCGAACGCCACGAGCACGACGGCGTCGGGCTTGGAGTCGGCAACCTCGGTGATCTGGCTGTCGCCCGGGCCGGTCTTCTCGCTGTAGAGGACGTTGGCGGCCACGGTCGAACCGGCGTTCTTGAGGTTCTTGGAGATCTCCTTGGCCAGCGTCTCGCCGTATGCGTCCTGGCGAGCCAGGATGGCGACGTTCTGGCGACCGTCCTCGATCAGCAAGTTGGCCAGCACGGCACCCTGGAGGATGTCGGACGGCGCGGTGCGGAAGTACAGGTCGGGCTTGGAGAAGTCGCCGTTGTCGAAGTCGGTCGACGTGTTGGCCGGCGAGTACATGACGACGCCTGCCGACATGATCTTGTCGACGACGGTCTTGGAGACGCCCGACGAGGCGGCACCGACGATGACGTCGGCTCCGGCCTTGAGCAGCTTGTCGGTCTCGGCCGGGGCGATGCCCGAGTCGGTGTCACCGGAGTCGGCCTTGACGCCCTTGACGTCCTTGCCGTTGACGCCGCCGGCGGCGTTGATGTCCTTGATGGCCAGGTCGACGCCCGCGAACTCCGGGGGACCGAGGAAGGCCAGGCTTCCGGTCTGCGGGAGGAGGGTGCCGATCGTCAGGGTGCCGTCGCCCTTGGCAGCCGAGGGGGCAGCCTTCGTCTCGTCGGAGCTTCCTTCGCTGTCGCTGCTACCGCAGGCAGCGAGCACGAGCGCGCTGGCCGCTGCTACTGCAGCGAGGCGAATCGTTGTGGTACTGCGTTTCATCAATCCTCCGGATAGGTAGAAAGCCCGTGGCCGCGCCAGGGAGCCTGTACGTATGCACGAACCTAGTTGTTCACCGGGTCATTTGCGTCAAGGTTGTGTGAGCCCGTGGTTAAGTAGCCAATTTGTAACCCGGCCCCTGGAACGGCCGATGCTGCGGGCTACTCGGCGGAGGGGCCGAGCTGCGGACCATGATCGATGACACCCTGTGCCACTTGCAGCATCGACAGCCGCAGGTCCATCGCGGTGCGCTGGATCCAGCGGAAGGCATCGGGCTCGCTGATGCCGAGTGACGCCTGTAGCAGCCCCTTGGCCCGCTCGACGGCCTTGCGCGTGGCGAGCTGTTCCGTGAGGTCACCGATCTCGTGCTCGAGCGCGGTGATCTCGGCGAACCGGCTGCGGGCCATCTCGATGGCGGGCACCAGGTCGGACTTCGTGAACGGCTTGACCAGGTAGGCCATGGCGCCGGACTGCCGGGCGCGCTCGACCAGGTCGCGCTGGCTGAAGGCCGTGAGCATGACGACGGGGGCGATGCGCTCCTGAGCGATCAGGGCAGCAGCGGCGATGCCGTCGAGCTTGGGCATCTTGACGTCCATCACGACCAGGTCGGGCCGCAGCTGCGTCGCGAGGGCGACGGCCTGCTCGCCGTCGCCGGCCTGCCCGACGACGTCGTAGCCCTCCTCGGCCAGCATCTCGGCGAGGTCGAGGCGGATCAGCGCCTCGTCCTCGGCGATCACGACACGGGGCGCCGGCGCCGGAGCCGATGGCTGGTTCATGTCGTTCACATGAGAAGGTTATACGGCCTCGAACGAGGCGAGCCGAGTTGGCGGAATGGTAGACGCGACGGTCTCAAAAACCGTTGTCCGAAAGGGCGTGCGGGTTCGAGTCCCGCACTCGGCACGGGTGACGCAAGCACAGATCTGGGCTGGCACCAGAGCTCGAGTCTCGGAGCGCCGACGCCGTCTTCGGCGTCGCCGTGCCGACTCGTCGGCACGGGCGGCGATCAGGCTGACGAAATGCCGCGGCGCGGGCTCAGCACCTGCCGAACCCGCACCGCGACGTCAGAACCTCAGGCCTCGACGTCCTCGTAGCCCGGCACGACCTTGTTGATCGCGTCGCCCATGTTGTGGATGCGCAGGGCGTTGGTCGAGCCCGGGATGCCCGGGGGGCTCCCGGCGACGATGACGACCTGCTGGCCCTCGGTGCAGCGCTCGATCTCGAGCAGCGCGCGGTCGACCTGCAGCACCATGTCGTCGGTGTGCTTGACCTCGGGGACGGTGAACGTCTCGATGCCCCAGCTGAGGGCGAGCTGGTTGCGCACCAGCGGGTCGGGAGTGAAGGCGATGACCGGCACGCGCGAGCGGTAGCGCGTCATGCGGCGGGCGGAGTCGCCGCTCGTGGTGAAGGCCACGACGTACCGCGCGTCGACCGACTCGGCGACCTCGGACGCGGCGCGGCAGATGATGCCGCTCTTGGTGCGGGCCTTCCAGGTGAAGGCGGCCATGCGCGGAAGGCCGTGATCCTCGGTGGACTCGACGATGCGGGCCATGGTGTGGACCGTGTGGATGGGGTACTCCCCCACGCTGGTCTCGCCCGAGAGCATCACGGCATCGGCACCGTCCAGCACCGCGTTGGCGACGTCAGAGGCCTCGGCGCGGGTGGGACGCGGCGCCGAGATCATCGACTCCAGCATCTGGGTCGCCACGATGACGGGCTTGGCGTTGCGGCGCGCCTTCTCGACGATGAGCTTCTGCACGATCGGCACGTCCTCGAGCGGCAGCTCGACACCGAGGTCGCCGCGGGCGACCATGACGCCGTCGAAGGCGTCCATGATGCCGTCGAGGTTGTCGACGGCCTGCGGCTTCTCGATCTTGGCGATGACGGGACGGACGATGCCCTCCTCGTCCATGATCTTGCGGACGTCGTCGTAGTCGTCGGCCGACCGCACGAACGACAGGGCGATGAAGTCGACACCGAGACGCAGGGCGAAGCGGAGGTCGTCGATGTCCTTCTCGCTCATGGCGGGGACGCTGACCATGACCCCGGGCAGGTTGATGCCCTTGTTGTTGCTGATGGTGCCGCTGGTCTCGACCAGGCAGGTCACGTCGGTGTCGGTGACCTCGGTGGCGCGAAAGCGCATGCGGCCGTCGTCGATGAGGATCTCGTCGCCGGGGCTGACGTCGCCCGGCAGTCCCTTGTAGGTGGTGGAGCAGCGGTGCTGGTCGCCCTGGATGTCGTCGACCGTGATCGTGAACGTCGCTCCGGCCTCGAGCTGGACCGGCCCGTCGGCGAAGCGTCCGAGGCGGATCTTCGGACCCTGGAGGTCGGCGAGGGTCGCGATGGCCTTGCCGGTGGTCTCGGCGGCCTCGCGCACCCAGGCGTAGTTCTGCTCGTGGTCGGACTGGTCGCCGTGGCTCATGTTGAGACGCGCCACGTCCATGCCGGCCTCGGCCAGCTTGAGGATCTTGTAGGCGTTTCCGACGGCGGGGCCCAGGGTGCAGACGATCTTTGCTCTTCTCACGTCCCCACCCTAGGCGGCAGGCGCGGTTACCCGCGAGTCATTTTTGTCGTTTCACACAACAAATTCAGCAAAGACCGGTTTACCACGCCGGGACGGCAAGCACCGTCCGGGCACGGGAGGCTTCCCGCCCCCGGACGAGACCTGCCCTGCCCGGATGACCTATGCCCTCCCGGCGTGGTAAAACGTGGCGCACGGCGTCAGACGGTGAGGGGGCGGGCCGTCGGCGGGATGGGCGCGGGCAGCGTGGTCGAGCCCGACAGGTAGGCGTCGACGCCGGCCGCGGCCGAGCGGCCCTCGGCGATGGCCCACACGATGAGCGACTGACCGCGTCCCACGTCGCCGGCGACGAACACGCCGTCGACGCTCGACATGTACGACTTGTCGCGCTTGACGTTGCCGCGCTCGTCGAGCTCGACGCCGAGCTGGTCGACCAGGCCCTCGGTCTGCGGCCCCGTGAAGCCCATCGCGAACAGCACGAGCTGCGCCGGCAGGTCCTTCTCGGTGCCGGGGACCTCGGTGAGCTTGCCGTCGACGAACTCGACCTCGACGAGGCGCAGGGCGCTGACGTTGCCGTGTTCGTCGCCGACGAACTCCTTCGTCGAGACCGAGTAGACGCGCTCCCCCGCCTCTTCGTGGGCCGACGACACACGGTAGATCATCGGGTAGGTCGGCCACGGCTGGTGACCCGGACGATCCGTGCCCGGGTTGGGCATGATCTCCAGCTGCGTCACCGAGCGCGCACCCTGGCGCACGGACGTGCCGAGGCAGTCGGCCCCGGTGT
>JBEVGQ010000127.1:0-2672 GCA_040511655.1 Aeromicrobium sp. | reverse complement strand
CCTCGCAGCGCGTCGTGATCTACGTGCGCGACCTGCTCAGCCGCTACCAGCCGGACGCCTTCCGCTACTTCGTGGCGGCCGCCGGTCCCGAGAACCAGGACTCCGACTTCACCTGGGCGGAGTTCGTGCGCCGTACCAACGACGAGCTCGTCGCGGGCTGGGGCAACCTGGTCAACCGCACGGCCACGATGCTCGCCAAGAACTTCGGTGAGATCCCGCCGGCCGGGGAGCTGACCGCCACCGACCAGGAGCTGCTCGACCACGTCGACGCGACCTTCGGGGTCGTCGGCGACCTGATCGCCCGGCACCGCCAGAAGGCGGCCATCGGCGAGGCGATGCGTGCCGTGGCGGACGTCAACCGCTACGTCTCCGACTCGGCGCCCTGGCAGCTGAAGGGTGACGACGAGCGGGAGCGGCTGGGCACGATCCTGCACGTGCTGGCCCAGTGCGTGGCCGACCTGAACACGATCCTGTCCCCGTTCCTGCCGTTCTCGGCGAACGCGGTCGACCTCGTGCTGGGCGGCTCCGGCGACGTGCAGCCGATGCCGCAGCTCCAGGAGGCCGACGACCTCGACGGAGGTGCGGGCTACCCGATCCTCACCGGCGACTACTCGACGGCGGCTCGCTGGCAGCGGCGACCGGTCGTGGTCGGCACGGCGATCGCCAAGCCCACCCCCGTCTTCACCAAGCTCGACCCTGCCGTCGTCGACGAGGAGCTCCAGCGCCTCGCCCACGGTGGGTGAAGCCGTGCTCTACCCGCAGGCGCAGCAGGCGGTCGACCACGCTGCCGGTGACCCGAAGGTCTGGGAGACCCCCATCGACGAGGCGCGGCGCACCGCCCGCGAGGAGGCGGCGCGGGCCCCGAGGGAGGACGTCGCCGAGGTCGTCGACCTCGAGGCCGACGGGGTGCCGTGCCGGCTCTACCGACCGGAGGGTGCGAACGCCGGCCTGGTCGTCCACCTGCACGGCGGCGGCTTCGTCTTCCACGACGTGGAGGTGCACGACGCCGCGGCGCGGCGTACCGCCAACCGGTGCGGGACCGCTGTGCTCAGCGTCGACTACCGACGTCCGCCCGAGCACCGCTTCCCGGCAGCGCCCGACGACGTGGACGACGTCCTCGCCTGGGTGTCCCGTGAAGGCGATGCCCACGGCCTCACCGGGCCGCTCGTGCTGCACGGCGACAGCGCGGGAGGCAACCTCGCCCTGGTCGCGGCACTGCGCAACCCGGGGCTCGCGGCAGGTCTCGTGCTGATCTACCCGTTCCTCGACCCGACCGCGTCGTTCGACTCCTACACCTCGGCGGCCGACGGCTTCGACCCGCGCGAGGCCGCGTGGTACTGGCAGCAGTACGCCGCGTCGGCCGCCGACCTCGGCCACCCCGACCTCGCACCGCTCGGGCCCGACCTCGCCGGCCAGGAGCGGTTCGCGTCGCTGCCGCCCACGCTCGTGGTCACCGCCGGCCAGGATCCGCTGCGCGACGAGGGCGAGCACCTGGCCGCGCTCCTCGCCGTGGCGGGCGTCGAGGTGACCGCCACGCGCTACCTCGGGCAGGTGCACGGGTTCTGGCGCCACCCGGACGTCTTCGACGCCGCCGAGCCGCTCGCTCGCCAGGTCGCCGGGTTCGTGCAGTCCCTCGCCGCCTCGAGCTGAGTCGGCAGGGTCTGCCAGACTCGGGGGATGCGCGTGCATCTGGGCTCCGACCACGCCGGACTCGACCTCAAGGACCACCTGGTGACGTGGCTCCGGGAGCGGGGTCACGAGCCCGTCGACCACGGTCCGTTCGTCTACGACGCCCTCGACGACTACCCGGTCTTCTGCCTGCGCGCCGCGCAGGGCGTGGTCTCCGATCCCGGGAGCCTCGGCGTCGTCATCGGCGGCTCCGGCAACGGCGAGCAGATCGCGGCCAACAAGGTGGCAGGGGTCCGGGCCGCGCTGGCCTGGAGCGACGAGACGGCCTCGCTCGCTCGCCAGCACAACGACGCCAACGTGCTCTCCGTGGGCGGCCGGATGCACCCCCTCGACGAGATGACCCGCTTCGTCGGCATCTTCCTGGACACCGACTTCTCGGGCGAGGAACGGCACGCGCGCCGGATCGCGATGCTCGCCGACTACGAGTCGACCGGCGACCTCCCGCCGCTGCCCGACTCCGCGCGCGGGCACGATGCCTGAGGGGCACACCCTCCGGCGACTCGCGAACGACCTGGAGGCGGCCTTCGCCGGCCGCCCGGTGCGGGTGAGCAGTCCCCAGGGCAGGTTCGCCGCCGATGCAGCGGTCCTCGACGGCCAGGTCGTGGTGGGTGCCGACTCGGCCGGCAAGCATCTCTTCGTGGAGTTCCCGGGTGATCGCTACCTCCACGTGCACCTCGGGCTGATCGGCAAGTTCGACCTGCGTCCGGCACCGGCGCCGGCACCGGTCGGCCAGGTGCGGGTCCGCCTGCAGAACGGGACGACGTACGCCGACCTCCGTGGGGCGACCCAGTGCGACCTCTTCGGCGCCGAGCAGCGCGAACGCGTGCTCGCCGCGCTCGGTCCGGACCCGCTGCGCGCCGACGCCGACCCCGAGAAGGCCTGGGTCCGGCTGCGGCGGAGCAACCGGCCGATCGCCGACCTGCTGCTCGACCAGACGATGTTCGCCGGGGTCGGGAACATCTATCGCAACGAGGTGCTGTTCC
>JBEVGQ010000126.1:0-3315 GCA_040511655.1 Aeromicrobium sp. | reverse complement strand
GCCCTTCTTCATCGCGATGATGTGGTCGGCGTAGCGGCACGCCAGGTTGAGGTCGTGCAGCACCAGCACCACGGTCTTGCCCGACGCGCGGTTGAGGTCGGTGAGCAGGTCGAGCAGCTCGACCTGGTGGTTGATGTCGAGGTACGTCGTCGGCTCGTCGAGCAGCAGCAGGTCGGTGTCCTGCGCGAGCGCCATCGCGACCCAGACGCGCTGGCGCTGGCCGCCCGACAGCTCGGCGATGTTGCGGTGCTCCAGATCGCTCGTGCCGGTGGCCTCGAGCGCGGCCGCGACGGCCTGGTCGTCCTCGGCGCTCCAGCGACGGAACCAGCCCTGGTGGGGGTAGCGGCCGCGGCCGACGAGGTCGCCCACCGAGATGCCGTCCGGAGCCACGGGTGTCTGCGGCAGCAGTCCGAGCACCTTGGCGACGTCGATGCTCTTCATGTCCTGCACCGAGGTGCCGTCGAGGACGACCTGGCCCCCGCGCGGTGCCAGCAGGCGGGCGAGCCCGCGCAGCAGCGTCGACTTGCCGCACGCGTTGGCACCCACGATGACGGTGATGCGGCCGTCGGGGATCTGGACGTCGAGGTCCTTGACGATGTCGACGTCGGCGTAGCCGAGCGTGAGGTTCTCGGCACGCAGGTCGTGTGAGGTCATCCGCCGCGTCCTTCCCGGTTGACGGTGGCGAGGAGCCAGATGAGGTACGGAGCGCCGACGATGCCCGTCACGACACCCGTCGGCAGCGAGGTCGGCAGCAGGTGCTGGGCGACGAGATCGGCCGCCAGCACGATGACCGCGCCGACGAGCGCCGACGCGATGACGCTGCCGCTCGGGCCGGTGAGCCGCACCGCGATGGGGCCCGCGATCAGGGCCACGAACATGATCGGCCCGGCGACGGCGACCGAGAAGCCGATCAGCACGATCGACACGGCCAGGAGCGCGAGGCGGCTGAGCTCGACACGGGAACCGAGTGCCTTGGCGGTGTCGTCGCCGAGCTCGAGGGTGCGGAGCGGACGCTCCAGCACGAGCGCGAGCGGCAGCAGCACGACCAGGGCGACCAGCAGGGCGCGCAGCTCGCCGGCGCCGGCCCGCCCGACGGAGCCCGCCAGCCACGTCATGGCCTCACGGGCCTCGTACAGCTGGGCCCGTGAGACGACGTAGCCGACGATCGCGAGCATGAACTCCGAGACGCCGATGCCGATCAGGATGAACCGGTAGCCCGAGATGCCGTCGCGCCAGGCGAGCACGTAGATCAGCAGCGCCGTGAGCAGCGCGCCGAGCAGCGCCGATCCGGAGACCGCGGCGCTGCTGGCGTGGAAGATCACGATCGACGAGACCGCGAACAGGCTGGCACCCGACGAGACGCCCACGAAGTCGGGGGACGCCAGCGGATTGCCCAGCAGCTTCTGGAAGACCACGCCCGACAGGCCCAAGGCAAGGCCGACGGCGAGCGCGGCGGTCGCCGTGGGCAGCCGCAGGTCGCGCACGATGAAGTCGGTCGTGGGGTCGTCGCGCAGACCCAGCACGGACGTCACGACGTCGATCGGCGACACGTAGAACGAGCCGACCATGATCGTGAGGACGAACAGGCACGCCGCGACGATCGCGAGGGCGGCGGTGACGATCGTCGCGCGGCGGCGGCGATGGCGGCGTCCGGAGCGGACGACGGGGACCTCGAGCGTGGCGGCCATGGCGATCAGAGCTCCGCGAGGTTGCGGTAGCGGACCAGCAGGATGAACGCGGGGGCGCCGATGACGCCGATGACGACCCCGACCTGCAGCTCGCCCGGCGACACGATCAGCCGGCCGGCGATGTCGGCCAGGAGCAGCACGATCGGGGTGAGCAGCAGCGAGTACGAGAGGATCCAGCGATAGTCGGGGCCGCAGATCATCCGTGCCAGGTGCGGCACGATCAGACCGATGAAGACGATCGGGCCGCATGCCGCGGTTGCCGCGCCGCACAGGATGGCGACCGTCACGAACATGACCACCCGGGTCAGGCGCACGCGCTGACCCAGCGCGAGGGCGAGGTCCTCGCCGAGGGCCAGGCCGTTGAGCGCGCGTCCGGTGCCGAGCGCCAGGACGATGCCGAGCGCCAGGAACGGCACGGTCTGCCAGAACACCGGGAAGTAGCGGCCCGCCAGCGCGCCGACCTGCCAGAACCGCAGCTCGTTGAGCGCCGAGACGTTCGTCATCACGATCGCCGAGGTGATCGACGACAAGATGGCCGTGACCGCGGCTCCCGCCAGTGCGAGCTTGACCGGTGTGGCGCCCTCGCGTCCGAACGAGGCGATGCCGTAGACCGTCACCGTGGCCACGCCGGCCCCCGCGAAGGCGAACCACACGTAGGTGCTGACCGACTGCGTGCCGAGCACCATGATGCCGAAGACGATGAAGGCCGCGGCACCGGCGTTGATCCCCATGATGCCGGGATCGGCCAGCGGGTTGCGGGTGACGCCCTGCAGGATCGCGCCGCTCAGGCCCAGCGCTGCGCCCGCGAAGATGCCGATCAGCGTGCGCGGCACCCGCAGCTCGCGGATGACGGTCTCGGCCGCGCTGCTGGGGTCGTAGTCGTCGAACGCCTTCCAGATCTTCGAGAGACCGACCCCGCGGGCGCCCATCGTGATGCTGAAGAAGCAGACGACGGCCAGCAGGCCGATGAGCATCACGAACCCTGCGGTCAGTGCTGCGCGCGAGCGCTGGGTCGGACGCTGCTCGGGCGTGGCCTCGGGGCGTGCAGTGACGGTCATGACGACGTCAGCCTAACTTAGGTATGCCTTGCCAATCCACTAGGTCTGCGTCACACCCCCGACGCACGACGCCCCCGGGACCTTGGGGTCTCCGGGGGCGTCCTGGTGAGCGGGTCAGACGTACGTTCTCAGACGTACTTCTCGCCGTTCTTGGCCTTCTCGAGCAGCGAGGCCGGCGGGGTGAAGCGGTCGCCGTACTTCTGCGCCAGCTCCTGCGCGCGAGCCGTGAAGGCCTCGACGCCGATCGAGCCGTCGGCGGCCTCGTAGCCGTTGACGTACTGGATGGCGCCGCCGTGCAGGGCCGGGAAGCCGATGCCGAAGATCGAGCCGATGTTCGCGTCGGGCACCGACAGCAGGCCCTCGTCGAGGCACTTGATCGACTCGATGCTCATGATGAACGTCAGCCGCTCCTTGAGGTCGTCGAACGACGGCTGCTCGTCGGCGACCGGGAACTGCTCGGCCAGGCCGCTCCAGAGTCCCTGGCGCTTGCCGTCGACGTACTCGTAGAAGCCCGCACCCTTGAGGCGGCTCGGGCGGCCGAGCTCGATCATCGTGTCGATGACCTTCTC
>JBEVGQ010000125.1:0-5815 GCA_040511655.1 Aeromicrobium sp. | reverse complement strand
AGGTGAACGACTGCGTCCAGCGGTAGCCGTCGCGCCTGACCTCGACGTAGAGCTTGGTCGACAGCGCGTTGACGACCGAGACGCCGACGCCGTGGAGACCGCCGGAGACCTTGTAGCCGCCGCCGCCGAACTTGCCGCCGGCGTGCAGCGACGTCAGCACCAGCGTGACGGCGGGCATCTTCTCGGTGGGGTGCTCGTCGACGGGGATGCCGCGACCGTCGTCCTCGACGCGGATGCCGCCGTCGGCCTGCATGACGACCTTGATGTGGCTGGCGTACCCGGCCAGGGCCTCGTCGACCGAGTTGTCGACGACCTCGTAAACCAGGTGGTGGAGTCCGCGCTCACCGGTCGAGCCGATGTACATGCCGGGGCGCTTGCGCACCGCCTCCAGCCCTTCGAGAACCTGGATGTTGCTGGCGTCGTACGAGGCAGCAGGATCTGGAGTTTGGGTCACCTCACCAGTATAGAGGGCCATTCTGTGCGTCTGAGCTCATACCCACAGGTGTCGGACCTCGATTCCGTCCGCCAGGCACGTCGCGAGAGCGACGTAACGGCACCTGTGACGACCCGGCAGGCCCGCCACCAAGTCCCAGTAAGGTCCCCAGCGCCGCAATGGACTCGGCGGGCGAATGTGTTCCACGTGGAACGCCCCGATGAGGTCTCATCAGGCATCGTGGAGGGATGAGCACCACGATCGTCCGCCGTGACACGACCGCGTCCGCGGTCAGCGCAGCACTTCTCGGACTCCTGACACTGGTCGTGCTGGTGCGCGTCGCGCTGGGATCCCCGCGCGGGCAGCAGTGGGACGACTCGGCGATGCACACCGTGATGGGCGGTCGCGACACCCAGCTGGCGATGCTGAGCCTGCTGGGCTATGTCGGCATCGGTGCCATCGTCGCGGTCGTCGCCGGGTGCGCCGTGGTGTCGGTGCTGCGTGGCCGCATCGCTCTCGCGGTCGGGGCCGTGGTCGTCGTGGCCGGCGCCAACGTCACGACCCAGGTGCTCAAGCACACCCTCCTCGATCGTCCCGACCTCGGGCTCGGCACCCTCAACAGCCTCCCCAGCGGACACACCACGGTGGTGGCGAGCGCCGTCGGAGCAGCACTGCTGGTGGCCCCTCGCGCATGGCGTCCGCTCGTCGCGCTCGCCGGGGGCCTGGCCACGACCATGACCGGGGCGTCGACCGTCGTCGCCGGATGGCACCGACCTGCTGACGTCGTCGCAGCTCTCGCCGTCAGCCTGGTCTGGACCGCGGGCGTCTCCCTCGTCCTACGGGGGCCGGCCTCACCGATCGCGGGCACCACGGCCGGCGCGGTGGTGGGGTGCATCACGGGCACCGTGCTGCTGATCGTCATCGGCGTACGGCCGGTGATGGGCTGGGACGGATTCGTCGACGCAGGCCTCGTGCTCGGTCTCATCACGGCGGCAACAGCAGTCTTCGTCGCCGCCGCAGCGTCAGTCTCCCCCGGAGACTGAAGCCCAACGACCCCACTGACCGAGCGGACCCACCCCGCGCCGAGCGTCGTCAACCGTAAGTGTCCCGAGGCCCCCGTGCGCCGCGGATCGAGCGGGGGCCGCTCTTCCACGACGGCGCCTGCGGCCCTCGGACGTCCAGGCGCGTCACCGTCCCGTCGCCCAGCGCCTCGTTGAGCTTGGCCACGATGCGCGGCGCCAGCAGCTTGAGCTGCGTGGCCCACGCTGTCGACGTCGCCCGCACGTGGACGACGGCGTCCTCGAATCCGTCGATCTGGGCGTGCTGAGCCACCTCGGGGCCGACGATCCGTGCCCAGTCGGTGAAGATGCGTTGGTCGTCGAGCTTCTCGGTCCAGCCCTGCTCGCGGACGACCTTGCCGAGCAGATCGGCGATCGTGGAGGGGTCCTCGTTCTTGCCGCGGGCCGGCTGCACCGGACGCGATCGCCGCCGGGTTGGCGAGCCGGTGCCGGCGCCGGTCGGTCCTCCCTTGCCGCGGTAGGACTGCGCGATGCGGCGTGCGAGCTCGAGCGGGTCGTCGTCAGTCACGGACGACCTCCCCACCGGCGACCCGGAATCGGTGTCCCTTCAGACCCTCGGGCACATCGTCGGCGACCGCGGCGGTGACGAGCACCTGCTCGGCGTCGGCCACCAGGTCGGCCAGCTGCTCGCGGCGTCCTTGGTCGAGCTCTGCGAAGACGTCGTCGAGGATCAGGACGGGATCGTCGGCGTCGTCGCGCAGCAGCTCGAAGGACGCCAGCTTGAGGGCGAGCGCGAACGACCACGACTCGCCGTGGCTGGCGTAGCCCTTGGCCGGCAGCTCGCCGATCGTCAGCACGACGTCGTCGCGGTGCGGGCCGACCAGGCTGATGCCGCGGTCGATCTCGTCGCCGCGACGACGCTCGATCTCGTCGAGGATCAGCCGCTCGATGGTCGCCTGGTCGCGCAGCTGCGCCTCGAGCACCACCGACGACCGGTACGTAGCAGTGACCACGCGCCGGTCGGGAGCCGACGCGGCGGCGACGCGCTGGTACGAGTCGACCAGGAACGGGGCCAAGGCGTCGAGGAGCACAAGCCGCGACGCGATCAGCTCGGCACCGGTGCGCGCAAGGTTCTCGTCCCAGATGTCGAGGGTGGCGATCTCGACGTTGCGCCGGCCGCGGGCCGACTTGAGGAGGGTGTTTCGCTGCTTCAGCACCCGGTCGTAGTCGGCCTTGACCCCCGCGAGCCGAGGCGTGCGCAGCACCAGCAGAGAGTCGAGGAACTTGCGCCGGTCGGACGGGTCTCCCTTGACGAGCGCGAGGTCCTCCGGCGAGAAGATCACGGTGCGCAGCACGCCGATCAGGTCACGGGTGCGAGGCAGCGCGCCACGATTGATGCGGGCGCGATTGGCTCGTCCCGGCGTGATCTCCAGCTCGAGCAGGGCCGTGCGGTCGCCCCGCACGACGTCGGCTCGCACGATCGCCTGCTCGGCACCGGCTCGCACGAGCGGCGCGTCGTGGGAGACCCGGTGCGAGTCGAGTCGCGACAGGTAGTCGACCGCCTCGACGAGGTTGGTCTTGCCCTGCCCGTTGGAGCCGATGAACGCGGTAGCCCCGGGCTCCAGGTCGATCTCGACATCGGTGTACGAGCGGAAGTCGTGCAGGGTCAGCTTGCTGACGTGCATGCGATGCCCGTCGTCACGGCTCAGACGTCCCGGGGGTCGTGACCCGCCTCGGCGGCCGCCTGCACGGCGTGACCACCGAACTGGTTGCGCATCGCCGCGACGGCCTGCATCGCCGGCGACTCGTCCTGCCGCGAGGTGAACCGGGCGAACAGCGACGCCGCGATGGTGTGCATCGGCACGGCGTTGTCGATCGCGGCCTCGACGGTCCAGCGTCCTTCGCCCGAGTCCTCGGCATAGCCGCGGATCTTCGACAGGCCGGGATCCTCCTCGAGTGCCTTGACCAGCAGGTCGAGCAACCACGAGCGCACGACGGTGCCCTCGCGCCAGGAGTCGAAGACCGCCGTCACGTTGTCGACCATGTCGACCTTCTCGAGCAGCTCGTAGCCCTCGGCATAGGCCTGCATCATGGCGTACTCGATGCCGTTGTGGACCATCTTGGAGAAGTGACCGGCGCCCACGCGACCGGCATGCACGAAGCCGGACTCGCCCTCGGGCTTGAGGGCGTCGAAGGCGGGCTGCACCTTCGCGATGTCGTCGGCGGTGCCGCCGGCCATCAGCGCGTAACCGTTCTCGAGGCCCCAGACCCCGCCGCTGACGCCGCAGTCGACATAGCCGATGTTCTTCTCGGCGGCGAGTGCCGAGTGCTTCTCGTCGTCGGTCCAACGGGAGTTGCCGCCGTCGACGATCACGTCGCCCTCGTCGAGCAGCTCGATCAGCTCGGTGACGGTGGAGCGGGTGATGTCGCCCGCCGGCACCATGACCCACACGACCCGCGGCGCTGGCAGCTGCTCGACCATCTCGGCCAGCGACGACACATCGGTGACGTCGGGATTGCGGTCGTAGCCGACGACCGTGAGGCCGCCGTTGCGCAGCCGGGTGCGCATGTTGCCGCCCATCTTGCCGAGTCCGACGAGTCCGATGTGCATGTTGCCCCCTGGGGAATGGGTGAGTGGCGGTTCGAGTGTCTGTGAGATCAGCTCTGCAGGCGCACGGGCATGATCAGGTAGCGGAACGCGACGTCGGGATCGGCGCCGATCTCGGGCACGCCCGAGATGGCCGCAGGCTTGGTGTGCTGGGTGAACGACAGGTGCACCACCGGCTCGGACATGACCGCGAGGCCCTCGAGCAGGTACGTGGGGTTGAAGCCGATCGAGATGTCGGCGCCGTTGATGGTCGCCTCGATCGACTCCGAAGCCTGGGCGTCGTCGCCGCTGCCCGCCTCGAGCAGCAGCATGCCGTCGGAGAAGGTCAGACGGACGGGCGTGTTGCGCTCAGCCACCAGGGCCACGCGTTTGACGGAGTCGACGAAGGCCTGCGTCTGGACGTAGGCGACGGTCTCGGCCTGCGCCTGGAACAGCTGGCGAACCCGAGGGAAGTCGCCCTCGAGCAGCCGCGTGGTCGTGCGGCGTGTGCCGTTGCCGACGATGCCCTCGAAACCGATGAGGCCGTCACCGGACTCGCCGGACGAGACCGCGATCGTGACGTCACCGCCGCCCGTGAGCGAGCGTGCGGTCTCGTTGAGCACACGGGCAGGCACGAGCGCATTCGCCGAGAGGTCGCTGGCCTGGGGGAACCACTGGAGGTCGCGCAGGCTGGCGCGGAAGCGGTCGGTCGCCATGAGCGAGATCGTCGAGCCCTCGAGCTCGAGGCGCACACCGGTGAGCAGCGGCAGCATCTCGTCACGTCCGGCCGCGGCGCTGGCCTGCGACACGGCCGTGGAGAAGTCTTCGGACCGCACCGTGCCGGTGGCGGTCGGCATGTCGGGCAGCTGGGGGTACTCGTCGACCGGCATGGTCTGGAGGCTGAACCGTGCACTGCCGCAGACGACCTGCACCTTCGTGCCCTCGAGCGAGACGTCGACCGGCTTGGGAGGCAGCGACTTGACGATCTCGGCGAGCAGGCGACCCGACACGAGCGCCCGACCATCGGCACTCACCTCGGCGGGCAACGTCGCACGCGTGGAGGTCTCGTAGTCGAACCCCGACAGGGTCAGTCCGTCGTCGGCCGTCTCGACCAGCAGTCCCGCGAGCACCGGGACGCTGGGGCGGTTGGGCAGGCTTCGCGCGGTCCACGCGACAGCGTCGGCGAGGGTGTCGCGCTCGATACGGAACTTCACGTGATGGGGCCTTTCCGGGGACGGGATCCGTCGCGATGAATCCTGCCACGGTGGTTCGTCCACACACATCTCGGGACGTCACTTCGGCGGGAGTTGTCGATGAATAGAAGAGTAGTAGTCGTAGTGGCGTCTGTGGATTCGGTGGAGAAGCCCGTTGCAGGCTGCGAGCGCAGCGAAAGTGCCGGTGGACAACCTGTGCGACGGGCCTCGACGAAACAACACGTGTCTGTGGATGTCCTGTGTGCGTTCACATGCCGTTCACATGATGTGGCCAGATGTCCACGGACCCGGGCCGCTTTCCCACAGGGCCATCCCCAGGTGTGCACGGCCCGGGTGTGCCTTCGTGCAGCAGGCACGGTGGTTGTCACGACTGACGTGCCTGCTGCTTGATGCGCGCGGTGAGCTCGGTGACCTGGTTGTAGACCGCGTGCTTCTCGGCCATGAGCTTGCGGATCTTGCGATCGGCGTGCATCACGGTGGTGTGGTCGCGGTTGCCGAACTCCTGGCCGATCTTGGGCAGCGACATGTCGGTCAGCTCTCGGCACAGGTACATCGCGATCTG
>JBEVGQ010000124.1:0-20000 GCA_040511655.1 Aeromicrobium sp. | reverse complement strand
CGGCCCCGCCGACGACCACGAGTGCCGGCAGGTCGACCCGCGCCAGCAGCGCCTGCGGCACCTGCCCCCCGTAGCGGTCGCCGATCGCCGCGGAGTCGTACGCCAGGGTCGGGGCGACGGCGACCATGGCGGGACAGTGCGGCGCGTCGCGCATCCCCTCGACGACGGGAGCCGGCACGCCGACCTTCCGCAGGAACGCGGCCACCGCGTCGGCGCCCCTGCCCGCGCTCAGCAGCCCGTGCAGCGTGGCGTCCCACTCCTGCGCAACCGGCTCGCTGCCCGGCAGGGCGTAGGGCGCGTCGTGCATCACCAGCCGGTCGACGCCGATCCCGGCCGCGGCGGCGTGCAGGGCCAGCGCGGCACCGGACGAGTGCCCGTACACGGCCGCGGTGCCGCCTGCGGCCTCGACCACCGCCGCGACGTCCTCGATCTCGCGGGCCAGATCCCACGGCGCCCCGCTGAGGTCGTCGCTGTCGCCCCGGCCTCGACGGTCGACGTTCAGCACCGTGAGGTGCTCGGCGAGGGCCTGGGCGAGCGGCGCCGTGATGCCTCGGGTGCAGGTCGCGCCGGGCAGAAGGACGACCGCCGGGCCCGCGCCGAGGCGGTCGAAGGCGATCGTGGACCCGTCGGCAGACGTCGTCGTCTCCATCCACCGATGGTAGGCCGACGCGCGCGCAGCCGTCCGCCGAACGGCGCGTGACCGGTTGACGACTAAACTGCTGGCATGTCGTCTGTCGCCGTGGCCACGCGGTACCCCGCGCCGCCGGTCCTGAGATCCGCTGACATCGCGGCGAAGACGGGTCTGGTGCTGCTGCTGGGCCTCGCGATCCTCGTGCCGGGCTTCGGCAACATGGACGGCAAGGGCCTCGTGCCGCGCGCGATCGGCTACCCGGTCGCGGCCTTCGCGATCCCGTTCGTGTGGTTCACGTGGTGGCGCCAGCGAGCCTCGTTCCCGTGGGCGGCCGACTTCTTGGTGACGTTCGCGTGCTTCAGCGACATCTTCGGCAACGTCATGAACCTGTACGACTCGGTGGCCTCGTTCGACAACGTCGTGCACTTCGTCAACACGGGGCTGCTGACGGCGGCCATCATCCTGCTGACGATGCACCGCTCGACGAGCCTGGGGGCCGTGCTCGAGCGGGGGCTGGCCTTCGGCGTCAGCGCCGCCCTGGTGTGGGAGATCGCCGAGTACTTCGCCTTCCTGCGCTGGTCGCCCGAGCGGTTGGGCGCCTACGCCGACACGCTCAGCGACATGTCGCTGGGCGCGTTGGGCTCGTTGCTCGCGGCCTTCTGGGTGCACTCGATGTGGAGCCGCGGGCACCTCACCGAGGTCGCGCCCCAGCTCGAGCTGGCGCACCAGACGGGCGTCGGCCGGCGCTAGCCCACGCCGCCACCGCCGTGCGAGCCGTCAGATGCGGACGTCGCCGGCCGGCGTGCGGAACGTCGCGGCCATGATGCCCGGCAGGCCGTGGGGCGCGGTCCAGTTGACGTCGATCTGCTCGAGCGCGTCGACGGCGGGCTCGCCGAGCCAGTCGGAGAGCCGCTGCGGCGACCCGGCGATGTCGAGGGCGACGAGCTCGACGTCGGAGTCGGCCATCTGCGAGGGGTGCTCGGACGGATCGATGTCCCACGCCGTCACGTAGGGCAGCTGCGGATCGGCGCGCATGCTGCTGGTGCCGATCTGGCGCCACTGGAGGTTGAAGCCGTCGGGACGGCGACGGTTGCCCGGCACGGCGTGACGTCCGATGCGGCGCTCGACCTCTTCCATGTCGTCGACCGAGACGCACCACGCCATCCAGCCGCCGCCGGCGTCGGAGCGCTCGCGGACGGCCTGCCCGAAGGCGGCCTTGTCGGATGCCGGGTGGTCGAGCACCTCGACGACCTCGAGGTACTGGCGGTTCTTGAGCGGCAGGATCATGTTGCGGGTGCCGAACCGGGGATGGGCACCCCCGTCGAGGAACGTGGCGCCGAGTAGCCGGCCGAGCTCGGCGGTGGTGCCGGCGAGGCCGTCGGCGCCGACTGCGAACGAGACGTGGTCGAGGTGCATACGGCATTCTGACCCAGTCGCGATCGGGCTGGCGTCAGGGGGTCATCGGACCGGATCGGCGGGGTGTGGTGTATTGGCCCCGCGAGCCTCGTGCTGTCTGCAATACCGGGCCAGCTCGGCGTAGCCGGCCTCTCCCATCAGGGCCGTCAGCTCGTCGCGGTTGGTGACGTAGACGGGCTCGGGAGCGACGTGCGCCTCGGTGTTGGACGAGCAGTACCAATCGAGGTCGGCGCCTCCTGGTCCCCAGCCCTGGCGGGTGTACTCGCCGATGGCGGTCTCGGTGTACGTCGTGCCGTCGCCGCGGTCGACGTCGCGGAACTGTCGGCGCAGCGGGAGCTGCCAGCACACGTCGGGCTTGACGGTGTGCGGCTTGAGGTTGCGCTCGAGCGCGAACGCGTGCAGGGCGCATCCGTAGCCGCCGGCGAAGTCGCGGGAGTTGTGGAAGATGCAGGCACCCTCGAACGCGCGGGTCTTCAGCTCGCCGTCGGCGTCGGTCTCGGTCCAGCCGCCGCGGTGCCCCTCGTCGTGGTGCTGCCAGGTGTCGGGGGTCAGCTGCTCCATGACGGCGCGCGTGCGCTCGGCGTCCTCGTCGTCGGAGAAGTGGGCGCCGAGAGTGCAGCACCCGGCGTCGGGGCTGCTGGCGTAGATGCCGGGGCAGCCCTGGCCGAAGATGCACGTCCACCGCGACGTGAGCCACGTCAGGTCGCAGCGGAAGACCTCGTCGGGCTCGGTCGGATGCGCGAACTCCACGAACGTCCGCGGGAATCCGAGCTCGACCTCTGGCACCCGGCCGACTCTACGCCGCGTCGACGGGGCGTGGGAGGATGGACGTCATGCGCATGGGCGTCCTGGACATCGGCTCCAACACCGGGCACCTCCTCGTCGTCGATGCCTTCCGCGGAGGTCCCCCGGTGGCGGCCCACTCCTACAAGGAGCCGCTGCGCCTGGCCGAGCACCTCGACGCCGACCAGGCCATGACGTCCGAGGGCGTCAGCCGCTTGGTCAAGTACGCCGTCGAGGCGCGCTCGGAGGCCGAGGACAAGGGCTGCACCACGATCCTCGCGTTCGCGACGTCGGCCGTGCGCGACGCGGTCAACGTCGACGACGTCATCGCGGCGGTCAACCGGGCCAGCGGGCTCGACCTGCAGGTGCTGGCCGGCCCCGACGAGGCGCGCCTGACGTTCCTGGCGGTGCGTCGGTGGTTCGGCTGGTCGGCCGGACGCCTCGGGGTCTTCGACATCGGCGGCGGCTCGCTCGAGATCGCGGCCGGCGCCGACGAGACCCCCGACGTGGCGCAGTCGATGGCGCTGGGCGCCGGACGTCTGACGCGCGAGTGGCTCGCCGCCGGGCGCTCCAACTCCGAGCTGCGGCTGCACGTGCGCTCACGCATCGCCGACGAGGCGGGCTTCGTCCTGCGGGGCGGGACGTTCGACCGGGCGGTCGCCACCAGCAAGACGTTCCGCTCGCTGGCCCGCATCTGCGGTGCGGCGCCGTCGTCCGAGGGTCGCTACGTGCGTCGCGTGCTGCGCAAGCACGACCTGTCCGAGCTGGTCGACCAGCTGCGCACGATGTCTCCGGAGGAGGTCAGCCGGCTGCCGGGCGTCTCGCTCGACCGGGCCCACCAGATCCAGGCCGGTGCGATCGTCGCCGAGGCCGCGATGGACCTGTTCGACCTCGCTGAGCTCGAGATCTGCCCCTGGGCACTGCGCGAGGGTGTCCTGCTGGAGCACCTCGACGGGTTGTGAGGTCGTCCGGCCTACTCTTGGGTGCGTGCCCGAACCCATCCGCGTCTCGCTGTCGACCTCCTCGGTCTACCCCGGTTCGACGGCCAGCGGTTTCGAGGCGGCGGCGCGTCTCGGCTACGACGGGGTCGAGGTCATGGTCGGCATCGACGACGTCAGCGCCGACATCGTCGCGATCAAGGCGCTGAGCGCCTTCCACGAGATGCCGGTGGTGTCGATCCACGCCCCCTGCCTGCTGGTGACGCAGCGGGTGTGGGGCTCCGACCCGTGGGACAAGCTGCACCGCAGCGCCGAGATGGCGCACGAGGTCGGTGCGCAGGTCGTCGTCGTGCACCCCCCGTTCCGGTGGCAGCGCGACTACGCGCGCACGTTCGTCGACGGCATCGCCCAGCTCGAGGACCGCCACGGCATCACGTACGCCGTCGAGAACATGTACCCGTGGCGCACCGGCAAGCGCGAGTTCCAGGCCTATGCCCCGGGGTGGGACCCGGTCGACGAGGAGTACGCCCACGTGACGCTCGACCTCTCGCACAGCTCCACGGCCGGCAGCGACCCCGTCGAGATGGCCCGCCTGGCCGGCGACCGGCTGGCGCACGTGCACATCGCCGACGGCTCGGGCTCGGCCAAGGACGAGCACCTCGTGCCGGGGCGGGGCACGCAGCCGTGCAAGGAGTTCCTCGAGGCCGTCGCGGGCTCGGGCTTCGCCGGCGAGATCGTCGTGGAGATCAACACCCGCAAGGCCAAGGACCAGGCCGAGCGCGAGGTCGACCTGCTCGAGGCCCTGGCCTTCACGCGCCTCCACGCGTCCGTCTGATCCCGTTCAGCCCTGGGCGGTGCGTCAGCCACCTGTCGGCACCTGGGACAGGTGTCACACTCACCGCCGCTCCGCCGGACACGTGGTCAGCGCACCGCCCCGAGGGGGTCGGGTGGGGCGAGGCGGCCGGCGATCACCGCGCCGGTGATGATCTGCATCTGGTGGTAGAGCATCAGGGGCAGGACGATCAGGGCGACCTCGTCGGGTGCGAAGAGCACCGACGCGATGGGCAGTCCGCTGGCCAGCGACTTGTTGGACCCGCAGAAGAGCAGGGCGACGCGATCGGGCCGGGGCAGGCGCAGCATCCGTCCGACGAGCACGCTCCACCCCATCGCGCCGGCCAGCAGTCCGGCGCACACCAGCGCGACCGCCAGCACCGACCACACGCTCTGGGACGACCAGATGTGCGCGTCGGCGGCCTCGCTGAACGCGACGAACACCACGAGCACGATGCTGCCGCGGTCGAACAGCCGCAGGTGCGCGTCGCGCCGGGCCACGAACGAGCCCACCAGCGGACGCAACAGCTGCCCCAGGACGAACGGGGCGAACAGCTGCAGGACGATCCGCACGATCGAGCCGGCGTCCACCGTCGCGTCGGCCGACATCAGCACCGCGACCAGCACGGGGGTCAGGAACACGCCGACGAGGTTCGACATCGACGCGCTCACGACCGCGCCGGCCACGTTGCCGCCGGCGATCCGCGTGTAGACGATGCACGACTGGACGGTCGACGGCACGAGGCACAGCAGCAGCACGCCGTTGGCCAGCGACGGCGTGAGCACGCTGCCGCCGAGCGCCTGGAGGGCCAGCCCCGCCAAGGGGAACACCCCGAAGGTCGTCGCGAGAGTCACGAGGTGCAGCTTCCAGCGGGTCAGCCCGCTGAGCGTCTCGGCGGTCGAGAGCCGGGCGCCGTAGAGGAAGAACAGCCCGCCGATCGCGACGACCGCCGCCTGCTTCAGGACGTCGAGCACGTCGCCGGTGGCCGGGACGAACGAGGCGACCACGGCTGCGACCAGGATGGCCGCGATGAGCGGGTCGAGTCGGAGTCGCACGACCCGACACTAGTGTGAGGGCCATGACTCAACGGATCGCGATCCTCGGGGCCGGCGTGATGGGTGAGACGCTCCTGTCGGCCGTCCTCGCCGCCGGGCACCCCTTCGACGAGCTCGTCATCAGCGAGAAGCGGGCCGACCGGGCCGACGAGCTGCGCAGCAGGTACGGCGTCACGGTCACGGACAACGCCGAGGCGGTCGCCGACGCCGACGTCGTGCTGCTCGTCGTCAAGCCGCAGGACGTCCCGGCGCTGCTCGACGAGATCGCGCCGTCCGTGCGCCCCTCCGCGACGGTCGTCTCGCTCGCGGCCGGCATCCGCCTCGACACCATGGCGTCGGCGCTGCCGCAGGGTGTCGCGGTCGTCCGGGCGATGCCCAACACCCCCGCCCTCGTGGGGGAGGGGATGTTCGGCGTCTCGCCCGGGCCCGGCGTCACCGACGAGCAGCTGGGGGCCGTCGTCTCGCTGCTGGAGTCGGGTGGACGGGTCGTGGTCGTCGACGAGAGCCGCCAGGACGCCGTGACCGCCGTGTCGGGCTCTGGCCCGGCCTACGTCTTCTACCTCGCCGAGGCCATGATCGCCGCGGGGGTCGCCGAGGGGCTGGACGCCGAGACGGCTCGCACGCTCGCGGCCCAGACGCTCGTGGGATCGGCGAAGCTGCTGTCCGAGTCCGACGAGACGGCCGAAGAGCTGCGCCGCCGGGTGACGTCGCCGAACGGCACGACGCACGCCGCGATCGTCACCTTCGACGAGCGCGGGGTCAAGGACGGGCTGATGGCGGGCGTCGCCGCAGCGGCAGCCCGGTCCGCCGAGCTCTCGGGCCCGGCATAGGCTCTCGGGTATGACCGAGGCCACAGCCGGAGCTCCCGAGGACGGCGTCGACGGCGGCACCGTCTCCGATCGGGCCTGCATCGTCTACGACGAGCGCTTCCTGCAATACAACTTCGGCCGGACGCACCCCATGGCGCCGGTGCGCGTCGACCTCACGATGGACCTGGCCGACGAGCTCGGCATCGTCGACGGTCTCGAGGTCGTCGGAGCGGCCCCCGCCACCGACGACGAGCTCCACCTGATCCACTCGGCGGCCTACATCGAGGGCGTGCACAAGCTCAGCGACCACCCCACCTACACCGATCTCTCGATCGGCCTCGGCGGCGACGACAACCCCGTCTTCGCCCACATGCATGAGGCGAGCGCGCTGGTCGCCGGAGCGAGCGTCGAGGCCGCCCGCCGGGTGTGGACGGGGCAGGCTCCTCGCGCCATCAACATCAGCGGTGGTCTCCACCACGCGATGCCCACGACGGCCAGCGGCTTCTGCATCTACAACGACGTCGCCCTGGCCATCCGCTGGCTGCTCGACAACGGGGCCGAGAAGATCGTCTACGTCGACGTCGACGCCCACCACGGCGACGGCGTCCAGAAGATGTTCTGGGACGATCCGCGCGTCCTGACGATCTCGATCCACGAAGGCCCGCAGACCCTGTTCCCGGGCACCGGCTACTCGACCGAGACCGGCGGCGAGGGAGCCGAGGGCTCGGCCGTCAACATCCCCCTGCCGCCCGGCACGTCCGATGCCGGCTGGCTGCGCGCGTTCCACGCTGTCGTGCCGGCCCTCGTGCGCGAGTTCGCCCCCGACATCCTGGTTACGCAGCAGGGCTGCGACTCCCACATGGACGATCCGCTCACCAACCTGATGCTCAGCGTCGACGGTCAGCGGGCGTCCTACCTGGCGCTCAAGGCGCTCGCCGACGAGGTCTGCGACGGCAAGTGGGTCGCGACCGGGGGTGGCGGCTACGCCGTGATGGACGTCGTGCCGCGCGCGTGGGCGCACCTGATGGCGATCGTCGCGGGCTCGCCCGTCGACCCCATGGCGCTCACCCCGCAGCGCTGGCGCGAGCGCATCGAGGAGATCCGTGGCATGCCCGGGCCGCAGCGCATGACCGACGGCCGAGCGGTCGGCTACCGGGCCTGGGAGCAGGGCTACGACCCCGCCAGCTGGCTCGACCGATCCATCCAGGCCACGCGCACGGCGGCCTTCCCGCTCAACGGTCTCGACCCCCAGCCATAGGTCCGATCCGGCCTGTGCGGCCGGTGACCGGACAATTTGGGGAACTACTGTCGCGGAAGCCTCGGGAGGCACTAGTCTCTTCCAAGGCACGCGCGCTGTTTCTCTGGTGGGGAAGCCAGAGAGCGCGCGTGCCCCTCAGGAAGCAGGTGGTGGCATGGCACCCGGACCGACGTTCTTGACCGTCGCCGAAGTGGCAGGTCAGATGCGCGTCTCGAAGATGACGGTCTACCGTCTGGTGCACTCCGGCGAGCTCGAAGCCGTCCGCGTGGGCCGTTCGTTCCGCGTCCCCGAGCACGCCGTGCAGGCCTTCCTCGGCAAGTCCTACTTCGAGGCCGGCTGAGCCTCGCGATCCGCGCGACGGTGCCTGCTGCGGGCACCGGTCGGCATCGGCACCCACCGCACCCGACGTGTAGGCTGACGGCTAGCCACGACTGAAGACACGGGCCATCTGGTCCTGTCGTCCTCGCGTGGCGACCAGTCTCGAACGAACACCAGCCGCGTGCGCGCGGCCGACAAGAATTGAGTTGTGACCCGTGGGTTCAGTCATCAAGAAGCGTCGTAAGCGGATGTCGAAGAAGAAGCACCGCAAGATGCTCAAGCGCACCCGAGTGCAGCGTCGCCGTCTGGGCAAGTAAGCCCTCACCCTCATGAGCCGGGTCGTCCTTGTCACAGGCGTGGCTGGCTCGTTCGCGTCCCAGGTCGCCCGCCGGCTCGTCGACCTCGGTGACGATGCCGGCATCGGCAAGGTCGTCGGGATCGACACGATCCTTCCCGACGCCGACCTCGACGGCATGAAGTTCGTGCGGGCCGACGTCCGCACCCCCGTGATCGGCAAGGTCATAGCGGTCGAGGACGTCGACACCGTCGTGCACCTCGACGTCAACCCCCCGCAGCGCGGTCGCATCGGCGGCAAGGAGCTCAACGTCATCGGGACGATGCAGCTGCTTGCCGCCTGCCAGCGCTCCGGCACGGTGGGCAAGCTGGTGCTCGGCTCGTCGGCCGCGGTCTACGGATCGTCCCCGCGCGACCCGGCGATGTTCAACGAGTCGCTGGCGGCGCGCAACGGCGTCCGGTCGGGGTTCCCGAAGGACATCGTCGAGGTCGAGTCGTACGTCCGGGGCTTCGCGCGACGGCGACCCGACGTCATCATCACGACGATCAGGGCGGCCCAGGTGCTGCACGCCGACGTCGAGTCGCCGCTGCGCAACTACTTCAGCAACCCGGTCCTGCCGTCGGTGCTCGGATTCGATCCCCGCCTGCAGTTCCTCTCGCTCACCGACGCCCTCGAGATCTTCGGCCAGGCCGTCGTGCACGACCGTCCGGGCACCTTCAACGCCGCCGGCGACGGCGTCGTGCTGCTCAGCCAGGCGGCCCGTCGTCTCGGACGTCCCCTGGTGCCGATGCCGCGCCTGGGGTTCGCGTCGGCCGCTCGGAGGTTCGTGCGGGCCATGGGCTCCGACATCCCGCCCGACCTGCACCGCCTGCTGACCTTCGGCCGTGCGGTCGACACCTCGGCGCTGCGCGAGGTCTTCGGCTACGAGCCGACCCTCACGTCCGAGCAGACGCTCGACGAGTTCGCCGGCTCGCTCCGTCCCGGCATCATGACTGCCCTGGGCCTGACCACGGCAGGGAGGCGTCCGTGAACGACGAGCGCAAGACCATCGGCTCCGGCGGCACCCCGGGCCGCGGCAACCGGCAGACGTCCCCCTCGGCGGCGGCGCGCTCGCTCGCCGGTGGTGGTGCGGCCAAGAAGCCGACGGCCAAGCCCAAGAAGGCGGCCCCGGCCGCGGCCGCGAAGACTCCGGCGGCGAAGACTGCTCCGGCCGCCAAGAAGGCCCCGACCAAGAAGCCGGCTGCCAAGAAGACCGCTGCCAAGAAGCCTGCCGCCGCGCCGCCCACGGGAGATCAGCCCACCCAGCCGCGCCTGCGCGCCGTCACCGACGAGGACGCCGCGGCAGCCGCAGCGGCGGCCGCCGAGGAAGCGGCTCGCCGCACCCGCACGGCCGGCGCCGCGCCCCTGTCGGCGGGCATCCCGATCGACGAGATCTTCGTGGCCGTCATCGAGGCGGCCCAGCGCGTCCTCGGGTCCGACTGGGAGTCGCGGGTCGCCACCCTGCTCGCGACCGTGCGCAAACGTCTCAGCGGCGACTACGAGATCGACGAGTTCGGCTTCGACCCCGAGATCGCCCAGGTGCTGACGGCCGCCGTCGAGCCGATCGCCGAGAAGTGGTTCCGGCTCGAGGTGCGCGGCATCGAGAACATCCCCGAGGACGGGGGTGCCCTGCTGGTGGCCAACCACTCGGGCACCGTGCCGCTCGACGGCCTCATCACGGGCTACGCGGTCAAGAAGTACGCCGGACGCAATCTGCGTCCGCTCGGAGCCGACCTGGTGTTCGCCCTGCCGCTCGTCGGGCAGGTGGCCCGCAAGGTGGGCGCCACCCTGGCCTGCCAGGAGGACGCCGAGCGACTGCTGACCAGCGGCGAGCTCGCGGGGGTCTGGCCCGAAGGGTTCAAGGGCATCGGCAAGCCGTTCGCCGAGCGCTACAAGCTGCAGCGGTTCGGGCGCGGCGGCTTCGTGTCGTCCGCGATGCGCGCACAGGTGCCGATCGTGCCGGTCTCGATCGTGGGTGCGGAGGAGATCTACCCCCTGGTGGGCAACGTGCCGTCGTTGGCACGGCTGCTGGGACTGCCCTACCTGCCCATCACGCCGTTCTTCCCGCTGCTCGGGCCTCTGGGGCTCGTCCCGCTGCCGAGCAAGTGGATCATCGAGTTCGGCGAGCCGGTGCGCACCGACGCCTACGACCCGCAGGCCGCCGACGACCCGATGCTGCTGTTCAACGTCACCGACCAGGTGCGCGAGACGATCCAGCAGACCCTCTACAAGCTACTGGTAGACCGAGGCAACGCGTTCTTCTGATCGGCGCGCCGCTCGTGCCGCCCCCACTTGCTGCGCTCGCTCGGCCCTGGGTCACCACCCAGGCTTGCTCATGCCTGGAACGGCTCGCCTTACTGCTTCGGGGTGCCGCCGCCCAGCAACCCGTTGAGCACGCCCGGGATCAGACCGACCTGGTCGTCGTCGCCCAGCAGACCACCCAGCAGGGGATCGGTCACCGGTGCCAGGGGCGACACGGGCGTGGCCGGTGCCGTGGGCGTGGCGACAGGGGTGCGGATGGGCGTGGGGGCCACGGTCGGCACTCGAGAGACGATCGGGGCGGACGGGGTGGCTGCCCGTGGCTGCGCCGGGGACGGCGACGGCTTGACCGAGGCGCCGGCATCGGCCTTGGTGCCGGACGCGGGGACCGTCTTGGCCAGGGCGGTGATGTCGGCCAGCGGGGCGATGTCGGCCGGATCGCAGCTGGCGCACAGGGTCGCGGCCTCGCCGGCGATCTCGGTGACGGCTGCGCTGGCCGCGGCCAGGGAGTCGCCGACGGCGCCGGGCAACCGGGACGAGAGCTCGGAGAGGTCGACGCTCGACTCGGCCGCGAAGCTGTTGACCTGCTGGACGGACGTCTTGGCGCCGGTCGTCGAGAAGTCGTCGAACAGCTTGCTGGAGCCGGTGACGGTCGACTCGGCGAAGTCGTCGAGCGTCCGGGCGATGAGCTCGGGCGAGCGGCCGTCGGCGCTGAGGTCCCGTGCCTCGGCCAGGCGCTCGGACGCCTGGGAGAGCTCGAAGGCTCCGCGTGACGCGTCGCCCCGGTGCAGGGCGAGCTCGGCGGACTCGAGGCCGCGCTTGACCGGGTAGAGCATCTCGCCGGGGACGGCCGAGGCGCTGGACGCCACGAGGCCGGCGACACCGGCGGACGCCACGAGCGCGGCCGTGGCCGCGGCGAGCCGGCGGCGGGCTGGTTGGGGGGACTCGGGTTCGGGACGACGAGGCGTGGGCGGCTTCGCGACCAGCACTGTCGCGGCATCGGTCATGAGCTGTTCGCGCAGCGAGTCGCGGAAGGCCGGTGCCGGCTCGACAGTGGCGGCCGCGCAGAGACTCTCGGCGAAGCGCACGAGGTCGGCGACCCGGGCGTCGTCGGGTGTCTGCCCGTCGAGGGCGTCGGCGAACGCCTGAGCATCGTCGTGGGAGCGACGGCCGATCATGATGTGGTCCTGACTGACGGGCTGGAGCAGAGGGAAGGCCTGCTGACCGTGACAACGACGCAGCGGCTCGACAAGTTACGCAGGACGGGCAGTTCGCACGCCCCGTCGCGGGGGCTCATCGGACGTCCTCCGGCAGCGACTTGGCCAGGCTGCGCACCGCACGCAGCTGGAGCTGCTTGATCGCGCCCTCGCTGCGCCCCAGTGCTGCCGCGGTCTGCGCGATCGACAGCCCCTGGATGAAGCGCATCAGGATGCAGTCGCGCTGCTCGGGCGGCAGCGAGCCGACCGCGTCGAACAGCATCTCGTTGGAGATGAGCGACAGGACCTCCTGCTCCGGGCTGGTCGCATGTGTCGTGCCCTCGGGGATCGTCTCGGACACGATCTCGAGCCGTGACCTGCTCGACTTGAAGTGGTCGGCGATGAGGTTGCGCGCGATCGTCGTGAGCCAGGCGCCGAAGTCCTTGCCCTGCCAGGTGAAGCGCTGGATGGCTCTCAGTCCCCGTATGAAGGTCTCGCTGGTGAGATCCTCGGCCAGCTGCTGCGACCCGACCCGGTAGTAGATGAAGCGGAAGACCCCGGCTACGTAGTGGTCGTAGAGCTGGCCGAAGGCCTCGGCGTCGCCGTCCTTGGCGAGGTCGACCAGGGCCCGCAGACGCATCGCCTCGGGGTCGCTGTCGTCGCGCGGCGGCTGACCGCCGGACGCCGGGGCGTACGCGGGGGAGTCGGGGACCGCGAGCGCCACGAGGAGCGAGCGGTCGTCGGGAGTCGACATGGCGAGCCGCAGCGCGTCGCGCAGCGTGTCCCACCGTGATGTCACAGGCCCTCCCTGGTCTTCAGGATCGTAACCCGCGGACGGGACCTTGGTCAGGTTCAACGACGAATCTTCGCGCGCAGTGCGTGCCACGTCGCACCTGCTGCAATGGCAGCGACAAATCCCTTTCCGCCGATCATGGCCACCTTGCGTCCCGTGCGGTAGTCGCGGACCCGCCAGCCGTTCGTCTTGGCGTGGGCCCGGAGGGTCGAGTCGGGGTTGACCGCGCACGGGTGACCCACCAGGGAGAGCATCGGCAGGTCGTTGCTGGAGTCGGAGTAGGCGTAACAGTCGTCGAGGACGAGCGACTCGCGCTCGGCGATCTCGCGGATCGCGACGGCCTTGCCTTCTCCGTGCAGCATCTCCCCGACCAGCGCGCCCGTGTAGACGCCGTCGACGTGTTCCGAGACCGTCCCCAGGGCGCCGGTCAGTCCGAGGCGCCGGGCGATGACCGTCGCGATCTCGACGGGTGCGGCGGTGATGAGCCAGACCCGCTGGCCCCGGTCGAGGTGCCACTGGGCGAGGGCGCGGGTGCCGGGCCAGATCTTGTCGGCCATGTGCTCGTCGAAGATCTCCTCGCCGATCTCCTCGAGCTCGGCGACGGTGTGTCCGGCGATGAAGGCGAGCCCGGTCGTGCGGGCCTTGGCGATGTGCTCGGGATCCTCGCTGCCGACGATGCGGAACCAGGCCTGCTGCCACGCGGCGCGCACGAGGTCGCCGGTCGTGAAGAACTGGCGGCGGTGCAGTCCGCGTGCCAGGTGGAAGATCGAGGCGCCCTGCATGACCGTGTTGTCGACGTCGAAGAACGCCGCCGCCGTGGGGTCCTGCACGGCGGTCAGCTCGCGTTCCATCTGCGACGAGGCAGCAGCCGCCTGACCTGCGAGCACCGAGCGGGACTGCAGGTTGCGCTGCCGTTCGGGTCTTGCGTCCCGTGCCATGAGGCCGAGCCTAGCCCGACCGTGGGGCAGCGGCCTGTGGTTGACTCGATGCGTGACGGTGAATGTCAGTGACTACCTGCACGCTGCCGCCTCGAACGATCCGGACGGTGTCGCGCTGGTCGAGCACCGCCCGGCCCGCCGCGAGGTGACGTGGCGCGAGCTCGACGAGGCGGTCGACTCCGTCGCGCGTGCGCTGTCCGGACGCGGCCTGGTCGCGGGCCAGCGGGTCGCGGTCGTGATGGCCAACCGCATCGACCTGCCCATCGCCTACTACGGCATCCTGCGCGGCGGCATGGTGGCCGTGCCGATCAACCCGCGATCCACCACGCGCGAGATCGGCCGCATGCTGGACGACTCGCGGGCGAGGGTCGTGCTGTGCGACGAGGCCGGCGTCGCGCAGGTGCGCGAGGCACTGACCGACGACCACCGGGTGAGCGTCGTGGTCGACGGGGTCGCCCCGCTCGAGGGCGAGACCTCCTTCGAGCGGTTCCTCGCCGACGCTGCCGGCGCGGCGCCGGCCGCGCCGCCCGACGCCGAGGCGCTCGCCGTCGTCCTCTACACGTCCGGCACGAGCGGCAAGCCACGCGGCGCGATGCTGACGCACCGGGCCCTGATCGCCAACACCGAGCAGATCGCGGCGCTCCAGCCCCCGGCCATGACGCCCGACGACATCTGCCTGGGGCTCCTGCCGATGTTCCACATCTACGGGCTCAACTGCGTCCTGGGGCAGGCGGTGCGGCAGGGCGCGACGGTCGTGCTCGTCGACGGCTTCGACCCGTCGTGGCTGCTCGACCTCATCCGCGACGAAGGCATCACCAACCTGCCGCTGGCGCCCCCGGTCATCGCTGCCTGGGCCGGACGCGACGACCTGCGCGACAAGCTCGGCCACGTCACCACGATCCTGTCGGGCGCGGCCGCGCTCGACCCCGAGCTCGCCGAGGCGTTCAGGGAGTCGTCCGGCCACCAGATCGAGCAGGGGTACGGCCTCACCGAGACGTCGCCGGTCATCGCGACCACGCACGGCTCCCCGCGAGACGCCCACCAGCACGTCAAGCCGGGCTCGGTCGGGCGGGCGCTGCCGGGCATCCAGCTGCGAGTCGTCGACGCCGGCGGCGGCGAGGCGGCTGCCGGTGACCCCGCCGAGATCTGGGTCAAGGGCGACAACCTCTTCTCGGGCTACTGGCCCGACGGCGTCGACGGACCCGACGCCGACGGCTGGTATCCGACCGGTGACATCGGCTATCTCGACGCCGACGGCGACCTCACGCTGGTCGACCGGCTGCGCGAGCTCGTCATCGTCTCGGGCTTCAACGTCTACCCCTTCGAGGTCGAGGACGTCATCGCCGAGGTCGACGGCGTCGGTCAGGTCGCCGTCGTGGGGCTCCCCGACGAGGAGACCGGCGAGGCCGTCGTCGCCTTCGTCGTGCCGGCCAAGGACGCGCCCGCCGATGAGACCACCCTGCTCGAGGCGATCGACGCCCACTGCCGCACCCGGCTGGCCCGGTTCAAGCAGCCGAGGCGCACGATCGTCGTGACGGGTCTGCCGCACTCGGCCACCGGCAAGGTGGCCAAGGGACGCCTGAGGGCCCTCGCGCGCAGCGAGACCCTGGGTCTCGACGCGCCGTGATCGCCCACGCCGACGACGCGCGCGTGGTCGTGTACACGCGCCAGGGCTGCCACCTCTGCGAGATCGCCGAGCAGCAGGTGGCCGAGGTGTGCGCAGCGACCGGCGACACGTGGGTGCGGGTCGACATCGACGACGATCCCGACCTGCGGGCGCGCTTCACCGAGCAGGTGCCCGTCACCTTCGTCGACGGCGCCCAGCACGACTTCTGGCGGGTCGACCCGACCCGTCTGCAGAAGGCGCTGGGCCGGCGACGGTGACCCCGTCCGGCGCGCTGGGCCGGCTCGGCGTGGTGACGTCGGTCACCTCGAGCAGGCTGTCACGACGTGGCGGACGCCTGCGCTGCACCTCGACGGACCTGCCGCGGGCCCCGCTCGAGGCCTCCGCAGCGTCGCTCGATTTGGTTCCCACGTTCACAAACTCTTAAACTGGCGAAGCACCCGGTGCCCGTCCCGCGAGGGATAATCCCCAGCATCGCGGCGCAGGAGCACCGTGACACTACTTCGCAGCCCTCGGCTCGCCGACGGAACTGCCCGTGGCATCCCCGACGCCACTGTGGCCCGTCTGCCTGTCTACCTCCGTGCGCTCAACGCCCTCGCCGAGCGAGGCGTGCTGTCGTGCGCGTCGGGTGAGCTCGCCGAGCAGGCCGGGGTCAACCCCGCCAAGCTGCGCAAGGACCTGTCGTACCTCGGCTCGTACGGCACCCGTGGCGTCGGCTACGACGTCGAGTACCTGCGCTACCAGATCGCTCGCGAGATGGGCCAGACGCAGGACTGGGACGTCGTCATCGTGGGGGTCGGCAACCTCGGCTCGGCGCTGTCGGCCTACCAGGGCTTCAGCACCCGCGGCATCCGCGTGGCCGCCCTCGTCGACGCCGACCCCCAGCGCGTGGGCACGACGATCTCCGGCCTCGTGGTCAGCCCGGTCGACCGGCTCGAGGCGATCGTGAGGGAGCGGCGCATCTCGATCGGCGTCATCGCGACGCCCGGCGACGCCGCTCAGCACGTCGCCGACCAGCTCGTGTCGGCGGGCATCACGAGCATCCTCAACTTCGCGCCCGCCATCGTGCAGGTGCCCGAAGGGGTCGACGTCCGCAAGGTCGACCTCTCGATCGAGCTGCAGATCCTGGCGTACCACGAGCAGCGCAAGACCAGTGTCAACGGCAAGGTGAGTGGAACATGAGCGTGTTGGTGGTGGGCATGTCCCACAAGTCGGCCCCGATCGACGTCCTCGAGCACGCCTCGCTCGACGTCGACGCGGCGGTCAAGCTCTCGCACCTCGTGCTCGAGACGCCCTTCGTCACCGAGTCCGTCGTCATCTCCACCTGCAACCGGGTCGAGATCTACGTCGAGGCCGAGCGGTTCCACGGTGCCGTCGAGGAGGTCTCGCGGCTGCTGGCCGAGCAGTCGGGCCTCGACCGTGACGAGTTCGTGCGGCACGTCTACGTCCACTTCGACGAGGCCGCCGTGGCCCACCTGTTCGGCGTGGCCTCGGGCATGGACTCGATGATCCTGGGCGAGAGCCAGATCCTCGGGCAGGTGCGTGAGGCGCTGCACTCGGCACAGGCCGAGTCGACCGTGGGGTCGGCGCTCAACGCCCTGTTCCAGCAGGCGCTGCGCATCGGAAAGCGCGGCCACGCCGAGACGGGCATCGACCGGCTCGCTCCCTCGATCGTCACCGCCGGTCTCGACGCGGCCGGGCCGGTCGTCGACGGCGCCGACACGCGCTTCCTCGTCGCCGGCGCCGGCACGATGGCGAGCCTGGCGGTGCGCACGCTGATCGACCGCGGCGTCGAGCCGCACCGCATCATGGTCGCCAACCGCACCTACCAGCGCGCCTACGCCCTGGTCGCGACGTTCGGCGTCAGCGCCGTGCGGTGGCAGGCCATCGACGTCGAGCTCGCGGCGGCCGACGTGCTGGTCAGCTGCACCGGCGCCAGCGGCGTCGTCTTCGACCGCGAGCGCATCGCCAAGGCGTCGGCCGGACGTCCGATGTCGCTGATCGACCTGGCGCTGCCGCGAGACATCGATCCCGACGTGCGCGAGCTCGAGGGCATCGACCTGATCGACCTCGTCGTGCTGTCGCAGGCCGCGGCCAACGCCGAGCTCGCCGCCGACGTCGAGCAGGTCCGCACGATCGTCGAGTCCGAGGTGCGCACCTTCCTGGCCGCCAAGGCTGCCTCGCACATCACCCCCACGGTCATCGCGCTGCGCACCATGGCGACCGACATCGTGGCGGCCGAGCAGGCTCGTATCGAGTCGCGGCTGCCCAACCTCACCGACGACGAGCGTGCCGACGTCCGCAAGGCGCTGCACCGCGTCGCCGAGAAGCTGATCCACGCGCCGACCGTGCGCGTGCAGCAGCTCATCGACGGCCCCGCCGACCTGACGTACGCCGATGCGTTGGCCGACCTGTTCGCCCTCGACCAGTCGGCGGTCGACGCCGTCACGCGGGTCGGTGAGTCGTCATGACCGCCAACCGTCCGTCGCTGCGGCTGGGCACGCGGGCCAGCGAGCTCGCGATGACCCAATCGGGCATGATCGCCGACCGTCTGCGCACCGAGTGCGACGTCGACGTCGAGCTCGTCACGATCTCCACCGAGGGCGACCGCAGCACCGCGCCGCTGGCGTCGATGGGCGGCCAGGGCGTGTTCGTCGCAGCCCTGCGCGAGGCACTGGTGCGCGGCGACGTCGACTTCGCCGTTCACTCGCTCAAGGACCTGCCGACGACGCCCGACCCGCGACTGACCGTCGCCGCGATCCCGCGTCGCGAGGACCCCCGCGACGTCCTCGTGGCCCGCGACGGCCTCACCCTCGGCGAGCTGCCGCACGGCTCGCGCATCGGCACGGGCTCGCCTCGGCGCGAGGCCCAGCTCAACGCCCTCGGGCTCGGGGTCGAGGTCGTCGCGATCCGCGGCAACGTCGGCACCCGCGTCGGCAAGATCGCCGCGGGCGACGTCGACGGCGTGCTGCTGGCTCGTGCCGGCCTGCTGCGCCTCGGGCGCGCCGACGAGGCGACCGAGGTCATCGATCCACTTCAGATGCTCCCCGCCCCCGGGCAGGGAGCACTGGCCTGCGAGTGCCGCGTCGACGACGACGCGACCACCCGTCTGCTCGCGCGTCTCGACGACAGCGACACCCGTGCTGCCGTCACCGCCGAGCGAAGCCTCCTCGCCACCCTCGAGGCTGGTTGCAGTGCCCCGGTGGGAGCCCTGGCCGAGATCGCCGACGGCGATCACGGCGACGAGCTCTGGCTCCGTGCCGTGGTCGGAGACGTCTCCGGCTCGCCCACCATCCGACTGTCCGCGACCGGCCTGCCTTCCGAGGCCGCTGCGGTCGGTGAACGTCTTGCTGTCGAGATGCTCGCCGAAGGTGCCGACGCCCTCGTGGCCGTCGCCGCCTCCTGACCCCCTGACAGACCGAGAAAAGGACCACAGTGACCATCACCACTGCGACTCGCGAAGCCGCGACACCCGATGCACCGACCCCGACGCCGAGCGCGCGCAAGGCCCCCCGTGGCCACGTGAGCTTCGTCGGCGCCGGACCGGGTGACGCGAGCCTCCTGACGGTTCGCGCGGCCGAGCTCCTCGCGCAGGCCGACGTCGTCATCACCGAGCTGCCCGAGCAGTCGGCCTTCGTCACCAACGGTGCCGAGATCGTCGACGGGGGCATCGGCGACGACGGCGAGCCGCTGACGCACGCGGCGCGAGGACGTCTGGTCGTCAAGCACGCCAAGACCGGCGCCCATGTCGTGCGCCTCATCGCGGGCGACCCGTTCACGTACGCGACCGGGCCCGAGGAGGCCGCCGCCTGCAGCAAGGCCGGCATCGGCTTCGAGATCGTGCCCGGCATCTCCTCGATCTCCGCGGTCCCGGCCTACGCCGGTGTTCCGCTGACCAACCGGACGCACCGCGAGTACTCGGTCGTCAGCGTGGGCGACTCGACCATCACGTGGGCCGACCACGTCACCGAGGACACCCTCGTGCTGCTCTCGGCCGTGGCACGCATCGGCGAGGTCGCCAGCGGCCTCATCGACGCCGGCCGCAAGCCCGACACCCCGGTCGCGATGACCCGTGTCGGCACGACCACCGAGCAGACCACCGTCGTCTCGACGCTGGCCGAGATCGCGGCCGACGCGAAGGCGGCCGGCATGACGGCACCCGCCATCACGGTCGTCGGTGAGGTCGTCTCGATGCGCGAGGCGCTGTCGTGGTTCGAGACCAAGCCGCTGTACGGCTGGCGCATCCTCGTGCCGCGCACCAAGGAGCAGTCGGCCGGTCTGGCCTCGCGCCTGCGCGGCTTCGGCGCGATCTCCGAAGAGGTCCCGACGATCTCGGTCGAGCCGCCCCGCAACCCGCAGCAGATGGACAAGGCCGTCCGCGGCCTGGTCGAGGGACGCTACGAGTGGGTCGCGTTCACCAGCGTCAACGCCGTCAAGGCCGTGCGCGAGAAGTTCGAGGAGTACGGGCTCGACGCCCGCGCCTTCTCGGGCCTGAAGATCGCCGCGGTCGGTGACAAGACCGCCGAGGCCATCGCGACCTGGGGCATCCGCGCCGACCTGATCCCGTCGGGCGAGCAGTCCGCGCGCGGCCTGCTCGACGACTGGCCGCCGTACGACGACCTGCTCGATCCGATCAACCGGGTCTTCCTGCCGCGCGCTGACATCGCCACCGAGACGCTCGTGGCCGGCCTGATCGACCTCGGCTGGGAGGTCGACGACGTCACGGCCTACCGCACCGTCCGGGCCGCCCCGCCGCCGGCGCCGACGCGTGAGGCGATCAAGACCGGCAAGTTCGACGCCGTCATGTTCACCTCGT
>JBEVGQ010000123.1:0-5271 GCA_040511655.1 Aeromicrobium sp. | reverse complement strand
CGAGCGGGATGACGAAGGCCCAGCGCAGGTGGTCGGCCGAGGCTGCCGCCCCGATCAGGCCGCCGCCCATGATGGCGCCGAGGTAGTTGGCGATGTTCATGCGGGCGATCGCCACGTCGCGAGCGGCCGGCGGCACCGCCGCTGCCAAGGCCGCGAACGACAGGGGCGCGAGGATCGCGAGCCCGAGCCCGGTCACGAAGAAGCCGACGATCGCGACAGCCGGGGCGGGCGAGACGACGACGGTCAGCAGCCCGCCGAGCCCGACGGACGTCCCGATCAGGACGACGGAGGCCGCGCCGAGACGTCGGACGACCATGTCGCCGCCGAAGCGCGACACCAGCGCACCGACCTGGTAGGCGCCGTAGGCCAGCGGGGCGATGGACGTCGAGGCGTCGAGCGCGTCCTCCAGGTAGACGGTGCTCCACGTGAGGATGCCGGTGTCGGCGGCGTAGAAGACCAGCACCACCAGGCCGAAGACCAGCACGGGTCGCCAGGGCAGGTCGAGCCCTGCGCTCGACAGGCCTGGGTCGTGCTCGCGCACGTCGATGAAATGCGTCGCCGCCACGGTCGAGAGCACGGCGGTGACGATCGCGACGACCGCGAGCGACGCGGCGAACGGCAGGTCGATCTCGGCGACCCCCGCGGCGTAGAGCGCGCCAAGGATGCCGCCGACCGACCACAGGCCGTGGAAGCTGGCCATGATGCTGCGCCCGTACGCCTCCTGCACCCGCACGCCCTGCATGTTCATGCCGGCATCGACGGCGCCGACGCCCAGCCCGTAGACGACGAATGCACCCACCAGGAGCGGCACCGTCGGGGCGACGCCGACCACCAGGGCGCCGGCACCGATCGTCAGCAGCGCCAGACGCAGGGCCACCGCGCTCGAGCGTCGCTCGGCGACCAGGCCTGCGAGAACGCTGCCGACGCCCGACAGCACCGCGACGAGCACCAGGATCAGCGTGAGGCCGCCGTCGTCGATGTCGAAGCGGTCCTTGATGCGCGGTGCCTGCGTCACGATCGCGGCGAACACGAGCCCCTGCAGGAAGAATCCGGTCGCCACCGCCCACCTGGTCCGCCGAAGGTCGCTCACCCGCGACATCGTAGGGCGCTCGGGGTGCGCGCGGGCCGCCTCAGCGCATGAAGCCGAGCGGGGCGGCCGTCACGCCCGGGAACACCGTCGACAGATCCAGCGACGGGAAGCGCGCCCGGAGGATCTCCATCAGGACGCTGCGGTAGTCGGTCGTCACAGCCAGGTCTCCGTCGACCTGGCTGCCCGTGCCGAGGGTCGGCCAGCGCGAGTAGTACTTGCCACCGGCGACGCCCGCACCGAGCGCCAGCACCGCGTTGCCATAGCCGTGGTCGACGCCGCGCGAGCCGTTCTCGGTGAGCCGGCGGCCGAACTCGCTGAGCGTCACGACCGTGACCCGTCCGGCCTCGGGACCGAGGTCGGTGAAGAAGGCCGCGAGGCAGGCCGCGAGATCGCCGATCGTGTCGTTGACACGCTGCTTGAGGTCGACGTGGTGGTCCCAGCCGCCGGCGTCGACCGCGACGGCCTTGACGCCGACCTTGGCGCGGATGAGACCGGCCGTCGTACCGAGTGCCTTTCCGAGGGAGGAGTACTCGGGGTACGTCACGCCCGACGGCGGACCGGCCGAGACGGCTCCGGCGACGTCGCCCGCACGGGTGGCCAGCGCGAGCGCGTTGATGCCGGCATCGCCCAGCGGGCCGCCGTGCGCGGTGTACTGCGACCGCAGCGTCGCCGAGACCTGCGGGGCAAGCTTGGCGTCCTCCGTGAACGGGAGCAGCAGGTCGTCGAAGCCGCCGGTCGCCAGGCTCGGCGCCGGACCCACGAGCGAGGTAGGGGTCACGGTCGAGCCGATCTGGATGCCGTCGAAGACGTCGGGGGACGACGCCAGCCCCGCGATCATCCGGTTGATCCAGCCGATGCGGGCCGAGCTGCCGGGATCGGCGTCCTCGAGCAGCTCCATCGCCTCGAAGTGGCTGCGGTTGGGGACGGGCAGCCCGACGGCCTGCAGCCCTGCGACCCGGCCGGCGGCCCACATGCCCTCGAGCGGCGCGAATGCCGGGTGCAGCCCGAAGGTGCTGTCGGCCTTCAGCAGCCGGTCGCGGGCGATCGCCGTGTTCGGCCGCGCCGAGTAGTAGCCGCTCTCGGCGTGAGGCACGATCATCGACAGCCCGTCGGCGCCGCCGCGCAGCGAGACCACCACGAGGATGTTGCCCTCGGTGGCGCCGAAGACCGTCGACGTCAGGACGTCGCCGAACATCGACGTCGTCACGCCGGCCATCGCCGCGAGGCCCGCGGCCTTGAGGAGAGAGCGACGGCTGACGCCGTAGTCGTCGCAGCCGCAGTCGTCGACGGGTCCGGAGCCCTTGCGTGGCGTGGTCATCGCAGCAACCCTTCGGGCGAGTTGAGGACCGTGCCGCGCAGCAGGGTCCACATCCACTCCGACACGTCGGACGCCTTGTCGAGCTTGCGCGAGTCGCTCATGTTCAGGGCGCCGGCCACGCCCTGGCGCAGCGTGGCGGTCGCAGGACGTCCCAGCAGCATCCGCGACTGGTGGTCGACGAGCTGGCCGAGCGTCAGCGGCCACGTCGTGGGCATCAGGTCGACCCGTCGGGGGATCGCGATTTCCTTGGGACCCCACCAGTTGCCCGCCAAGGAGTAGTGGATGTTCCAGCTGCGCACCATCCGGGCCGGCGACGTCCAGGTCGACGACGTCTCGGGAAAGCCGTCGGGGCGCGGCCAGTCGAACTGCTGCTGGCCCACCGAGCTGCTCATCCACACCACGTGCCGCGCGAACGCGGCGTCGTCGCCTGCTCCGACGGGCCGCATGCCGAGCACGCGCGCGCAGTTGACGACGTCCTCGATGGGGGTCCGGACCTTCTGTCCGGCCGACGCGACGAAGTCGGGGTGACGCACCATTGCGCGCAGGGTCGCTCGGATGTCGGTGTCGGACGATCGATAGGCCTGGCTCATCGCCGTCACGATGTCGTCGGACGGCTCGTCAGAGACGAATCGCAGGCACAGCCGCCGGGCTATCCGCTGGGCCGTCGCGGGATGCCGTGCCAGGTAGTCGAGGTAGGCGGCCACCACGGGACGTCCGTCGGCGTCGGCGTTGGGATGCTTGAAGCCCATCACCGAGACGTCGCCGACGTAGTGGTCGTTCGGCTCGTACGAGGCGGCGTAGCCGTCGAAGACCTTGACCTTGAAGCCCGTGAGGATGCGGGCCGAGCTCTTGACGTCCGCCTCGTCGTAGCCCGCCGGACGTCCGACGGTGTAGAGCTCGAGCAGCTCGCGCCCGAGGTTCTCGTTGATGCCCCGCTTGGTGTTGGACGAGTTGTTGAGCCAGCCCGACATCGCGGGGTGCACGACCGCCTCGCGCAGCATCATCCTGAATCTGCCCAGGGCGTGGCGGCGGATGACGTCGTCGAACGAACGGCGCCACGGGAACGACCGGTCCTCGCCGGCGGGGATGTACAGCAGGTTGGACCAGAAGTCGGCCATGACCTCGTGCACCTGGCGGCGGGAGACCAGCTTGCGCGCGAGGGTGTAGCTGGCGAAGTCGTAGCCGAAGTCCCAGGCGCTCTTCTCCTGCCGCTTGACCCGGCCCCACGCGGCGTCGGGAGCGTCGGCCAGCAGCGGGTACCACGACGCCACGCTGGTGCCAGCCGTGTCGACCAGGCGCGACGGCGTCATCTGGCGCTCGAGCCACTGCTGCCAGCCGCCCACCGAGCGCATGTCGGCCACGACGTCCTCGTCGATGCCGAAGCTGAACCGGCTGGCGACCAGCTGCTGCGTCGCCGACAGGGTTGCCGGTGTGACGGCAGCCGAGCGTCGAGTCGTGCCCACGGTCCCCCCTCCGCGCCGTCCTTGGCGGTCACGGGCCTCCCAACCCGTCGCACCTGTCGTGCCTGACCTGCGCACAGCCTAGGGCTGATGGCGCCGGATGGGGAGGGCTTCTGACGATGCGGCCGCGGCTACAGTCGGTCGGGTGAAGACCTCGAGCGCCCGCATCGCCGGGCTCGGCACCACGATCTTCGCCGAGATGAGCGCCCTCGCCGCCCGCACCGGGGCCGTCAACCTGGGTCAGGGCTTTCCCGACACCGACGGACCGACCGAGGTCGTCGACCGCGCCGTCGACGCCCTGCGCTCCGGTCGCAACCAGTACGCGCCCGGCACCGGCGTGCCCGAGCTGCGCGCCGCGATCGCCGGCCACCAGCAGCGCTTCTACGGCCTCGCGATCGACCCCGACGAGGAGGTCGCCGTCACGACCGGGGCGACCGAGGCGATCGCCGCGGCCCTGCTGGGCCTGGTCGACCCGGGCGACGAGGTCGTCGTGCTCGAGCCCTACTACGACTCGTACGTCGCCGTCATCCAGATGGCCGGCGCGGTGCGGCGACCCGTCACGCTGCGCGCGCCCGACTTCCGCCTGCCGGTCGACGAGCTGCGCGCCGCCGTCACCCCGCGCACCACCGCGATCCTGCTCAACACGCCCCACAACCCCACCGGGACGGTGCTGCGCCGCGACGAGCTCGAGGCCGTCGCGGCGCTCGCCGTCGAGCACGACCTCATCGTCATCAGCGACGAGGTCTACGAGCACCTGACGTTCGACGGCCGGCCGCACATCCCGATCGCGACCCTGCCGGGCATGGCCGAGCGCACCCTGACGATCTCGAGCGGCGGCAAGACCTTCTCGTTCACCGGCTGGAAGATCGGCTGGGCGACCGGGCCGGCGAGCCTGGTGCGGGCGATGGTGGGTGCCAAGCAGTTCCTCACCTACACGTCGGGCTCGCCGCTGCAGCCGGCCATCGCACATGCCCTCGGCGCCGACGACGCGTTCTTCGACGACCTCACCACCCGCATGCAGGCGCAGCGCGACCAGCTGTGCGAGGGGCTCGCCGACCTCGGCCTCGACGTGTTCGTGCCGGAGGGCACCTACTTCGCCACGACCGACATCCGTCCGCTGGGCTTCGACGACGGGCTCGAGTTCTGCCGGATGCTGCCCGGGCGGGCGGGCGTCGTCGCGATCCCCCACCAGGTCTTCCACGACTCGGAGGCAGGGCGCCCCCTCGTGCGGTGGGCCTTCTGCAAGCGTCCCGAGGTCATCGCGGATGCGCTGGAGAGGCTCGAGGCCCTGCGTCGGTGACGTCAGCGGCGCAGGGCCCCGCGCGTGAGCCTCGCCTCAGACCTGCGACGACACCCGCGCGTCGCGCATCATCCCGGTCGACGGGTGGCAGTTGACGTACTCG
>JBEVGQ010000122.1:0-8115 GCA_040511655.1 Aeromicrobium sp. | reverse complement strand
TCGCCGGACGTCGAGCGCGTCGTGGTCGCCGAGCTGCACGGCCAGATCGTCGACCTGATGCGCGACGGGACGATCCCCGGAGCCGACCTGCTCGACGACTCCCGGCTCGAGGTCGTGGTCGGCGACGTGCGCGAGGTCGTTGCGGCGCAGTCGCCCGCCTCCTTCGACGCGATCCTGCTCGACGTCGACAACGGACCCGACTTCCTCGTCCACGACGCCAACGCCCACGTCTACCGGGCCGAGTTCGTCGCGACCTGCGCCGCACGACTCGTCGACGAGGGTCTGCTGAGCGTGTGGTCGATGGCCGACTCCGACGCCCTGCGCCGGCGGCTCGTCGAGCACTTCGACGACGTCCGCGCCGAGCCCGTCGACGTCCGGCTGCAAGGTCGCGACGAGCGCTACTGGATCCTCGCCGGTCGACGTCCGCGACGCCGCGCTATCGTGCCGACATGACCGAGAACAGCAGCGAATGGCGCATCGAGCACGACACGATGGGTGAGGTGCGGGTCCCCGCCGACGCCCTCTGGCGTGCGCAGACCCAGCGAGCCGTCGAGAACTTCCCGATCTCCGGCACCCCCATCGAGTCGGCGCAGATCCGCGCGCTCGCCCAGATCAAGGCCGCGTGCGCGAAGGCCAATGCCGAGCTCGGCATCCTCGACCAGGACGTCGCCGACGCGATCGTCGCTGCGGCCGCCGAGGTCGCCCCGGGTGCCCACGACGCGCACTTCCCGATCGACGTCTTCCAGACCGGCTCGGGCACGTCCAGCAACATGAACACCAACGAGGTCATCGCGACCCTCGCCACCAAGTCGCTCGGCAAGGACGTCCACCCCAACGACCATGTCAACGCCTCACAGTCGTCCAACGACGTCTTCCCGACGTCGATCCACGTCGCCGCGACCGCGTCGGCGACCCACGAGCTGATCCCCGCTCTCGACCACCTCGCCACCTCGCTCGAGGCCAAGGCCACCGAGTTCGCATCCGTCGTCAAGTCCGGTCGCACCCACCTGATGGACGCCACGCCCGTCACGCTCGGGCAGGAGTTCGGGGGCTACGCGGCGCAGATCCGCCGGGGCATCGCCCGCGTCGAATCGGCGCTGCCGCACACGGCAGAGGTGCCCCTGGGCGGCACGGCCGTGGGCACCGGCATCAACACCCCCATCGGCTTCCCGCAGCGCGTCATCGAGATCCTCGCCGAGAACACCGGCCTGCCGATCACCGAGGCCGTCGACCACTTCGAGGCTCAGAGCGCGCGTGACGGCCTGGTCGAGATGTCGGGGCAGCTGCGCACCATCGCCGTCAGCCTCACCAAGATCTGCAACGACCTGCGCTGGATGGGCTCCGGCCCGCGCACGGGCCTCGGCGAGATCGCGCTGCCCGACCTGCAGCCCGGCTCGAGCATCATGCCCGGCAAGGTCAACCCCGTCCTGCCCGAGGCCACGCTGATGGTCGCGGCGCAGGTCATCGGCAACGACGCGACGATCGCCACGGCCGGTGCGTCGGGCTCGTTCGAGCTCAACGTCATGCTGCCCGTCATCGGGCGCAACATCCTCGAGTCGATGCGCCTGCTCGGCAACGCCTCGCGGGTGCTGGCCGACCGCTGCATCGACGGCATCACCGCCAACGAGGAGCGCTGCCTCGAGCTGGCCGAGTCGTCGCCGTCCGTCGTCACGCCGCTCAACCGCTACATCGGCTACGAGAACGCGGCCAAGGTCGCCAAGACGGCGGTCAAGGAGAAGAAGACCATCCGCCAGGTCGTCGTCGAGATGGGCTTCGTCGAGCGCGGCGAGGTCTCCGAGGCCGACCTCGACACCGCCCTCGACGTCATGAGCATGACCCACCCCTGACGCCGACGAGAGACTCCCGCACCAGCGAGGAGAGGCTCCGGTACACCGGACTCTCTCGCCGGTAGTGCGGGAGTCTCTCCTCAGCGGCGCTGGGCGAGGATGTAGCCGTCGCGGTCGTAGATGACGTCGTACGTGCCGCCGTGGGCCTGCTCGGCGTAGGCCGCGACGTCGCGGGGCGAGCCGATGCCCGCGTCGACGTCGAACAGGACGTACTGCGGCCTGGCCGACCCGGTCGTGCCGAGCCAGTAGACGGTGTGGTCGGTGACGAGGTGCCCGATCAGGCCGATGTCGGTCTCGACCGAGGCTCCCTTCGGCACCAGCGACAGCACCATGCGGGCGGCGTCGGCGCGCGGAGGGTCCTCGTACGTGGTCGGATCGGCCAGGGCAGCCACCGGCGAGCTCACCATCATGAACGCCCCCACCACCAGCCCCACCGGCGTGGCCCACCGCAGCGCGGGCCGACGATGCATCGCGTCGATCATCGCCACGAACACGATCGGCATCAGCACCAGCGAGTAGTGCCACTCGGTGCCCCAGTAGAACGGGACGTCGCCGACGAACCGCCACGCGAACGTCGGCAGCACCAGCAGCACCCACGGCGACGCCAGGGCCGCGAACCCCGTGATGGCGACGGTCAGCACCGCCGTGGCCAGCTTGCGGTCGGACGCGTCGAGCAACGTCGCGACGACCCCGCGGTCGCCACCGAGCGTGCCCGAGTACGCGTACGAACCCCCGGCGTTGAAGCCCGGCACGATCACCAGCAGCACCAGCGCCATCGCCACGATCGCGCCGACGGCCAGTGCCGCGCCGCGCCGCCGCTCCCCCGCCAGCCACAGGACCGCACCGATCGCCGCCACCGTCAGGCCCATGTCCTCCTTGACCAGCAGCAGCGGCACCGACCACATCACGACGCGGGCGTAGCGGCGATCGACGTAGGCCGCGCCGGCCAGCGCGAGCAGCGGCGCCGCGAACGCCACCTCGTGGAAGTCGGCCTCGACCGCCGACTGGATGCCGAACGAGAGCGCGTACGCGACGCCGATCGCCGCGCCCACGAGCGTGCCGACCGTGCGCATCGCCAGCACGGCGATGACGTGCACCGACACGGCGATGAGCACGACCTGGGCCAACAGGATCGTCTGCGCGGACGGGAACAGCCGGTAGAACGGCGCGATCATGGCCGTGACGGGCGAGAAGTGGTCACCCAGGATGTTGAAGCCCGGCCCCTTGATGTCGACGATCGGCGCTCCCCAGCCGGCATAGCTCTTGACCGCCTGCTCGAAGATGGCGTTGTCGAACGACGCGATCGTGAACCGGTCGAAGCGCACCAGCGACACGGCGCCGTAGACGACGGCCGAGGCCACCGACAGCGTGGCGGCCAGCAGGTGCTGCGTGCGGGTCGACGTCATCGGGGCAGCGTCAGGTTCTCGCCCGTCTCGGGATCGAACACGTGGATGCGCTGCCGCGGCACGACGACGCGGATGGACATGCCCGGCCGCAGAGGGCTCTCGGCCGGCAGCTGGGCGACCAGGAAGCTCTGGAAGAGATCGAACTCGAGCAGCTCCTCGACCTCGCCCATCACGGCCTCGATCGCGGGGTCGATCTCGTAGCCGAGGTAGGCGAACTGCGAGCTGCCCCTCCACTCGATGTCGTCGATGCGCGTCGTGAACTCGACGCGGTCGCTCACGGCCGGGCCGCCGGGGCCGGTGGCGTCGAGGCAGTGCTCGGGACGGATGCCGGCCACGACGACGCTGCGTCCGCCGATGCGCTCGGCCAGGTCGTCGTCGATGAACATCGTGGCCAGCGGCATGACGAGCTGCTGGCCCATCGGGATCGCCGGGACGAGGTTCATCGGCGGAGAGCCGAGGAAGCCGGCGACGAACATGTTGGCCGGCTGGTCGTACAGCTCGCGGGGCGTGCCGACCTGGTGGATGAAGCCCTGGTGCATGACGGCGACGCGGTCGGCCGTGCTGAGCGCCTCCTCGACGTGGTTGGTGGTGAAGATCGACGTGCGGGACGCATCGGCCTGCCACTGCATCGTGACGGAGCGGACGTGGGTGCGCACGCGCTCGGACTGCGCCGTGAAGGGCGCGTCGAACAGGTACACGTTGGCGTCGCGCACCAGCGAGCGTCCCAGCGCGACCCGCTGCCGCTGAGGCTCGTCGAGGTCGGCAGGACGCAGGTCGAGCAGGTCGGTCAGCGCGAGCAGCTCGGCGACCTCGTGGATGCGGTCGGACACGGCGACCTTGTCGACGCCCGGGCGCAACATCGACGAGAAGGCCAGGTTCTCGAAGACGTCGAGGTGCGGGTGCAGCGCGTAGTCCTCGAAGACCATCGAGACGTCGCGGCCTCGCGGACCGACGGCGTTGACCACGATGTCGTCGATGAGGATGTCGCCCGACGTCTGCTCCTCGAGGCCCACGATCGTGCGCAGCAGACGGCTCTTGCCCGCGCCCGCCGGGCCCGTGATCGCAAGGGTCGAGCCGGACGGCACCGTCAGGGTGATGTCGTCGAGGAGGGGACGCTCGCCGGGGCCGTCGGTCGTCAGGTGGCGGAGCTCGATGGATGTCATCGGTAGGACCTTCCGAGGAGGTGGTTGATCCGGCGTGGGACCACGAGCAGGACGACGAGCGGGATCAGCAGCCACAGCAGCCCCGCGGCCGCGATCGCGCTCGACCCGTCGACCTGGCGCGAGGCGACCAGCAGCGTCGCCGGCAGCGGCAGGCTGGGACGGTCGGGCGCGAGCCCCGCGCCGAGCGCGAAGTCGTTGCACGCGGCCACGAACACCAGCAGGGCCACCGCGATCACGCCGGGGCCGAGGTGGGGCACGGCGAAGCGCCGCAGCTGCTGCTTGCGCGACGCGCCATCGGCGCGCACGGCATCGAGCAGCGTCCACGGGACGTCGCGCATGACGGTGACGCACAGCCAGATCGCCAACGGCAGCGTCACGACCAGCGTCGGGATGACCAGAGCCAGGCGAGATCCGTAGGCGCCGAGGCAGACGAGCTGATCGGCGAACGGGCCCGCCAGGGCGAGCACGGGCATCAGCAGCGTCGCGACGACGAGCCCGTAGACGAGCCGGCGTCCTCGTGCGTTCGAGCGGACCAGGGCGTAGGCGGCCGGGACGGCGAGGCTGACGGCCACGAGCGTGGCGACCAGCGCCACCAGCAGCGACGTGACGGCCGCCGACCGCAGGGTGCCCGACGAGATCGCACCGTCGAAGGCAGCCCAGCTGACGTCCTGCGGCAGCAGCGTCCGTGCGGTGGTTCCCTCGGGGGTCGTGGCCACCCTGAAGGTCCACAGCAGCGGCACGAGCGTGAACACGGCGAACACCTCGACCCCGAGGATCGCCCAGAACGAGACGGCCCGGCTGGTGTCGGCGTACAGCACGCCGACCGCGCCGGTCAGCATCAGCACGAGCGCCACCGCTATCCACAGCCACTGATCGGGCCGGGCGACCTGCAGCACGCCGAAGTTGCCCACGCCGAAGCCGAGCGCGAACGCCGTCGCCGACGCCCACAGACGAGACCGCACCGACGGCGTCACACGACTCTCCTCACGCGCAGCACGGGCACCAGGAAGGCGGCCAGCAGGGCTGCCAGCAGGAGCAGGATGATCGACATCGCCGCCCCCAGGCCGGTCTCGAAGGAGGTGAACGTCGTGTCCCACACCATGAACGACGCCGTGCGCACCGCGGCGCCGGGCTGATCGGCGACCAGGGGCCCCTCGAGGATGCGCAGCGCGTCGAGCGCCCGATAGGTCGTCGCGACGGCGATCGCGGGGGCCATGGCAGGCAGGACGACACGGGTCAGTCGCTGCCGCGCGGTCGCACCGTCCGCGATCGCGGACGCGAGCAGGGTCGTCGGCACCCGCAGCAGCCCGGCCAGCAGGATGACGGCCGTGATGCCGGTGCCACGCCAGACCTCGCCCGCCGTCACCGCGACCAGCGAGCCGAGCGGGCCGACGTCGTCGAGGCCGAACCAGGAGGCGGCGAATCCGGTCGTCACGGCGTCGCGCCACACGATCGCCGAGACGATCGCGAGCATCCCGAAGGGCAGCAGCACCAGCACCCGCGTGACGGGCCAGGCGACCGTGAGGCGACGCAGCGCGACCGCGAACGCCATGCCGAGCGCGAGCTGCAGGACCACGGCGACCGCGACGATCGCCAGCGTCGCCGCGACGGCGAGCCACCAGGCGCGACTCGACAGGATGTCGGCGTAGTTGTCGAGGCCGACGAAGCGCTGGTCGCCGGCACCCGTCAACGTCGACCTCGTCAGCGACAGCCACACGGCACGACCGATCGGCCAGACCGTGACGACCAGCAGCACGACGACGGCCGGCGCGAGCCAGCGCCAGCCCCTCATCGGATCGTCCCCTCGAGAGCCGCCTGCACCTCGGGCTGCGAGGTGCGAGGCGTCGCGTCCTGCGTGACGTCGGACAGCGGGCGCCAGGTCTCGTCCAGCGCGTCCATGACGTTGGCCCACTGCGCGACGCTCGGGACGGTGGTGCCCGTCGACGCCGCCGCCCGGGCCAGGTCGGCACTGCGGAAGCCCGCAGCGACCGTGGGGTCGTCGAGCACGCCGATGCGGCTGGGCGTGTGCTGCGGGCCGGTGGCCAGCGCCTGCAGGGACGCCGGCGACGTCAGGCACTCGATCGCCCGGAACGCCGTCCGCTTGTCGAACGCGTGCGCAGGAACCGCCAGGCCCACTCCCGCCAACGGAGCGACGCTCGCGTCGCCGACGGTCGGGTAGCCGGCGACGCGCATGTCGGACTGGACGGCCGACAGTGCGGGATCGGAGATCACGGACGTCGACGCGATCAGGAATCCGCCACCGGGGCCGGCGAAGCGCGCCGCGGCCTCCGCCGACGGGCCCGGACCGACTCCGGCGCCGCGGTACAGCTCGACGATCGAGGCGGCCTCGCGGCCCGCAGCGGACTCGAGGCCGGCCTTGCTCGAGCGCCCGGTGCCGCTCACGAGGCTGCCTCCGCCACCGGCCACGAGGGCGTTGACCCACTCGGACAGTCCGCTGCCGTCGCGGTCCTCGATCTCGATCGTCACGCCGAGACGCTGTGCGCCGGCGACGAGGTCGTCCCAGCTGATCGGCTTGCTCGTGTCGAGCCCGGCCCGCTCGGCGACGTTGCCACGCAGCCACAGCACCTGCGGGTCGAGGAACCACGGCGCGACGACCAGCTCGCCGTCGTGGCTCGCCGCGGCGAGTGCCGCCGGGGTCACCCCCTCCGACAGCGCCGCTGCCTGCGCCGCCGGCACCGGTGCCAGCAGGCCCGCCGCTGCGAACTCGGTCGTGAACGCCGAGTCGAGACTCACCAGGTCGATCGAGTCGTCCTTCGACAGGAGCCGGCGGGTCAGCAGCGCGTGCCGGGCGGAGACGTCGTCAGGGAGCTGTTCGACCTCGACGCTGTAGTCGCCGGCCGCCTGGTCGGTGCAGGTCTTGGCGAGTGCCTGGGCATCGAGGCGATCAGGGCCCACCTGCCAGGTGACGACCGGCAGGTAGCGGACGTCATCGTTGGCGGAGCCGCACGCGGCAAGAAGGGCGCACGACATCGCGGCGGCGGCCACACCCGCCACGCGCCGCTGCCACCGTGAAGCGGGTCTCCCAGGTGCCCTCACGGGCGCAACTTTGCCACAGCCCAAGGGCGTATCCGGCGCGACATGGCGGTCGTACCATTCCACGATGACGACCGATGAAGGCATCCACGAGCACATCGCTGCGCTGGTGGCCGAGGAGAAGTCCCTCCGCGACCAGCTGGCGTCCGCGCAGATCACCCGCGACGAGGAGCACGCACGTCTGAAGGCCCTCGAGATCGAGCTCGACCAGGCCTGGGACCTGCTCCGCCAGCGTCGCGCCCTGCGCGAGACCGGCGGCGCTCCCGACGACGCCGCCGAGCGTCCGGCGTCCGTCGTCGAGAGCTACCTGGAGTAGTCGCAGCCGCACGGCTCAGGTCAGAGCGAGACGTCCTCCAGCATCTCGGTGACGAGTGCCGCGACGGGCGAGCGCTCGGAGCGGGTCAGAGTCACGTGGGCGAACAGCGGGTGCCCCTTGAGCTTCTCGACGACCGCGACGACGCCGTCGTGGCGTCCGACCCGCAGGTTGTCGCGCTGCGCCACGTCGTGCGTCAGGACGACCTTGGAGTTGGCGCCGATGCGCGACAGCACCGTCAGCAGCACGTTGCGCTCGAGCGACTGCGCCTCGTCGACGATGACGAACGAGTCGTGCAGCGACCGCCCGCGGATGTGCGTGAGCGGCAGCAC
>JBEVGQ010000121.1:0-2848 GCA_040511655.1 Aeromicrobium sp. | reverse complement strand
CGGATGTACGACGGGCTCGACCCCGCCAAGAAGGCCGCGCACACCAAGGCCGCCGCGCGCTGGCTGGACTGAGTCGCACGACCGCTGAGCCTGACGTTTTCGCAGACACGCCGTCGGCGTGTCGGTCAGAACGTCAGGCCCAGCGGGGTGGGTCGTGGGATCGGTCAGGTGAGCCAGCGGGACGCGGCGCGGGTGTGGGCCGCCTTCTTCTCGGGCGCCAGGCCGTCGTACATCCGCGTCATCATGCGCGAGCGGTGATTGCCCTCGAAGACGTCGCGGTGGTCGCGCACGAACGTCCAGTAGAGGCCGTCCCAGGCGGACGTCCAGTCGCCGGCAGGCAGGTCCGACATCTTGCGCAGGTAGTTGCTGCCCGACACGTACGGCTTGGTGGTGATGCCGTCGCCGGCCGCGAACTGGCTCATGGCATAGACGTTGGGCACCATGACCCAGTCGTAGGCGTCGACGTACATCGCCATGAACCACTCGTGGACGTCGTCGGGGTCGGTGCGCAGCAGGCTCATCGCGTTGCCCAGCACCATCAGGCGCTCGATGTGGTGGCTCCAGCCGCGCTCGAGCACCCCCTCGATCGCGTGGTCGACCGGGCCGAGCCCCGTGTGGGCGGTCCACCAGCCGGCGGCGAGCGGCCGGCTGTGCCGCAGGTGGTTGCTCGTGCGCATCCGGCGGCCGTAGAGGACGTACGTGGCCCGCATGTACTCGCGCCAGCCGATGACCTGTCGTACGAATCCCTCCAGCGAGGGCAGGCCGATGTCGTCGGCCTCGAGCACGCGGTCGACCACGCGCGCGGGCGACAGCAGACCGATGTTGAGCCCCGGGGTCATGACGGAGTGGAAGACGAACGGGTGCCGGGTGCTGATGGCGTCCTCGTACGGCCCGAACTGCGGCAGGCGGTCGGCGACGAACTCGTCGAACGATGCCTCGGCCTCGGCGTGCGACGTGGGCCAGGCGAACGACTCGGCGTTGCCGGGGTTGTCGGGGAACTCCTCACGCACCCACGCGATCGCCTCGTCGACGGACGGATGCCGCTCGGGCCACGTCACGTCGGGGACACGGTGCCCACGTGGCAGCTTCTTGCGGTTCTCGGTGTCGAACGACCAGCGTCCGCCCATGGGCTGGTCGCCCTCGACCAGGATGTCGAGCCGTTGGCGCTGCCACGAGTAGAAGTGCTGCATGCGGGCCGGGTGCGCGTCGAACCAGCCGGCGATCTCGGCTCGGGACGTCAGGAAGTTGGGCGACTCGAGCACGTCCTCGCGGCGCAGCTCGATGCCCGCCTCGGCCAGGGCGGCCGACACGTCACGCGACAGCCAGTCGTCGACGACGTCGTAGACCGTCACGCGCTGCGGACGCAGACGCGCCAGCAGCGCGGTCAGTCGTACGGCGGTGGGCTCGTCGGCGCTGGTGTCGATGCACTCGACGTCGAACGAGGCGGCGCGCAGTCGGTCGGCGAACCGGCGCATCGATGCCCGGTGCAGCACGAGCTTCTGGGTGTGGAACGCGTACTGGCGGAAGAACAGGTCGTCCTCGACCAGCACGAACACCGTCTCGGCACTCGCGTCGAGGTGTTGCTCGAACAGCTGGTGCGGGTAGACCAGGCGGACGTGCGAGGTGGTCATCGCCGCGCGACCGCCTCGCCGACGATCTCGGCCATGCCCGCGTACCCCGCGTCGTTGGGGTGGAAGTGGTCGGGCGAGAGACGTCCTCGCCACGACCGCATGCGGGGGTCGCGGAACTCCGCGATGCGGATGCGCCCGGCGGCAGCCGTCTCGTCGAGCCGGCGGTTGAACTCGACGGACGCCGGACGGCCGCCCGGCTGCGTGCCCACGATCGAGCCGGACGGCAGCTGCGACAGCATCGCGTCGAGCGCCTGCGGCAGCAGCGGACGCAGCCGGCGGCTGATGAGGTCGTTGCTGCCGATGACGACCGTCACCAGGTCGGGCTCGACGCCGATCGACCGCATCGCCGGGATCTGCCGCTCGACGACGTCGCCGACACGTCCGCCGTAGACCGACAGGTTGACGAGGCGGTGCTGGCGCAGCTCCTGCGCCAGCTGTCCGGCCCAGCCGCGGTCGTAGGCGGAGGCGCCGACGCCCTGTGCCATCGAGTCGCCGAGGACGACCCACAACGGGCCGGTGGAGGCGAGTGCCACGCGGTTGTGCCGCTCCCAGGCCCGCGCGTACGGCTCGACCTGGCGCTGCACGGCCCGGACTCCCGGCAGCAGCAGGCTCGCCGTGCGCACGAACGGACCGCTGTCGCGTCCGCTCAGGTTGGAGTAGTCGAAGCCGGCCTGGGTCACAGGCTCAGTCAAGCACCGGGAGGCCACGTAGGCTTGCCGAGAATGGGCAGAGTGGCTTGCCGAGAATGGGCGCCGAGGAGGGCAGGACATGACGAGCGTGCGGAGCATCAGGCTCATGAGCGTCGCGGGTGTCGTCGTGCTCGCCGCCTACGTGGTCGGCGGTCTCGTCGGCGTCGACCTCGGCTCGGCCCTCGGGTTCGTCAAGATCGCCGTGCTGGTGGCCGCGGTGCTGGTGGCCGCACTGACCTTCCAGGGCTGGTCGCACGACAGCACCCCCCACAGCCTGAGTGCCATGGTGGTCTCGCTGCTGGGCGGCGCCTCGCTGGCCTCGACCGTCACGACCGCCACCGGCGACGACCTCTACGGCAGCGACCCGATGGCGCTGGTCGGCACGGTGGCCGTCATCGCCGCCGTGACGATCGCGCAGATCGGGCAGACCCGTTCGCACACCCCACCAGACAGAAAGGGAGGCGCTCGATGATCGAGCTCCTGACCCCCACCCAGATCGACGAGATGCGCCCGGCCGGACGCTTCGTC
>JBEVGQ010000120.1:0-7154 GCA_040511655.1 Aeromicrobium sp. | reverse complement strand
AGCCCGAGATGCGCGACGAGACCGACGTCGAGGTGTACATCAAGCACCGCGGCTCAGGCTCGCTCGGCCTGTCGGGCACGGTGCACGTCGTCCCGCAGCACCCGTTCGACGTCATCGGGTGGGACGGCTGCCTCTACCCGTACGTGTTCAACGTCGCCGACTTCGAGCCCATCACGGGTCGAGTGCACCAGCCGCCGCCGGTGCACCAGGTGTTCGAGGGCAGAAACTTCGTCATCTGCAACTTCGTTCCCCGCAAGGTCGACTACCACCCACTTGCGATTCCCGTGCCGTACTACCACTCCAACGTCGACTCCGACGAGGTCATGTTCTACGTCGCCGGCGACTACGAGGCACGCAAGGGATCGGGCATCGGCAGAGGCTCGGTCTCCCTGCACCCCGGGGGCCACTCCCACGGGCCGCAGCCGTCCGCCATCGAGGCCAGCCTCGGCGCCGAGTCGTTCGACGAGCTCGCCGTCATGGTCGACACGTTCCGCCCGCTCGAGCTCGGCGAGGGTGGCCGCGCCTGCGACGACGGCGTCTACGCCTGGTCGTGGGGCAAGGGGTGAGCACCGACTTCGGGCGCACCACGCTGCCGTACTGCTCGTTCGTCAGCTCGGGCGAGAAGCGTCCGCGGGTCGGCGTGGGGGTGGGCACGGACGTCCTCGACCTCACGGCCGCCGCCGCGCACGTGGTGCCCGACCGAGCGGCCCTGTTCGCCGACGGCACCCTGGACGCCCTGCTCGGCGCGGGCCGCTCGGTGTGGGGCGAGGTGCGCGCCGCGTTGCTCGCCTGGGTCACCGGGCCCGTCGTCGAGCGCTACCTCGTCCCAGCATCCGACGTCGAGCTCGTGCTGCCGTTCTCGGTGGCCGACTACGTCGACTTCTACGCGTCCGAGCACCACGCCACGAACGTCGGACGCATCTTCCGTCCGGACGGCGAGGCGCTCTCGCCCGCCTGGCGTCACCTGCCCATCGGGTACCACGGACGAGCAGGGACGGTGGTGGCCTCGGGAACACCCGTCCGTCGTCCGTCCGGTCAGCGGCGCGCCGGCGACGGCGTGGCCTTCGGGCCCACCGCCAAGCTCGACGTCGAGGCCGAGATCGGGTTCGTGGTGGGAGCTCCGTCCGTGCTCGGCGAGCCGGTGTCGGTCGAGGACGTCGAGCAGCACGTGTTCGGGCTGTGCGTCGTCAACGACTGGTCGGCTCTCGACATCCAGGCGTTCGAGTACGTGCCTCTCGGCCCGTTCCTCGGCAAGTCGTTCGCGACGTCGGTATCGCCGTGGATCGTGCCGCTGGCGGCGCTGGACGAGGCTCGCACCGATCCTCCGGAGCAGCACCCACGGCCGATGGACTATTTGCGCTCGGACGCCCCGTGGACGCTCGACCTCGAGCTGACGGTCCGTGTCGGCGAGGTCGTCGTGTCCCGTCCGCCGTTCGCGACGACGTACTGGACGCCCGCGCAGATGCTGGCGCACCTGACCGTCAACGGAGCATCGCTTCGCACGGGTGACCTGTTCGCGTCCGGCACCGTCAGCGGCCCAGCCGCCGACCAGGTCGGCTCGTTGCTCGAGCTGAACCATGACAGCGCCTATCTCGACGACGGCGACACGGTCACGATCTCGGCGACAGCCCGTCTGTCCGACGGTCGGCAGATCGAGCTGGGCGACGTCGTCGGCACAGTCCATCCCGCCACCGTCTGAACAACCGAACCAGGAGCGCGCATGTTCGAAGAAGGCCAGTACTTCGCACCCGTCGTCGCCAAGACCGACGGCAGCCTCACGGTCGAGCTCGGCGAGGGTCACCCAGGTCTGCACGACCCGGAGTACCGCCAGCGGCGAGACGTCATCGCGACGACGGCCGACCGGTGGACGCCGGGGGAGCCGGCGCCTGCCGTCGCCTATACCGACGACGAGCACGAGGTGTGGCGCGTTGTGTGCGACGACCTGCGCGGCAAGCATCGGACGTACGCCTGCCGCGAGTTCCTCGACGGCAAGGAGGCGCTGGGACTGCCGACCGACCGCGTGCCGCAGCTCGAGGAGCTGTCCGACGCGATCGAGCCGCTCACCGGGTTCCGCTACCGTCCAGCCGCGGGTCTCGTGCCGCTGCGCGAGTTCTACGGCGCCTTGGCCGACCACGGATTCTGGGCGACCCAGTACGTGCGCCACCACTCGGTGCCGCTCTACACGCCCGAGCCCGACGTGCTCCACGAGGTCGTCGGCCACGGCAACACGCTGGCCGACCGCCGGTTCACCGAGCTGTACGAGGCGGCCGGTGCAGCGTCCCGGCGGGTCGAGAGCGCCGAGGCACTCGAGTTCGTGAGCCGTGTCTTCTGGTTCACGCTCGAGTTCGGCGTGGTGCACGAGTCGGACGGCCTCAAGGCCTACGGCGCCGGCATCCTGTCGAGTCCCGGCGAGATCGAGGAGTTCCGGTCGATGACGATCCTGCCGCTCGACGTCGCCGCGATGGGAACGCAGGACTACGAGATCACGCACTACCAGGAGGTGCTGTTCGCGGCCCGCTCGTTCGCGGAGGTTCAGGACGTCGTCGGCGGCTTCTGGGAGACGTGCGACGACGACTCGATCGCGCGCCTGAGGTAGGGCGCCGTCACGCTGTCGCCGACGTCCAACAGGTCGGCGGGCGTCGCCGCGGCGACGATCGTGCCGCCCTTGTCGCCGCCACCCGGCCCCATCTCGATGACCCAGTCGGCGGCGGCGACGACCTGCATGTCGTGCTCGACCGCGATGACCGTGTCGCCGGCGTCGACGAGACGCCCGAGGACCCGCACGAGGTCGCGGACGTTGACGGGGTGCAGGCCGCCGGTGGGCTCGTCGAGCACCACGACGCTGTTGTCGCGCCGCGGACGCTGCAGCTCGGTGGCCAGCTTGATGCGCTGTGCCTCACCCCCGGACAGCTCGGTGGCCGGCTGCCCGAGGGTCAGGTAGCCCAGGCCGACGTCGAGAAGCGTCGTCAGCGACCGGTGGATGCCGGGGACGTCGGCGAAGAACTCGGCTGCCTCCTGGGCCGTCATCGCCAGCACCTGCCCGATGTCGCGACCGTGGTAGGTCACCTCGAGCGTCTCGGGGTTGTAGCGCGAGCCGTGGCACGTCGGGCACGACGAGTAGCTGGTCGGCAGGAACACCAGCTCGATCGCGATGAATCCCTCGCCGTCGCAGGTCGGGCACCGGCCCTCGGCCACGTTGAATGAGAACCGGCCGGCCGTCCATCCGCGCGCCTTGGCCTCGGGCGTGGCGGCGAACAAGCGGCGGACGCCGTCGAACAGGCCTGTGTAGGTGGCCAGGTTCGACCGGGGGGACCGGCCGATCGGGCGCTGGTCGATCACCGTGATGCGTCGCTGCTCGTCGGCATCCTCGAGCCGCTCGGTCAGCGCCGTCAGCAGCGACGACTTGCCGGATCCCGAGACGCCGGTGATCGCTGTCATGACGCCCAAGGGCAGGCGGATGCTGACGTCGTCGACGTTGTGACGCGTCAGGTGCTCCATCGGCATCCACTCGGCCGGCTCGCGTGCCACGAGCGTGGGCCGCTCGGTGCGCTCGAACATGAACTCGGCGGTCAGGGAGTCTGAGACGTCGGCGAGCCCGTCTGGCGGGCCGCTGTAGACGATGCGACCGCCGAGCACGCCGGCGCTGGGACCGACGTCGACGACCCAGTCGGCCTGTCGCGCGATCGACAGGTCGTGCTCGACCACGAACAGCGAGTTGCCGCCGGCGACGAGCTGGCGCAGGGCGTCGTAGAGGGCCTCGGAGTCGGCGGGGTGCAGCCCGGCCGACGGCTCGTCCAGCACGTAGAGGACGCCGAACAGGCCCGACCGCAGCTGGCCGGCCAGGCGCACGCGCTGCAGCTCGCCGGGGGAGAGGGCCGTGCTCGACCGGTCCATCGACAGGTAGCCGAGCCCCAGGCCGATGATGGCCTCGACGCGCTCGCCGAAGTCCTTCACCAGCGAGCGTGCCGCCGACGACGCCGCGGCACCGTGCCGGTCAGTGCCGAGCGCCTGCTGGGCGAGGCCCTCGTCGAGCAGCGCGCACACGGACGACAGGGGCATCGCGGCGAGCTCGGCGATGTCGAAGCCGGCGAAGGTGACGGCGAGCGCAGCGGGTCGCAGCCGCTTGCCGTGGCAGGTCGGGCACGGCCCCTCTGCGCGGAAGGCCTCGAGCTTCTCGCGCTGCGTGTCGGACTGCGTCTTGGCGAGGTTGCGCATCAAGAACTTCTCGGCCGACGACCAGTGGCCGTGGTACTGGCTCGCCTCGCCCTGCTTGTTGCCCTGCAGGAGCATCCGCGGCTCCTCGTCGGTGAACAGCAGCCAGTCGCGGTCCTTCTGGGGCAGCGTGTGCCAGGGGGCGTGGATGTCGATCCCCAGCTTGGTGACCATGCGCCGCACGTTGAGCCCGACCCAGGCGCGGTTGGCCCAGACGCCGATCGCCCCCTCGTCGATCGACAGGGTCGGATCGGGCACCAGCAGCTCTTCGGTGGTCGAGCGGGAGACGCCGCTGCCGCCGCACGTGGGGCAGGCGCCGACGGCGGTGTTGGGCGAGAAGGCAGAGGCCGGCAGGTGCTCGGCACCGTCCGGGTACGTGCCCGCCCGGCTGTAGAGCAGGCGTAGGACGTCCGACAGCGAGCTCAACGTGCCGAGCGACGACCGTGCGCTCGTCGCGCCCCGAGCCTGCTGCAGCGCGACGGCCGGCGGCATCCCGTCGATCGAGTCGACGTCCGGGGCGCCGACCTGTGACAGCAGCCGGCGGGCGTACGGGGCCACCGACTCGAAGTAGCGCTTCTGGGATTCGGCGAAGACTGTGCCGAAGGCGAGGGACGACTTGCCCGATCCCGAGACGCCCGTGAAGACCACGAAGCTGTCGCGGGGCAGGTCGACGTCGACGTCGCGCAGGTTGTGCTCGCGCGCACCGCGTACGCGGATGAAGCCGGACGGCTCGGATGACTGCATTGGGACGACGCTAGTCGCCCGGAGCGTTCCCCGCCTCCTCGCTGGCCGCGCGGGCCGAGGCGTTGATGCGCTCCATCAGGGCGGCCATCGCCGCGAGCTCGTCGTCGCTGTGCTCGTCGAGGACGCCGCGCATGTGCCGGGCGAGCAGGCCGAACATCGACGAGCCGACCGCGAGGGCCTGCTCGGTGATCTCGACCGTGACCGACCGCCGGTCGGTCACGACCCGCTCGCGCCGCACGTGGCCCGCGCGCTCGAGACGGTCGATCATCGCGCTGGTGGCCGACGGGCTGAGGTTGAGCCCCTCGGCGATGTCCTTCGGCGTGGCTCCGCCGCGGTCCATCACGAGCCCGATCGCCGACAGATCGGTGCGGTGCATCGCGTGCACGTGGCTCATCCGGAGGATGTATCGCTCGATCTCGAGGTTGAACAGGCGCAGCTCGCGGACCAGGTCGTTCGCCCCGGTCGAGCCCATGTCGCGCCGAGTGGCATCCGTCATGATCGCATCGTACTGTTTCACTCGTGGAATCATTCGATGGTGGAACTAAGTCACGAAGACCAGCTCGCAAGGTCGCCGTGCTGACCGTGCTCGCGTTCGTGCTGCTGACAGGCCTCGTCTTCGCCCTGGCACCCGAGGCGCGCGAGGCCGACCAGTCGCCGAGCGGCCTGCCCGACTCGGCCGAGTCGACGACGGTCTCGGCGATCCAGCGAACGCTGCCGTCGAGCGGCATCTCGCCGGCGATCGTCGTGGTCAGCCGCGACGGCCAGGCGCTGGGGGAGGACGGTCGAGCTGCCGTCACCGACCTCGCAGGACGGCTGGGGCGGTTCGCCATCGGCGGGGCAGACCTGACGCCGACGTTCTCGGACGACGGCGAGGTCGGCCTGGTCGCCGTGCCGCTGAAGGCGTCCACGGGCTCGGCGAAGGTCGAGGCCATCCGCGACGTCGTCGCGTCGCTGCCCGACGGACTGACGGCCGAGGTCACGGGCGGTCCGGCCTTCCAGGCCGACATCGAGAACGCCTTCGCGGGAGCCGACGTGCGCCTGCTGGTGGCGACCGCGCTGATCGTCGCGGTGCTGCTGCTCGTCACCTACCGCAGCCCATGGCTGTGGCTCGTGCCGCTGGTCGTCGTCGCGGTCGGGGACCGCGTCGCCTCGCTCGCCGTGGCCGCCGCGACGCAGCTGTTCGGCTACGAGGTCGACGGATCGACGACCGGCATCACCTCGGTGCTCGTGTTCGGCGCCGGCACCAACTACGCGCTCCTGCTGATCGCGCGCTACCGCGAGGAGCTGCGCCGCCACGACGACCGGTTCGCCGCGATGCGCGCCGCCTGGCGCCAGGCGGCCCCCGCCATCCTGGCCAGCTCGGGCACCGTGACGCTGGCCCTGCTGACGCTGTCGTTCGCCGACGCGCCCAGCAACCGCGCGCTGGGGTGGTCCGCCGCGATCGGCATCGTGGTGGCCGTCCTGTTCGGGCTGGTCGCGCTGCCGGCCGCGATGGTGCTGTTCGGGCGTGGCCTGTTCTGGCCGTTCGTCCCCCGGGTCGGTCAGGACGATCCGGCTCGCACCGGCGTCTGGTCGAGGGTCGGTCACGCCGTCGTCCGTCGCCCGCGGACGTTCGTCGCCGGGTCGGTGGCACTGCTCCTGCTGCTGTCGCTGGGCGCCGCCGGACTGCAGGTCGGCCTCACGCAGAACGAGCGCTTCCGCGTGACGCCCGAGTCGGTCGTGGGGCAGGAGCAGCTGGCCGAGGCGTTCCCGGCGGGCTTCGCCGAGCCGACCGTCGTCCTTGCGCGTCCGGGTGCCGTGGCGGACGTCGCGCGTCGAGCGTCGAACGTCGACGGCGTCTCGTCCGTGCGTCCCGGTGCCGCGTCGGACGCGTGGGCCTCGCTCCAGGTCGTGCTCGACAGCGACCGTGGCTCGGATCGGTCCGCCGACACGGTCGAGCGGCTGCGCTCGTCGCTCGGTGACGAGGCGTTGGTCGGAGGGCCCGATGCCCAGGACATCGACGCGGCGTCGGCGGCCTCGCACGACCGGGTGCTCATCATCCCGCTCGTGCTCGTGATCGTGATGATCGTCCTGCTGGTGCTGCTGCGGTCGGTCGTCGCGTCCGTGGTGCTCGCGCTGACGGTCGTGGCGACGTACGTGACCGCCGTGGGAGCGGGGTGGTTCGTGTTCACCCACCTGTTCGACTTCCCGGCGCTCGA
>JBEVGQ010000119.1:0-9874 GCA_040511655.1 Aeromicrobium sp. | reverse complement strand
GCCTGCTCGGCCGGACGCCGGAGGACGTGACCACGGCCCTCAGCGCCTAGTCTGGAGGACATGGCTGAGCAGACCGTCGTCGTCGAGGGAACCGTGTCGATCCGTGAGCGGATCGCGGTGCCGCCGGGCGCGGTCGTCACGGTCAAGCTGATCGACGCGTCGGGCGAGGTCGTCGCGGCGGCCGCCCGTGTCTCCGACGTCGTGCCCGCTCCGTTCTCGCTCGCCTACGACCCGGCCCTCGTGCCCGACGCGTCGAGGCTGTTCGTGTGGGCCGCGCTGCGCACCGAGGTCGGCGTCTGGGGCACCCCCGAGCTGTCGCCGGTGGCCGAGGAGCCCGACCACGTCCTCACGAGGATCCCGGACTGATGCCCCGTGGTGGGCCGACCGTCACGCACATCCCCGACGCCGAGCTGGCCAGCACCGAACCGGTGCTCGGTCGCATCGCCCGCCTCCTCCGCCCGTACCGCCGCAAGATCTCGCTGGTCGCGATCGCCGTCGTCGTCGCGGCCGTCCTCACGTCGATCGTCCCGTTCCTGACGAAGGCCGTCTTCGACGACGCTCTCTTCCCGTCGTCGGGCGGGGTCGACCTGCACCTGCTCGGCTGGCTGGTCGTCGGCATGTGCGCCATCCCGGTGGTGACCGCCCTCATCGGCATCGGCCAGAACTGGCTGACCTCGACCATCGGCAACTCGGCCATGGCCGATCTGCGCGGCGACCTGTTCGCCCACCTGCAGAAGATGGAGCTGGCGTTCTTCACCGCCACCAAGACCGGCGCCATCCAGTCGCGCCTGGCCAACGACGTCGCCGGCGTCCGCACCGTGCTGACCGACACCGCCACGTCGATCCTGCAGAACAGCGTCACCGTCGTCGCCGCATTCGTGTCGATGGTCATCCTGTCGTGGCAGCTGACCCTGCTGACCCTCGTGCTGATGCCGTTGTTCGTCTACATCCAGCTGCAGGTCGGTAAGCGGCGCCAACGCCTGGCCCGGCGCACGCAGGAGTCGCTGTCGGAGATGACCGCGATCACCGAGGAGGCGCTCAGCGTCTCCGGCATCCTGCTGTCGAAGGTCTTCAACCGAGCCGACTCCGAGGTCGACCGCTACCGGCAGGCCAACCGCGAGCAGACCCGGCTGCAGGTCGACCAGGCCATGACGGGACGCGCCTTCTTCGCGACCGTGCAGACGTTCTTCGCGATCACGCCGGCACTCATCTACCTCGTGGCGGGCACGCTGCTGCAGGGCAACAGCGCCCTCACCGCCGGCACGTTGGTGGCGTTCACGACGCTACAGGCCAGGCTGCAGATGCCCCTGCTGCAGCTCATGCGCGTCTCGCTCGACGTCCAGACCTCGCTGGCCCTCTTCCGGCGACTGTTCGAGTACCTCGACCTCGAGCCCGCGATCACCGAGCGTCCCGGCGCCGTCGCGCTCGACCCGCAGCGGCTGCGCGGCGAGATCGAGTTCCGCGACGTCTTCTTCCGATACCCCGAGCCGCGCAGCCTCAGCGGCACCGTCGCACGCGACCGGTTCGGCGACACCGGCGTGCGCATCGACCGCACCGAGCCGGGTCCCGAGCAGGGCTGGGCGCTCGACGGCATCTCGCTCACGGTCGAGCCGGGCCAGCTCGCCGCGATCGTGGGTCCGTCCGGCTCGGGCAAGACGACCATGACGTACCTCGTGCCGCGGTTCTACGACGTCGTCGAGGGTGCCGTGCTGATCGACGGCACGGACGTCCGTGACCTGACGATGGGATCGGTCGCCGAGGCCGTCGGCATGGTCACGCAGGAGCCGTACCTGTTCCACGGCTCGATCCGCGACAACATCGCGTACGCCAAGCCCGACGCCAGCGCCGACGAGATCGAGCAGGCGGCGCGCGACGCCAACATCCACGACCGCATCCTGTCGTTCGCCGACGGCTACGAGACCATCACCGGCGAGCGCGGCTACCGGCTGAGCGGCGGCGAGAAGCAGCGCCTGGCGATCGCGCGGGTGCTGCTCATGGACCCCCGCATCCTGATCCTCGACGAGGCCACGTCGGCCCTCGACACCGAGACCGAGCGGCTCGTGCAGGACGCGCTCGAGCGGGCGACCCACAACCGCACCACCATCGCGATCGCCCACCGCCTGTCGACCATCCACAACGCCGACGTCATCTTCGGTCTCGAGGACGGACGGCTCGTCGAGCAGGGGACGCACGACGAGCTGCTGGCGCTCGGCGGCCTCTACTCGCGGCTGTACGTCGAGCAGTTCGGGTCGGGGCAGATCGAGGCCCGGTTCACCGACGGCGTGCGCTTCACCGACGGACGGACGATGTGCGACCGTCCCGGCGCCGACGACCGCCGCGCCGACGTGTCGCTGTAGCGCTACTGCGCAGCTGCGTAGCGCTTCTGCGCCCGCTCGAGGATCGTGGTGACGGTCTTGTCGATCGCCGGAGTCTCCTTGAGGCCCGGGATCGAGTAGAGCACCGAGGTGAGCTCGCCGTCCTCGCAGGCCTGGGCCGAGATGCCCGACTCGGTGTCGGTGATCGGGATCACCGTGACGGTCGTCGTGGTGCCCTTGGGGTCGCCGTCGAGCTCGGCCAGCGTCGTGAAGGCCTGGCACGCCTGCTTGTCGGTGAAGCTCTCGGCGCCCGACAGCAGCTTCTTGGCCGCCTCGAGATCCTTCTTGTCGGCATCGGAGGCAGCGGCGCTCGACGACTCGATCTTCTTGACGACGTCGGGCAACGACTTGGCCCACTCCTTGGCCGGCAGCGTCGTGACCTGGATGACGGCAGCCGCGGCCTGCCACCGGCACTGGCTGCCGCCGTCGGTGCCCGAGGCGGCGACGACCTCGTCGACGGCGCTGCCGGCGAGGGTCGACCGGTCGGATGCGGTGAGCATCTTGCAGGCGATCTGTGTGGGGTCGACCGGCGGGGCGCTCGGGGTGGCGCTGGCGGTGGGCGTGCCAGACGCCTTCGCCGCCGGATCGGCGTCGTCCGAGCCGTTGCAGCCCGACAGAAGGACGAGAGCGGCGGCCGCCATGGGGACGAGGCACCTGGTCATCGAAGAAGTCACCCGGTCACTGTAGGAGGGGCATCCACGCGGTGGACGACGAGTCAGACGGCCCTGCGTCGCACGCGGATCTTGTAGACCACGAACCAGGCCACCAGCACCACCACGGCGGCGACCAGCAGGTACTTCAGCACGTTGCCGTACTTCTCGACCGACTCCCAGTTCTCGCCGAGCTGGTAGCCCGACACGATCCAGATGACGTTCCAGATCAGGCTCCCGGCGGTCGTGTAGAGCAAGAAGCGCCCGACCGACATCCGCTCGACGCCCGCAGGGATCGAGATCAGGCTGCGGATGCCGGGGACCATCCGGCCCCAGAACACAGCCATCGCGTCGTTGCGGGCGAACCAGGCGACGCCCTTGTCGATGTCGTGCTCGGTGACGAACGGCACCTTCGACAGCACGGCACGGGTGCGCTCGAGGCCGAACTTGAGCGAGATCCAGTAGAGCACCAGGGCCCCTGCGACGGAGCCGACCGTCGCCGCCGCGATGACGGGCACCAGCCCGAAGTCGCCGCGATTGGCGCTGAAGCCGGCCAGCGGGAGCGCCACCTCGCTCGGCAGGAACGGCAGGATCGTCTCGACGGCGAGGATCAGACCGACGCCCAGCAGGCCCACCGATCCCATGACGTCGGCGACGAACCCGGCGAGACCCGAGTCGGGAACTCCCGACGTGGACGCTGTGAGTGCGGTCAGTAGGGTCACGGGCATGAGCGTATCTTCCAGGCTCAATCGGGTGACGGTCGTCTGCTGCGCGGTGGCTGTGGGTCTCGTGGCCACCGTGCTTCTGGTCGACCGCCAACCCTCCGACGGCTCGTCTCCGGCCGCCCAGGTGGTCGAGGCGACCTCGGCGAAGGCTCGGGTGCCGGGCAAGAAGCTCGAGGTGATCGCACAGGCCTCCGGAGCGTCGGCCTCCGTCGAGATCTCTCGCCGATTGTTCACGACCTCTCCCGTCGCGGTGCTCGCCGACCCCACCGACGCCGAGGCGCAACGCGTCGCGATCGGCGCTGCGGCAGGCCTCGGCGCTCCCGTGCTGCTCGACGGGCCGGACGCGCCCGCCGAGCTGCAGCGCCTGAAGGCGACCACGGTGCTGACCTTCGGCACGACGCAGAAGGTGCGCCACGCACGAGCCGTGGCCGTCGACGACGCGCAGGCCGCCGCCGAGGTGACCCGGTTGCGCGGCGACGTCGATGTGACCCCGAAGGACCTCGGCGTCACCGTGCTGAGCGCGTCGGCCCAGACCGATGCGGCCGCCGTCGCCACGGCACGTTCCGCCGGCGCCCACGTGCTGGAGGTCGCCGGCGCCGATCCGCGCACCAGCCCGGAGACCGCCGCCTACATCGCCGAGCATCCGCAGCAGCCGGTCATCGCGCTGGGCGCGCCCTTCGCGCAGGTGTCGTACCCGCTCGACGCCGTCCGCAAGGGCCTGAAGCAGCCGTCGGGCGGCTACCTCGCCCTCGGCGACCGCCTCTACGCCGCGATGTACGGCCATCCCGGCGCTCCGCAGCTGGGCGTGCTCGGCGAGCAGGGCGTGCGTGCATCCGTCCGGCGCGTCGAGCGGCTCGCGCGCAAGTACCGCCGCGTCACCGATCGCACGGTCGTGCCGACCTTCGAGATCATCGCGACGGTCGCCTCCTCGTCGGCGGGCAAGGACAAGGACTTCTCGACCGAGACGTCGATCGCGAAGCTCACGCCGCTGGTCGACGCCGCGCAGGAGGCGGGTGTCTACGTCGTGCTCGACCTGCAGCCGGGGCGCACCGACTTCCTGACCCAGGCCAAGCGCTACCGGTCGCTGCTCGAGCGTCCCAACGTCGGGCTGGCGCTCGACCCGGAGTGGCGGCTCAAGCGCAAGCAGAAGCACCTGAAGCAGATCGGGTCGGTCTCGGTCGCCGAGGTCAACCGCACGAGCGCGTGGCTGGCCGACCTGACGCGCGAGAAGGCACTGCCGCAGAAGCTGTTCGTGGTGCACCAGTTCTCGCTGGCGATGATCAAGGACCGCAGCCGCCTCGACACGTCCCGCCCCGAGCTGGCGACCGTCATCCACGTGGACGGGTCAGGACCGCAAGGTGCCAAGCAGGGCACCTGGAAGACCTTGCGTCGCAACGCCCCCGCCGGGGTCGGCTGGGGATGGAAGAACTTCATCGATGAGGACTCACCGATGCTGAACGTCCCCCAGACCTGGCGCAAGGTGCGACCGCATCCCGATCTGGTGACGTACCAGTAGGTGACTCGAGCCCCTCAAGCCCCGGGTCGCGACGCGATTCGTCTCGCTGCCTCGACGACGAATCGGCGGCGGGATGCCCGCTGTTCTTCGTCCTCAGGCCCGGCTCCGGTGATCATCTCGGCGAGCTGCGGCACGGTCTGCCACCAGGCGGCCAGGGCGATCAGGGCGAAGACCAGGTGCCCGGGGTCGATGTCCGGATCGAGCAGGCCGTCTCGCTGGGCGTCGGCGAAGCGCGCCACCTTCTCCCGGTAGTGGGTCGTGCGCGCTGCGGCGTGGGCCGGCATGCCCGACTGCAGGCCTTCCCACTGCAGCAGGCGGCCCAGCTCAGGGTGCGACGCGTGGTAGTCGAACGTCGCGCCGACGAATTCACCGATGTCGTCCAAGCCGGCTCCGGTGAGCTCGACGCCGGTGGCGAGTCGCTCCAGCTCGGTGGACAGCACGAGGTCCCAGAGGGCCTTCTTGTCGCCGAAGTAGCTGTAGAGCCTCTCCTTGTTGACGCCTGAGCGGGTCGCGATGGCAGCGACGGTCGTGCCGTCGAACCCGTGGGCCGCGAACTCCACCAATGCGGCGTCACGCAGGCGACGCCGTGTTCCGTCGGTGTCCCAGGCCATGGTCGGAGATTACCAACACGTGGGTTGGAGATAACGCCGTCGCGCATTACTATTCCAACTACATCGTTGGAGTTGGAGATCTCATCATGACATGTACCAAACGTCTTCCCACAGAGTCGCGTGCACCGGAGCCGGGCACGGTCGCCCTGGTGACGGGAGCGAGCAGCGGCATCGGCCTCGAGTCGGCGCGACAGCTGCTCGCCACGGGCGTGAACGTGTGGATCGGCGCACGCGATGTCGCCAAGGGGCAACGCGTGGCCACAGAGCTGGGCTCGGCCGCGCGTGTCGTGCAGCTCGACGTCACGGACCCCGCCTCGGTCGCCGCAGCCGTGGAGCGGGTCGGCGCCCTCGACATCCTCGTGAACAACGCCGGGGTGAACCCCGGTGGCGAAGGTATCGAGGGCACGAGCCTCGAGCAGCTGCGTGCGGCGTACGAGACCAACGTCTTCGGCCTCATCGGCGTCACTCAGGGATTCCTCCCCGCACTTCAGAGCTCCACGCACCCGCGCATCGTCAACGTGTCCAGCGGAACGGGCTCTCTAGCGTGGAGCAGCAGCCCGAACCCGCAGTTCGACTGGGAGCGGGCCATGGGTTCCGGTGTGGCGTACCGAAGCTCGAAGACCGCCGTCAACGCCGTCACGGTGCTGACGGCTCAGGCCTTGGGGGACGTGGTCAAGGTCAATGCCCTGGCACCGGGTCTGCGCCGCACGAATCTGGTCGCGGGCATGTCGGTGGGCGGGGACCCGGCTGAAGCGGCCGCGGGAGTGGTGCGCCTTGCGCTGCTGGACGACGACGGCCCCACCGGAGCCCTCTGGTCGTGGGACGGCACGCAGGTGCCCTGGTAGCGCAGAGCTTGGTAGAGGAGAAGGACGCTCGCTCGACCTCACCCAAAGAAGTCGCCGGCGGCGACCGCGGGGGGTTCGGCGTCGCGGGCCATGGGGGTGAAGCGCGAGTAGTGGCCCTGGAAGCTGACGGCGATCTTGTTGGTCGGGCCCGAGCGGTTCTTGGCGATGATGATGTCGGCCTCGCCCGGACGGTCTGACTCGCCGGCGCCCTGGGCGTCGGGGCGGTTCAGCAGCAGCACGATGTCGGCGTCCTGCTCGATCGAGCCGGACTCGCGGAGGTCGGAGATCTGCGGGGTCTTGTCGGTGCGCTGCTCGGAGCCACGGTTGAGCTGGCTGATGGCCACGACGGGGCACTCGAGCTCTTTGGCGAGCAGCTTGATGTTGCGGGAGAACTCCGAGACCTCGACCTGGCGGTTCTCGACCCGCTTGCCCGACGTCATGAGCTGCAGGTAGTCGATCACGATGAAGCCGAGGCCGTGCTGCTTCTTGATGCGCCGGGCCTTCGAGCGGATCTCGGGCATCGTCATGTTGGGGCTGTCGTCGACGATGATGGGCGCCGAGTTGACCCGTGGCATGGCCTTGGTGATGGCGTCCCAGTCACGCTGGTGCATGCCGCCGCCGCGCATGTGGCCAATGCTGACCCGGGCCTCGGCCGAGAGCATGCGCATGGCGATCTCGGCGCCCGTCATCTCCAACGAGAAGATCGCGCACGGGATCTGGTGACGTATGGCCGCCGAGCGCACGAAGTCGAGGCCCAGCGTCGACTTGCCGACACCGGGCCTGGCGGCGACGACGATCATTTGGCCGGCGCGGAAGCCGGTCGTGAACTTGTCGAGGTCGGGGAACCCCGAGGGCACGCCCGTCAGGGTGCCGTCGCGGCCTTGGATCTCCTCGATCTCGTCGATCGTGAGCGGCATCAGCTCGGAGACGAGGCGGTAGTCCTCGGCCTGGCTCGTGCCGTCGACGTCGAGCACCTCGGCCTGTGCCCGGTCGACGATCTCGGACAGCTCGCCCTCTTGCGCCTGACCCATCTGGGCGATGCGCTGCCCGACCTGCACGAGCCGCCTCAGCACGGCCTTCTCGCGGACGATGTGCGCGTAGAAGTCGACGTTGGACGCGATCGGCACGGCCTGCACCAGGTCGTGCAGATAGGGCGCGCCGCCGATGCGGCCGACCTCGCCGCGACGCTGCAGCTCGGCGGCGACCGTGATGGCGTCAGCCGGCTCTCCGCGGTTGGCGAGGTCGACGATGATGTCGAAGATCAGCTCGTGGGCGGGACGGTAGAAGTCACGTCCCTGCAGGATGTCGGCGGCCGGGTCGATCGCATTCTTGCTGATGAGCATCGCGCCGAGGACGCTCTGCTCGGCGGCGATGTCTTGGGGAGGAACGCGACCTGAGGAGGGGTCTTCGCCGGGCCCCGGGCCCGCCTCGTAGAGGTCCGCCACACTCACCGATGAGACCGCCTTTTCTCTCATACCAACCGACACCGACAACTCTCGCTGCCGCCACCGACAAACACCGACCCGTCACAGTAGGCCCGACGGTCCCGGGTACCAAGATGGCGCCGCACAACGGGTGTGCGTAACCTGGGGATGTCTGTGGAAAACGCCGGGCGGCCATGTGCACAGCCGGTGGACGAACATGTGGACAATGAAAGATTTTTCCCGCTCACACCCCCGCTGACCTGCGAAAAGGGAATATGTGGTGTGTGGAGGCAAAATAGTTCGCGGTGCTCGGTCATCCACTGCCGCCTGTTCATAGACTTGTCGACAAACCCCGTCACTTTGGCCACACGTCACCCGCTGGTCACCTTCGAGAGGCCCGCATGCAGCTGCGCAGCGACGCTGATCGACAGATCGTCGCGATCGCCGTCCCGGCCTTCTTCGCGCTCGTCACCGAGCCCCTCATGCTGCTCGCCGACACGGCGATCATCGGTCACCTCGGAACCCCCGAGCTGGGAGGTCTGGCGGCGGCCTCGGTCGTGCTCGGCACCGTCGTCGGGTTGTGCATCTTCCTCGCCTACGGCAGCACCGCGAGCGTCGCGCGACATCACGGCGCCGGCGACGCGCGGACGGCGTTCGGCCTGGCCATCAGCTCGTTGTGGCTGGCTGCCGCGCCGGGCGTCGTGCTCGGATCGCTGGTCGCCGCGGGCAGCGGCGTGCTGTCCGACGCGATGTCCAGCTCGGTCGACGTGGCCATGCACGCCCAGCAGTACCTGCTGGTGTCGGCACTCGGCATCCCGGCCATGCTGCTGATCCTGGCGGCGACGGGTGCCCTGCGCGGCGTGCTCGACCTCCGGACACCGTTGGCGGCCACGATCGTGGCCAATCTCGTCAACGTCGGGCTCAACCTGACCTTGGTGAACGGCTTCGGGCTCGGCGTCCGTGGCGCGGCTGCCGGCACGGTCATCGCCCAGTGGCTGGCGGCGGCCTGGCTCGTGGCGGTCGTGGTGCGCCGGGCGCGTCCCGCCCACGCCGTCATCAGTCCGCGGGTGCGCGAGATCCTGGCTGCCGCAGCCCAGGGCGTGCCACTGATCGTCCGCACGCTGACGCTCCGGGTCGCCGTGGTGCTCGCAGCACTGGTGGCCGCCGGTCTCGGCGACGTCCAGCTGGCCGCCCACCAGGTCGCCGCGACGCTGGTCTCGCTGCTGGCCTTCGCCCTCGACGCCGTGGCCATCGCCGGGCAGACGCTGACCGGACGCACCCTGGGCGCCGGCGACGCGCTCGGCACACGTGCCCTGACCCGTCGCATGATCGCCTGGGGCCTGGTCACGGGGCTCGTCGCAGCGGCGGCGCTCGCCGCTCTCAGCCCCTGGCTGCCGCACCTGTTCACGTCGGATGCCCGCGTGCAGGACGCGCTCGTGCCCGCACTTCTGGTCGTCGCCGCCGTGCAGCCCCTGTCGGGCGTGGTGTTCGTGCTCGTCGGCGTGCTGATCGGCGCCGGCGTCGGCGTGCTCAATTCGGGCGAGCTGACCTACACCATCACCGGCAGCCCCGCGGCCGTGAACACGACGCTGGCGTCAGTGACTTACGATTCCGCGGCGAATTTTAGCGGCACGGCCAGCGTCACCATCGCCGTCACCGACGGCGCCAATGGCCCGCAGGGCACCAATCCGACGGGCACCGTCAGCATCACCGTCAATTCGGTCAATG
>JBEVGQ010000118.1:0-8283 GCA_040511655.1 Aeromicrobium sp. | reverse complement strand
TGGGCAAGTTCCTGATCGCCGGCCAGCGTGCCCAGTTCGCGGCGTTCAACATGCAGAACCTGCTGCGCGGACGCAACATGGCGGTGCTCGGCGGGCAGTACTCGATCTTCTCCACCGCGGCGCTGCGAGCGGTCGTCAAGCAGACCCACCAGCGCTACCCGTGGGTCCGCGACAGCGAGATCGAGGACTCCCTGTTGTCGCTGGAGATCAAGAGCGCCGGCTACCTGACCAAGATCAGCGCCCACGCCCGCGCCAACGTCGGCGGCATGACGACCATGCAGTCGCTGGACGCCCAGCAGGTCAAGTGGAACACCGGCGCGATCGACCTCATGTGGCCAGGCCAGCGCGGCGACACCAAGGGCCAGCCGCTGCACCCCAACCTGCGGCTTCGGTGGTTCGAGAACATCTCGATGGCCACCAACGGCTTCACGCGTCTCGGCTTCCTGTTCCTGCTGATCTCCTCGCTCATGCTCCACGCGTTCGTGTTCGTGTGGCTGTGGATCGTGCCCACGGTCATGGCCATGCTGCTGAACCTCCGCACGGCCCACGCGATGCACAACGCCAACCGGCGTGACTACCTGTTCGCCCTGTTGTTCCTCCCGGCCGAGCTCTACATGTGGGTACGGCTGGGCCACTTCGCCCGCTCGTGGGCCAAGTTCGCGAGCAGCTCGCAGACCGACAACTGGGCGCTGCAGGCCAAGGCCGAGAGCGGCGGCGGCGGCCTGGCGCACTTCTTCCCGATCGCGGTCGTGGCCGTCGTGCTGTCGGGGGCCGTCGCGATCTGGGCCCAGCTGCCCACCGCCATGCAGTCCGACGTGCTGCTCGGCGGATGGACGGTGCTCGGCATCGTCACGGTGCTGCAGACGGCTTGGATGGCGCTCAAGCTCCTCAAGCGTCACAAGGGATTCAGCGCATGAGCACGTCCCGCCCCTCCCGCACCAAGCCTCTTCCCCACGCCAGAACCCCCAGGAGCATCCCCGTGACATCACCCCTTCGCCGACGTGTCTCGGCATCATTCGTCGCGGTCGCCGCCCTGGTCGCGCTCGGCGGGTGCAACCTCGACACGTTCTCGACGGCGGAGAAGGCTCCGGCCGCGACGGCCACACCCACGCCCTCTCCCACACCGACCTTCGACTCGCAGTTCACCCACGACGGCACCTTCCAGTCGCACGTCGAGATCGACGGGGTCGACTTCGTCTACACGCTCTACCCGACCAAGTCGACGCCGCGCACCAACGAGTGGTTCCCGAAGGGCAACAAGTACTTCTCGTTCACGTTCCAGGCCTACGACCTCGACCGCGAGCTGCGCGACCCGTTCAAGACCAAGCGCCGGGTCTTCCTCGACCGCATCGAGGTCGAGTCGTCCACGACCACGACGTCCGGGACGGTCGAGCGGCCGTACACGCTCAACGCCAAGGCGCAGACGGTCACGTTCGACCCCGAGCCGCTCTCCGGCAAGTACGGCATGCTCGTGACCTCGCCCAAGGGTGCCTTCGAGCTGCGCAACCAGCCGATCGGCGACGTCGCCGCCGACACGAGGGGCATCACCCTGACGTTCCGGGCGTCGGTGCGCATCCAGCGCTCGGCCGGGTCGTCGTCGTACGAGCGAGAGACCATCCGCCAGGAGGTCCCGATCGCGATCTTCGCCTCGGACGCCCCCACGCAGGCCGCTCAGATCCCGGTCGACGCCAACTGACGCCGGACCGTGGGCCCGCCGAGCGTCAGGCGGTCTCGCGGTCGGACGCCAGCCGGTAGCCGACGCCTCGCACGGTCTCGATGAACCTGGGCGTCGCCGTGGAGTCGCCGATCTTGCGGCGCAGGTTGGCCATGTGCACCTCGACGGCGCGCTTGTCGGCGTCGTTGACGTAGTAGGTCGTCACGTAGCTCTCGCCCCTCAGCGCCAGCACCAGGTCGGCCTTGCTGCGCACTCGCCGGCCCGACCCGAGCAACGTCGCCATCAGGTCGAACTCGCTGCGCGTCAGCTCGACTCCGCGACCGTCGACCTGGATGAGGCGGGTCTGCGTGTTCAGCCGGAGTCCCCGGTGCTCGAGCCAGCCGTCGGCGGACAGGCCCGGCTCCTCGACCGAGGCGGGCTCGTGGACGGGCTGACGCAGGGGGCGCTCGTGGACGGGAGCCGGAGCTGCGACCACCGGCGCGGGAGCGGGAGCGGGCGCGACGACGGGAGCGGGCTGCGCGACGTAGGTGGGGGCGGGATCGGGCATCTGGACGGTCGGCTGATCCAGCACCGGTTGCGCAAGGAGCACCCCAGGCTGCGCCGAGGGCGCGGGCTGCGCGGCCTGCCCGACCCCGACGCGTTCGCGCGGACGTCGCAGGATCGTCTCGATGCGAGCCCGCAGCTCGCGCGGACGGAACGGCTTGATGAGGTAGTCGTCGGCGCCCGAGTCGAGACCTTGCACGATGTCGATCTCGTCGGCCAGCGCCGTCAGCATCACGATGTAGGTGGTGCTGAACTCGCGGATGAGCTTGGCCGCCGCGAAGCCGTCCATGCCGGGCATCGAGACGTCGAGCGTGGTCAGCACAGGATCGTGGGTGCGGACCGCCTCGATGCCGTCGGCGCCGTTGGTCGTCAGGATCGTCTGGAACCCACTCTGGGTGAGCACCGTCTTGAGGAGATTGCGCACGTCGGCGTCGTCCTCGATGATCACGGCGAGCTTCACGTCCGTTCCGTCGTTCATGACTCCGATCCTAGGGGCGCAGGCTTTTCTTGGCGGGTTCTACGGGGAAGCCGGATGAGATCCCCGTCTCACCAACCCGACGCGCGCGCGAGGGCCACGGCGCGCTCGGGCCAGAAGGTCCCTGCCGCCGGTCCTCCGCCACAGGTTCCGTCGCTCTCGCCGGGCGGCTTGATCCACAGGTAGGCGTCGAGCCGGCCGTCGTCGACAGCAGCCGGCTCGCGGCCCAGTGCCCGCCCTTCGGGATTGCACCACTGGCCGTTGGAACCGGCCCCGTTGCGGCTCGAGTCGGTCACGTAGTGCGAGCCGCCGAGCGCCGAGCTGACGGCGGAGGCGTACGCCGCGTCGTCGGCCTCGGACTCATAGCCGGCGACGTTCGTCGAGAAGCCGCGGGCCCGGTCGACGCCCGCCTGCTTGAGCATGCGCGCCATGTCTTGGGGAGGCGTCCAGCTGGCGTGCCCGGCATCGAGGTAGACCGTGGCCCCCGACGAGACGAGTCGCTCCACCGCGGCTCGGAGCAACCCGATGCGCGCCTGCACCTGACCGCACTCGGCGGCCGTGGCCAAGGCATCGGGCTCGACGACGACGGCAGCGTCCGGACCCGCCGCGTCGGAGATGCGTCCGACCCACTGCGAGTACTGGTGGGCCGGCAGGCCTCCGCTGGACTCGCCGCCGCTGCAGTCTCGGTCGGTGATGCCGTAGACGACGAGCACCGGCGTGCGCCCGCGCGTCTCGGCCTGCGTCACGACCTTGGCGACGGCGTCGCCCACGCGGTCGATCGGGTACGCCTCGGGCGTCAGCCAGGTCGCCTGCGGCACCTCGGCCAGCCGCGCGAGGATGCGTCGGTCGTCTCCCGTCGCTGCGGCCGCCGCCGCGGCGCCGGGGGTGTCGGCCACGGTCAGCGGGGGGCGGTCGACGAACGGGTCGCCGTCGGCCCTGGCACCGACCACGCGTGCCCCGGTGAACACCGCGACGAACAGCAGGATCGGGACGACCACGAGCGCACCCTTGCGCAGGCCTCGACGTGCATCGGACATGCTGGTCGACCGCCTTCCTCACCTGATGACGCCAGGCTCTGGTCGCCTCGTCGATCCCGTGTCGATCGTACCGGCCGGCCTGGGGCGTCGGCGGCGAGAACGGCGCGGCGTGACGGAGGCCACGGATCGACGGAGAACGCCTCGCTGGCCCCCTCCGGGGGGCTAAAATCGACAGGTGCCGAGATCCCGCGGCACGATGCCGGATGGAGACACATGCCCATGCCCACACGGCGTCGCGCCGCTTCCGCTGTGACAGCGCTGCTCGTGGCCGCCGCGACGCTCATCGGCGTCTCGTCGCCGGCCCAGGCGACTGGTCCGCAGGTCTTCGGCCGCGTCACCGACGCCTCCACCGGATCGACCATCAAGTCCGTGCGGGTCTCGTTGTTCAGCGCCGACTGGACGTTCATCCGCCGCGTCAAGGTGGGGTCGAACGGCGTCTACCAGCTTCCGGCCCCTGCCCCGGGCAGCTACCACCTCCAGTTCGTCGACGGCCGACCCGCGTACGACACGAAGGCCTACGCCGCCCGGCTCGACGTCCGCATCCGCGTCGGCTCGGCGCCCGTGCAGAAGAACGTCCGGCTCAGGCGGGGCGGGGCCATCGGCGGCGTCGTCAAGGTCAAGGGCGTCCGTGCGGCGAAGGCGCGCATCCGCGCGATCAGCAACGGCGGCCAGGTCATCGAGGTCACCGCCGACAAGCGCGGCCAGTACGCGCTCGGTGGTCTCGCCCAGGACGACTACCGGGTGTTCGCCTACGACGCCCACCAGCGCCGGGTCGGCCCGAGCAAGCTGGTCCGCAACGTCAAGCTGCGCACGTTCCGCAAGACCTCGTTCGACCTGCGCACCAAGCCGGGACGGATCCGGGGCTTCCTGACGCTCGACGGCTCACGCGCGCGCGGCACGGTCTTCGTCACCGCGGTCAACCGCAAGAGCGGCGAGTACTGGGTGCAGAAGGTGCGCAACGGCAACATCTCGCTCAAAGGCCTCACCCCCGGCTCGTACCAGCTCGAGGTCCCGGACGTGAACGGATACTTCGGTGGCACGTTCTCGATCGGACGCGTGCGCGCCGGCAGCATGCGCAACGCGACGATCAACCTGCGCACCCGCGGCGGCACGGTCTCTGGCCTGGCGGTCGACAGCACGACGACCGCGGGCATCCCCAACATCAGCGTCCGCCTGAGCGACGCGAGCGGCCGCACCATCGACGAGCGGCCCGCCAACCAGGACGGCACGTTCCGCATCGGCGGCACGGCGCGTCAGCAGGCCGGGGTCACGGTGACGGTGTTCGCCTACAGCGCGATCGGCGGTCACACCTATGCGCCCCAGGCGCGCGGCGTGACGCTGCTGAACAACGCGAACCAGGACCTCGGCGTCGTGCCGATGCAGCGCACCAGCTGATCGCGCCGCGCCGCCCGCTCTACGACTTGAACAGGCTGGTGACGCTGCCCTCTTCGAAGACGGCCGCGCTGGCCTGGGCCAGCAGCGGGGCGATCGACAGCACCGTGAGCTTGTCGAAGCGCTTGTCGTCGGCGATCGGCAGCGTGTTGGTCACGATGACCTCGCGCGCCGGCGAGTTCTTGAGCCGGTCGACGGCGGGGCCGGAGAACACCGCATGCGTCGCGGCGATCACGACGTCCTCGGCACCGTCGGCCATCAGCGCCTCGGCCGCCTGGACGATCGTGCCGCCGGTATCGATGAGGTCGTCGACCAGGATGCACACGCGTCCGGTGACGTCGCCCACGACGCGGTTGGCCTTCGACTCGTTGGGACGACGGGGGTCGCGCGTCTTGTGGATGAAGGCCAGCGGCGCGCCACCCAGGGCCGCAGCCCACTGCTCGGCGACCTTGATGCGTCCGGCGTCGGGCGAGACGACGGCGAGCTCCTTCTTGCCGTAGTGCTTCTTGACGTGGCGCGTGAGGATCGGCATCGCCAGCAGGTGGTCGACCGGTCCGTCGAAGAATCCCTGGATCTGCGCCGTGTGCAGGTCGACCGTCATGAGCCGGTCGGCACCGGCCGTCTGGAACAGGTCGGCCATCAGGCGGGCCGAGATCGGCTCGCGACCGAGGTGCTTCTTGTCCTGCCGGGCGTAGCCGTAGAAGGGCAGGATCACGGTGATGCGCTTGGCCGACGCCCGTTTGAGGGCATCGATCATGATGAGCTGCTCCATGATCGCCTCGTTGATGGGCGCCGCGTGGCTCTGCAGCACGAAGGCGTCGCAGCCGCGCACCGACTCGTCGAAGCGCACGTAGATCTCACCGTTGGCGAAGTCGTACGCGGTGGTCGGGACGACCTCGATCTCGAGGAGGTCGGCGACCTCCTGCGCCAGCGTCGGGTGCGCGCGTCCCGAGAACAGCAGCAGGTTGCGGGTCGGGGTGCGGCGGGAAAGGCTACTCACCGGTCTCCTCCAGGTTCGTGGCGCTCTCGGACTCGCGCGCGGCTTGGTCTGACGAGGTGCCCGGACGCTTGTCCGCCACCCAGCCCCCCATGTTCCTCTGTCGTCCCGCGCTGACGGCCAGCGCCCCCGGCGGGACGTCCTCGCGAATCGTCGCCCCGGCGCCTGTGAAGGCTCCGTCGCCGACCGTCACCGGTGCCACGAAGGTGTTGTTGGACGCCGTGCGGGCATGGCGCCCGATCGACGACCGGTTCTTGGTGACGCCGTCGTAGTTGGCGAAGATCGTGCCCGCGCCGATGTTGGCGCCCTCGCCGATGTCGGCGTCGCCGACGTACGACAGGTGCGGCACCTTCGCCCCGGCACCGACGACGGAGTTCTTGACCTCGACGAAGGTGCCGATCTTGCCGTCCTCGCCGAGCTCGGTGCCCGGACGCAGGTAGGCGAACGGTCCCACCGTCGCGCGGGTGCCGACGACGGAGTCGGAGCCGTGCGTGCGGATGATCGTGGCGGCCTCGCCCACTTCGACGTTGCGCAGGGTCGTGTCGGGGCCGATCGTCGCGCCCTCGTCGACCTGTGTGGCGCCGAGCAGCTGCGTGCCGGGCAGCAGCGTGACGTCGCGGGCGAGGCTGACCGCCGAGTCGATCCACGTCGTGGCGGGGTCGACGACCGTGACGCCCTCGGCCATCCAGCCGCGCACGATGCGGCGGTTGAGCTCGTGGCCGAGACGTGCCAGCTGGACGCGGTCGTTGACCCCCTCGGTCTGCCAGACGTCCTCGAGCACGTGCGCGCCCACCGGACGTCCCTCGGCCACGGCGATGCCGACGATGTCGGTCAGGTACAGCTCGCTCTGGGAGTTGTCGGACCGCAGCCCGGCCACGGCGTGGTCGAGGAACGGCCCGTCGACCACGAGGATGCCGCTGTTGATCTCGCGGACGGCCAGCTCGTCGGCGGACGCGTCGCGGTGCTCGCGGATCGCCTGCACGGCCCCGTCGGCGTCGCGCACGATGCGCCCGTACCCCGTCGGGTCGTCGACCTCGGCCGACAGGATCGTCACGGCGCGGCCGGCCGCACGGTGGCCGACCAGCAGCTCGGCCAGGGTCTGCGAGGTCAGCAGGGGCACGTCGCCGTAGGTGACGACGACGGTGCCGGTCGGCGGGGCGTCGAGGGCCTCCAGCGCCACCCGCACCGCGTGCCCCGTGCCGTTCTGCTCCTCTTGCACGGCCAGCACGACCGCCGGGTCGTGGGCCGTGATCGCCGACGACACCTGGTCGCGGTCGTGACCGACGACGGCGACCGTCGTGTGCACGCCGGCGCCGGCGACGGCCACGAGCGCATGCTCGATCATGCTGCGGCCCCCGATCTCGTGCAGGACCTTGGCGCGCGCGGACTTCATCCGCGTGCCGGCGCCTGCCGCCAGCACGATCGCGGTGACGGCGTCTGTGTGTGCGATCACTGAGCTCCTCGTCGACGACAGCTGGGCAGCTGGCTCCCCGGGTAGGAGTCGAACCTACGTCGCTTGTCCGCATTCAAAGTGCGGCGGGCCCTGCCGGCAGACCAACCGGGGATCAGCAGTCCTGGGGCGGCGGACCGACCTGGGACAACCCCGACAGCGTACCGGAGTCAGTCTCCCCGGCGGGCCACGGCGAAGACTCGCGTGAACGGCATGACGGTGCCCCACGGCCGCGACGGGTAGGCCTCACGCAGGGCGGACCCGTACTCCTCGACGAACTGCGCCCGCAGGTCGTCGGGGAGCGCCGCCAGCACCGGGCGCGCGCCGGTGCCGGAGATCCAGTCGAGCACGGGGTTCTCCCCCTGCAGGACGTGCAGGTAGGTCGTCTCCCAGGCGTCGACCTCCCAGCCCAGACGGCTGAACAGGTCGAGGTACGCCTCGGGTGCCGTGCCCCGGTTCTCGTGCAGGCCGTCCGTCAGGTCGCGGTAGGCCGGTCGCGACGCGACCTCCGACAGCAGCCGGTGGCTCGGCTCGCAGAAGTTGTTGGGGGTCTGCAGCGCGAACGTGCCGCCAGGAGCGATCTGGCCGGCCAACCGCTCGATGACGTCCAGGCGGTCGGGCACCCACTGGAACAGCGCGTTGGAGACGATGAGGTCGACGGGCGCCGGCGGCTCCCACGTCGAGACGTCGGCGAGCTCGTACGACGCGAGCGGG
>JBEVGQ010000117.1:0-4121 GCA_040511655.1 Aeromicrobium sp. | reverse complement strand
CTGCTCGACCTGATGCTGCCGGGGCTGTCGGGCACCGAGGTGTGCCGGGCCATCCGGCTGACGTCCTCGGTGCCGATCATCATGGTCAGCGCCAAGGACACCGAGGTCGACAAGGTCGTCGGGCTCGAGCTCGGCGCCGACGACTACGTCACCAAGCCGTACTCCCCCCGCGAGCTCGTCGCCCGCATCCGCGCCGTGCTGCGCCGGGGGTCCGGCGACGAGATCGACGAGGGCGCGTCGCTCGAGGCGGGCCGCGTGCGGATGGACGTCGACCGCCACCTCGTGACGATCGACGGCTCCGAGACCAAGTTCCCGCTCAAGGAGTTCGAGCTGCTCGAGTACTTCCTGCGCAATCCCGGACGCGTGCTGACCCGTGGCCAGCTCATCGACCGGGTGTGGGGTGCGGACTACGTGGGCGACACCAAGACCCTCGACGTCCACGTCAAGCGCCTGCGCGCCAAGATCGAGCCGGATCCGACCAACCCCGTCACCCTCACGACGGTCAGAGGCCTCGGCTACAAGTACGACAGCTAGGGCGTGCGGCTTCGCCGCCTCAGCGGCTCGTCCCTCGCCGCTGCCGGGCTTCGCCCGGGCGCCAGCCTTCGCTCGCTGCGCTCGCTCGGCCCGGGGTCACCTTGGTGAGCGTCAGCGGCCTTGGTTGGCTACGGCGGCGATGGCCGCCTCGGCGGCGGCGGGGTCGAGGTACTGGCCCCCCTTGAGGGTGGGACGCAGGTCGGCGTCGAGCTCGTAGACCAGCGGGATGCCGGTGGGGATGTTGAGCCCCACGACCTCGTCCTCGCCCAGCCCGTCGAGGTGCTTGACGAGCGCCCGCAGCGAGTTGCCGTGCGCCGTCACGAGCACGACCTTCTCGTCGAGCAGGTCGGGGACGATCGCGTCGTACCAGTACGGGAGCATGCGGTCGAGCACCTGGGCGAGCGCCTCGGTGCGCGGCAGCAGCTCGTCGGGCAGCGCGGCGTAGCGCGGGTCGGCCGCCTGGCTGAACTCGTCGTCGTCGGCGATCGCCGGTGGCGGCGTGTCGTACGAGCGGCGCCACGTCATGAACTGCTCCTCGCCGTACTGCTCGAGCGTGGCCTTCTTGTCCTTGCCCTGCAGCGCGCCGTAGTGACGCTCGTTGAGCCGCCACGACCGCTTGACCGGGATCCAGTGACGGTCGATGCCGTCGAGCACGATCTGCGACGTGCGGATCGCGCGGCGCAGCAGGGACGTGTGCGAGACGTCGGGCAGGAGGCCGGCCTCGGCCAGCATCGACGCGCCCTTGTGCGCCTCTTCGACGCCCTGCTCGTTGAGGTCGACGTCGACCCATCCGGTGAACAGGTTCTTGGCGTTCCACTCGCTGTGACCGTGACGCAGAAGGATGAGAGTGCTCATGCCCTGAGCCTATGGGGTCACGCGTCGGACGGGGAGTCGCCCTGCTGCTCGGCGTACATCTGGCTCAGCGCCTGCACGTAGTCGTTCTGCGACTGGATGCCCTCGAGCGTCCACCGCTGCTCGACCACGACGTACGGCAGCGAGGCGATGGTCAGCGACTCGCCCGTCTCGTTCTGCGTGCGCACCTCGTCTGCGTACTCGGTGCTGGCCAGGAGCGCCTCGGCGGTCTCGAGCTCGAGCCCGACGAGAGCGGCACGCGTGGCGAGGGTGAAGGGGTCGGAGACGTCGGCGCCCTCGAGGAAGTGCGCCCGCCACAGCTGGTGCGCGAGATCGCGCTGGAAGCCCGGGCCGGCCTCGTCGGCCCAGGTGAGCAGCCGCCACGCATCGAAGGAGTCAGCCTCGACGACGTCGTCGAAGTCGAGGTCGATGCCGGTGATCTTGGCCGCGGCGACCGCGCTGGCCCTGGCCTCGTCGGACTCGTCGACCGAGACCTGGAAGGCCCGGAAGGTCATCTCGACCGGCTCGCCGGTCAGGATCGAGAACATCGCAGCGGCCCGCTCGAACCTGGTCGACCCGATGTAGGCCCACGGGTCCGTCACATCGGCGAACACGATGACCTTCACGCCGTCAACGCTACGCGATCAGCGGTCGCGCGCCACCGGCCGGTGCTCAGGGCCTGAGATGCTTGAAGGCGTCGAGGTTGCGGGTCGACTCGCCCCGCGACTCGCGCCACTGCCACTCCTTGCGGATCGAGCTGGCGAACCCGAGCTCGAGGATCGTGTTGAACGACTCGTCGGCGTACGTCAGCACCGATCCGAGCAGACGGTCGAGCTCGTCGGACGTCACCGACTCGAGCGGCACCCGGCCGTCGAGGTAGATGTCACCCGCCGTGTCGACCGCGAACGCGACCCCGAACATCTTGAGGTTGCGCTCGAGCAGCCAGCGGTAGACGACCTGGTGGTTCTCGTCGGGGTTGCGGGCGACGAAGGCGTGGATGCCGAGCGCGTGCCGGCCGATGTCGAGGCGGCACGTCGTCTGCAGCTTGCGCTCGCCCGGCAGCGTCACCTCGAAGACGCCGGTCTGGTGCTCGGTGTAGGTCAGCGACGACGCCTCGAGGGTGTCGATGATGGTGCGGCGGACGTCTGCGGCGGTCGTGCGGGTCATGCGAGTGCCTCCTGGCGGGCGATGACGGCATCGGCGTAGACGCCGAGCGTGCGGTCGGCGGTGACGTCCCAGCCGAATCCCTCGGCGTGGCGGACGGCCTTCTGGCTCATCGCCTCGCGCGCGTCGGGGTCGGTGAGCAGGTGGTGGATCGCCGCTGCGTAGTCGACGGGGTCGTGCCCGTCGATCAGGACACCCGTGACGCCGTCCGACACCGAGGTCGACAGGCCGCCGACGCGGGCAGCGACCACGGGGGTGCCACAGGCCTGCGCCTCGATCGCGACCAGCCCGAACGACTCGTTGTACGAGGGCACGCACACGACGGAGGCCGCGGCGTACCAGTCGGCGAGCTCGCGCTGCGCGACCGTCGGGACGAACCGGACGACATCGGCGAGGCCCAGCTCGTCGCCGAGGTCGGCCAGCGCGGTGGGCTGCTCGAGGCCCGAGCCCGAGGCCCCACCGACGACGGCGACCACGAGCCGTGAGCGCAGGGCAGGGTCGTTGCGCAGCATCTCGGCGGCGGCGCGCAGCACGACGTCGGGTGCCTTGAGCGGCTGGATGCGTCCGGCGAACAGCAGCAGCGCGGCATCGGGCGCGATGCCCAGGCGTCGGCGGGCGTCGTCGAGTCGGCCGGGCGTGAACACCTCGAGGTCGACGCCCGGGTGCACGACGGCGACGCGCTCGGGCTCGGCGCCGTACAGCTCGACGAGCTCGCGGCGCTCCTCGGACGTGTTGGCGATCAGGCGGTCGGCGAGGCGGACGATCTCCTCCTCGCCGTAGACGCGGCCGATGGGCTCGGCGGCGTCGCCCTCGGCCAGCATCGCGTTCTTGACCTTGGCCATCGTGTGCATCGTGTGGACGAGCGGGACGTCCCACCGCTCGCGGGCGACGGTGCCGACCTGGCCGGACAGCCAGTAGTGCGAGTGGACGAGGTCGAAGTGCCCCGGCTCGCGCTCGACCTCGGCACGCAGCACGTCGCGCACGAACGAGCACAGCTGGGACGGGAGGTCGTTCTTCTCGAGCCCCTCGAACGGTCCTGCAGCGACGTGGTGCACGAGGATGCCCGGCTCGACGTCGTGCACGGCGGGCTGGTGGCGGGACGTGGCGCGGGTGAAGATCTCGACCTCGATGCCGCGGGCCGCCAGCTGCCGCGACAGCTCGAGCACGTACACGTTCATGCCGCCCGCGTCGCCGTCGCCCGGCTGCTCCAGCGGCGACGTGTGCGCAGAGAGCATGGCGATTCGCCTGAGCATGTGCACCCACCTTTCGGTCCTATCGTCCCACCTGCTCCGAACCGTGCACCCGCAGCCGGTCTGCGACGATGGGCACATGCCTACCGCCGTCGTGACCGGAGCCAGCAGTGGCATCGGCGCCGCCTCCGCCCGAGCCCTCGCCGCCGCGGGGTACCACGTGTTCTGCGTCGCCCGCCGAACCGATCGCGTCGAGGCCCTCGCCGCCGAGATCGGCGGCACGGCCGTGACGTGCGACGTCACCGACGAGTCCCAGGTGGCCGCGCTGGCGGACGCCGTGGGGCCCACCCTCGACCTTCTGCTCAACAACGCCGGCGGCGC
>JBEVGQ010000116.1:0-4960 GCA_040511655.1 Aeromicrobium sp. | reverse complement strand
CCCTCGGCCTTGGCGTCGTACACGCCATGGACCAGGCCCATGAACTCGCTCATGATGTTGCGGTGGTACCACGGCGGTCGGAAGGTGTCCTCGCCCACCAGCCAGCGAGGCGGGAAGATCACGAAGTCCGCGTTGGCCGTTCCCGGCACGCTGCTCTGGGATGTGAGCACCGTGTAGATCGACGGGTCCGGATGATCGAAGGTGACGGTCCCGAGCACCATGAAACGGGAGAGATCGTACTTGTAGGGCACGTAGTTGCCGTGCCAGCCGACCACGTCCAACGGCGAGTGGTCGTAGTCGGCCGCCCACAGATGGCCCAGGTACTTCTGATAGAGGACGACGTCCTCGTCGCGGTCCTCGAACGCAGCGACCGGCGTCAGGAAGTCGCGATGATTCGCCAACCCGTTCGCACCGATGGGGCCGAGCTCGGGGATGGTCAGGAGATGGCCGTAGTTCTCCATGACGTAGCCGCGTGCGGGCCCGTCCACCAGCTTGACCTGGAAGCGGATGCCCCGGGGGACCACGGCGATCTCACCGGGGGCCACGTCCATGAAGCCGAGCTCCGTGCGGATGTCGAGCGTGCCCTCCTGCGGCACGATCAACAGCTCTCCGTCGCTGTTGACGAAGTAGTCGCGATCCATCGAAGCCGACGCCGCGTACAGGTGGATCGCCACGCCGTCCTGCGCGCGCACATCGCCCGTGGCACCCAGAGTGAACAGGCTCTCCACGAACGTCGTCGGCGCCTCGGGCAGGGGGTGGGGGTCCCAGCGCAGGCGGTTGGGCTCTGGGGCCTCGTTCGCGATGGGAGCGGCCAGCAGACCCCGTGCGTCGACGCGCCGGTAGGCAGGGTGTGCCGCCGAGGGGCGGATCCGATAGACCCACGTCCGTCGGTTGTCCGCGCGCGGTGCCGTGAACGCGGTACCGCTGATCTGCTCGGCGTAGAGACCGAGCGGAGCGCGCTGAGGACTGTTCCTCCGCGCGGGCACCGCCCCATCGACCGCCTCGGTCAGGAACTGGTTGCCGAAACCTGAGAGGTACCGGCGTGCCGGCGATGCGTCGCGGCCGGCATCGGGCGCAGGGTCGAGCATCGACATGTGGATCTCCTCGTTGTTGTGGCCAGGTCTTGTCAGCCGGACCAGTGTGACGTATGTTTCCATACGACCGTATGAATACGTTCACGTCAAGACCTGGAGGACAGATGGCCCCCGAGCAACTCCCTGACACCCGCTTGTTCATCGGTGGGCAATGGGTCGAAGCCGCTGACGGCGAGACATTCGCGACCCTGAACCCGACCGATGGCAGCGTCGTCGCTCGGCTCAGCACGGCGTCCGCCAGTGACGTCGACCGAGCCGTGCGTGCCGCGCGCGCCCAGCTCGTCGGACAGTGGTCACAGATGGCCGCGGGGGAGCGCGGTCACCTGCTTCACCGTCTCGCCGATCTCATCGAGCAGCGAAGCGCAGACTTCGCAGCCCTCGAAGCCCTGGACGCCGGCAAGCCGTTCCACGACACGCTCGCCGTCGACATCGACCTTGCTGTCCAGACCTTCCGGCATTTCGCGGGGTGGGCTGACAAGGTGTCAGGCACCACGGTCCCCGTCCCCGACTACATGGGTCGCCCACGACTGTCCTACACCGAGCGCGTCCCTGTCGGCGTCGTCGCGGCCGTGACGCCGTGGAACGCGCCGACGATGATCACCAGCTGGAAGGTGGCCTCGGCGCTGGCGGCCGGGTGCGCGGTGGTCCTCAAGCCCTCGGAGGAGGCCCCGCTGGTGTCCCAGCTGCTGGCTGAGCTCACGGTGGAGGCCGGCTTCCCCGGTGGAGTCCTCAACGTCGTGAACGGCCCCGGCCGGACGACGGGGACGGCCCTGACGCAACACCCCGGCGTCGACAAGATCTCCTTCACCGGTTCGCCCGAGACCGGACGGACCATCGCGGCGGCTGCGGCGCAGACGTTCACCCCGGTCACCCTCGAGCTCGGCGGCAAGTCGCCCCAGATCATCTTCGCGGACGCGGACGTCGAGAAGCTCGCCCCTGTCGCCGCTGCGTCGCTGTTCGCGAACAGCGGCCAGACCTGTGCCGCCGGCACCCGTGTCCTGGTGCATCGCAGCCGAGTCGCGGACGTGGCCGAAGCGCTGGCCGCTCAAGCCAAGCACCAGCGGCTCGGTGACCCGTTCGACACCTCGACCACGATGGGCAGCCTGATCAACCAGCGCCAGCTCGATCGTGTTCTCGGGTACGTCGACTCCGGAATGTCGGAGGGCGCGACCTTGGTGACGGGCGGACGGCAGCACGGATCACGCGGCTTCTTCATGGAGCCGACCGTGTTCGTCGGGAACAACGACTTGACGATCGCCCGAGAGGAGATCTTCGGCCCCGTCGGGACCATCATCGCCTTCGACGACGATGCCGAGGCCATCCGACTCGCGAACGACACCCAGTACGGGCTCGCTGCCGTCATCTGGACGCAGGACATCTCGGCTGCTGTCACGACGTCTCGCCAGCTCGACGTAGGCGCCGTCTGGGTCAACGCGTGGGGTGCTCCAGATCCACGACTTCCCTGGGGCGGCATGAAGACCAGCGGTATCGGCCGAGAGCTGGGCCTCAGCGGCCTGCTCGCGAACACGGAGGAACGAGTTGTCAACATCGTCTGCTAACGGCCGGGACCAACCGGCGACCGGGATAGCCCCCGACGAGCTCGCCGATCGCGTCAAGAACGTCCATCGGCTCTATCCGACGGGCGTGACCATCGTGACGTCCGAGGTTGACGGCCAACCCTTCGGCCTGGCCGTCAACGCCTTCTCCAGTCTCTCCCTCGACCCTCCGCTCGTGCTCGTCTGCCTGGCGACGACCGCTTCGTCGTACCCCGGCTTCTTCAGCCGGGACCACATGGCAGTCAACATCTTGGCGCACGACCAGTCGGACGTCGCCTCCGTGTTCGGACGATCGAATCCGCACAAGTTCCGCGACGTGGGCTGGCACCTCGGCGCGCACGGCGCGCCGTTGCTGGACGGCGTCTCGGCGACCCTCGAGCTCCAGGTCGAGTCCAGGATTCCCGCCTACACCCACTCGATCTTCATCGGACGAGTGCTGAACGCAGAAAGCACGGGACGTCTCCCGCTCCTGTACGTCGACCGTCGGTTCCACGACAGCAGCACGATCCCCGGCATCGAGGCGAGCAGCTCGTGACCGACTTCGACACGGCGGACGCGCTGATCGCCGCGTGGCAGGCGCTGGACCAGGTGGTGCACGCCGACGCGATCCTTCGGTACTTCCCGCCGGGCACACCCATCGGCCAGCCGGCCTGTGCATGGGCCGCGACACGACCTTCTGAAGGGATGGACACATGAGCACGTCCTCGAACAAGCACCACGTGACCCAGATGTGGAGTGAGCTCGAGCAGTCGCAGGATCTTGCCGTCCTGGACCGCTACTTCGATCCCGACTACGTCCGTCACGTCGGGCCGGGCAGGCAGACTCTCTCCGAGTGGAAGCTGACGCTCGGTGCGCTCTACGCGGCCTTTCCCGATCTCGTGACCGACGTGAAGATCGCGGTGGCTGAGGACGACTGGGTGTCGTACAAGTGGATCTCGCACGGCACACATTCGGCGACCTACTTCGGGGTTCCGCCAACGGGCAAGGCGATCCATGCCACCGGCATCACCCTCAACAGGTTCGAGCGCGGCCGGATCATCGAGGAGCACTCCTCATGGAACAAGGTCGACGTGCTGCACACCCTGGGCATCCTTCCCATCTCGGAGCTGGCCTGATGGATGCGGGCCTCTACGTCGTGATGGCGACCCTGGACGCGATTCCTGGCCAACGCGGCGCACTGACGGTTGCTGCGCGCCGCAACGCGGCACAGTCGATGAGCCACGAGGAGGGCTGCGTGGGCTTCGACGTGCTGCACGACTGCGACAACCCGGACCGCGTCCACCTGTTCACGGTGTTCACGAGCGAGGAGGCCTTCGCGGCGCACCGGGATACCAGTCACTTCCATGAGTGGTTGACGACGTCGGCACATCTACTCGATCCGACCCGCGCCAAGATCCACCGTCGGGCAGTCAGCCCGCCGCTGTGAACCACTAGGATCGGCTCATGCCACGGATCGTCGATCATGCAGAACGGCGAGCTGCTCTGGCCGAAGCCGTCTGGCAGGTGGCACGCGAGGACGGCATCGGTGCCATATCGGTGCGGCGCGTTGCCTCCGCCGCGGGGTGGAGCGGCGGCGCCGTCCAGTACTACTTCCCCACCAAGACCGCGCTCCTCCAGTATGCCTTCGACGTCGTGGGTCAGCGCACCGTCGACCGGATACACGCGATCGCGGACGAGGCCGGTGCTGAACAGGCTCTCCGATCCAGCATCATGTCTCTCCTGCCGCTCAGCCGTGAGATATCTGCCGAGAGCGCCGTCTGGTTCGCGTTCATGGGGCTGGCGCTGGCCGAGGACAAGCTCCGCAAGGTGGCCGAGGCGGGGCACCTGGCCGTCGCACAGGCTGTGCGCATCCAGGTCGAACGAGCACAGGACACCGGCGTGGTCGAGCCGCGGCTCGACGCGGAGGACGTCACTCTCGACCTGCTTGCCCTGTGCGACGGTCTCTGCGTCCAAGAGCTCTATCGACCGTGGGTGCTCTCGCCCGAACGTCTGGAGCGCATTCTCGACGCGCACCTCGCCCGGCTGGCACCGGTCGGACTGGCCTGATCAGCAGTCGGGACGCGCAACGACCGTCCCGGTGGCCTCCCCGAACGGCCGCGCAGGGTCCCCGCCGATGAGCGCTCGGAGCGAGACGTCGTCGCCGTCCTCGAGGAAGGTTCGTTCAGTGCCATCCTCCAGCACGAGGGGGCGCGAGCCGCCCCACGACAGCTCCATGAGCGAGCCCTGTCCGCTCGGCTCGAAGGACGAGACGGTCCCGGTGCCGTAGATGTCACCCGTCCGGAGCGACGCCCCGTTGCGAGTCATGTGTGC
>JBEVGQ010000115.1:0-4236 GCA_040511655.1 Aeromicrobium sp. | reverse complement strand
CGTTCGCCGGCATCGAGAAGTTCATCGACCTGCCCATGCGCGCCTACTCGTCGGGCATGACGGCGCGGCTCAAGTTCGCGATCGCCAGCATGGCGACGCACGAGATCCTCATCGTCGACGAGGCGCTCGCCGTGGGCGACCGCAAGTTCCGTCAGCGCAGCGAGGCACGCATCCGCGAGATCCGCGACAACGCGGGCACGGTGTTCCTCGTGAGCCACTCGATGCAGTCGATCAAGGACACGTGCAGCCGCGTGATCTGGCTCGACCAGGGAACGCTGATCATGGACGGCGACCCCGACGAGGTCATCCACGCGTACCACAAGGCACAAGACAACTAACCCAAGCCGGGCAGGCTCGCTGGACACCTCGTCCTGACCACAGGCCAAGCGAGCGCAGCTGGGGGTCCCCCCACGAGCGCAGCGAGTAGGGGGCGCGAAGGCAAGCGCCCAGGCGAAGCCTGGCAGCCGTGAGGAACGAACGGCTGGAGCGGCGACGAAGGAGCCGCGCGCTTCAGCAGGCGCTCTTCAGGTTGTCGGCGTTGTTGGCCGCGCGGCCCTCGGTGGGCGACTGGGTCGTGGGCGTCGTCGGTGCCGGCGTGGTCGCTGCCGAGGTGCCGGAGCCGCCGGAACCGCCGGTGGCAGCCGGCTTCTTGGCATCGCCCTCCGACGTGTCGATCGCGGTCTTGATCGCGGCGTGGATCGCGGCGAAGTCGGGCGTCTCGGTATTGAACTGCGGCGGGACGATCGAGACCGTGCGGATCTGCTTGCCGCGGGCCTTGAGAGCCAGGTCGGCGAAGCGGCCGAGCTCTGACTGCGGGATGTTGGTGCTCAGCAGCTGCTTGCCGGAGCTCGCGATCTTCGTGGCGTTGGTCAGCACCTTGGTGGGGCTGAGCTGATCGGCCATGGCCGCCATGAGGCACTTCTGGCGTCCCATGCGTGCGTAGTCGTCGGACTGCACACGGCTGCGGGCGTACCACAGGGCCTTCTGACCGTTGAGCTTCTGCTGGCCCGGCTCGATGTAGACGTTCTTGTAGGCGTCGTCGTGGCCGAACATCGCGATGCGGCTCTTGACGTCCATCTCGACCCCGCCCACGGCGTCGACGAGTCCCTTGAACCCGTTGAGGTTGACCATGATGTAGTAGTTGATCGTCAGGTCGGTGGCACCCTCGATCGCGTCGATCGTGGCATCGAGACCCGGGTCCTTGCTGTCGGGATACAGGTCCTTGCGATCTTGCGCCATCGTGTGCACCGCGTTGAGCAGGCACTGGTCACCGCAGTTGTAGCCGTACGGGTAGACCTTCGCCAGCGGCGAGTCCTTGCGGAACGGGACGTTCTCGAGGTTGCGAGGCAGCGACACCATGACCGACTTGCCGGTGTCGGCGTCGATGCTCAGCACGGTCATGGAGTCGGGACGGATGCCGGTGCGGTCCTCGCGGGCGTCGGAGCCGAGCAGCAGGATGTTGAAGCGGCCCGCCAGAGGCGCCGACGTCTTCGTCTCGGGGAAGACCTCCTGCACGACGCTGCGCTGCACCTGGATGAGCTGCGACGCGAACGCCGTCGAGCCCGCGACGCTGCCGATGATGGCCAGGTTGACGACCGTGACCACGGCGGCACGGGCGAACGTCAGGCGCACGGGCGAGCCGAGCCGCCACGCGTCGATGAACAGCACGAGCCACAGCAGCACCAGCACGACCATCGCGACGCGCGTGCCCAGCAGGACGTCGGGATCGGTGAACCAGCCGAGCACACGGGCACGGTCGCTGCGGAACGTGGCGTACACGTAGCCGCCACCGGCGATCAGCGACAACCAGGCGGCGATCGCGGTCCATCCGATCGCCCGCTTGCCGAGCGCCACCTGCGCCGAGCCGGGGACGATCATCGTCATGAGGCACAGCGTCAGGACACGACGGAACCGGACACGCGGCGAGTCCAGGTGACGGTCCTGGTAGCCGCGGCCCAGCAGGGTGGCCCGATGCGTCATGGTTCCTCGTGATCGTGCCCGGAGAACGGTCGTCGCCGGGCTGAGATCCTAGTATCGCTGACGCCGGTGGCGACGACGTACCCCATGGCAGATCTCAGCCAGTCCTCAGCGACGGCCGTCAGCAGGCAGCGGCCAGGTCGGAGCTCTGGTTGGCCTTGACCGGGTCCTTCTTCTTCTCGGCCACCTTCTCCTCGACCTTCTGCTCCTGGGTCGCAGGGACGGCCAGGGCGGCGGTGGCCAGGTGCGACTTGGCGGCCGCGTTGGTCCCCTCGGCCTCGTCGATCGCCGCGTCGATCATGTCGCGCACCTTCACGAAGTCCGGGTTGCCGGTGTAGATCACGGGCGGGACGAGCGACACGGTCGAGACCTTCTGCGACTTGGCCTTGAGGGCCAGGTCCATGAAGACGTCGAGGTCCTTCTGGGGGATGTCGGTGCTGAGCAGCTCCTTGCCCGAGCTGGCGATCTTGCCGACGTTGAGCAGCACCTTCTTGGGGCTCAGCTGCTGCATCATCGCGTTCATGACGCACTTCTGGCGACCCATGCGCGAGAAGTCGTTGTTCTGCACGCGGCTGCGCGAGTACCAGAGCGCTTGGTCGCCGGTCAGCTTCTGCTTGCCGGCCTTGATGTAGCCGCGGATCGGCGAGCCGATGCCGCCGATCGCGGTGCGCTCGCGGACGTTCATCGTCACGCCACCGACGGCGTCGACGAGCTTGGCGAAGCCCTTCATGTTGACCATCGCGTAGTAGTTGAGCTTGAGGCCCGTGATCTCCTCGACCGCGTCCATCGTCGCCCTGATGCCCGGAGACTTGGTGCCGTAGAGGCTGGCGTGATCGTTGGCCCAGGTGTTGACCGAGTTGAGGTAGCAGCCCTCGCAGTCGAAGCCGTTCGGGAACTCCTTGTCCATGACCGTGCCGGGCTTGAACGGGACGTCCTCGAGGTTGCGGGGCAGGCCGATCAGCACCGTGCGTCCGGTGTCCTTGTCGATCGAGGCGACCGTCAGCGAGTCGGGACGCACGCCGTTGCGGTCGGGGCCGGAGTCGCCGCCGAGCAGCAGGACGTTGTAGCGGCCCGACTCGGGGGCCGAGGTCGTGCTGGACGAGAACACGGTGCCGACGAACGACTGCGACGTGCTGACCGTGTGGGCGGCGAAGAACATGACCCCCGCGGTGACGAAGCACAGAGCGCTGTTGAGGCCCGTCATCCAGAGCCGGTGACGGCGTCCCATCTCCAGGGGGCGACCCAGGCGCCATGCGTCGATCATCAGCGCGACCCACGCGATCGCGCCGGCGATGAGCGTCCAGCGGCCCAGCGTCAGCAGCGTCGAGTTGGTCATGAGCGAGAACAGACCCGTGCGCGACGTCAGCGAGACGATCAGCAGCAACGCGCCGACGGCCAGGAAGCCGAACCAGACACGCACGCCGATGCGGCCGACGCGCTTGTTGCCCGCCACGAGCTGGGCGGAGCCCGGCATGACGAGGGTCATGGCCATGAGGGTCAGGGCGCGGCGGAACTGGATGCGGGCCGAGGTGTCGGCCGGACGGTCGTACGAACCGCCCAGGACACTTGTGGGGACGTCAGACATGGGGTCCTCGCGAAGATGGGGAAGAAGCTGAGGTGGTCTCAGTATTCACACAAACCCTCAATCGGAGGTTGAGGGCGCGCCGCGACGCGCCGTCGAATTTTCGGGCGCGGCCCAGCCTGAGGCTGCGGCTGGCGCGGCACCTGGTCCGGTACGGTCGTCTGCATGTCAGACCAGCGCCCCCAGGGCAACTACGGGTGGCTCTACGGCGAGGAAGACAGCACCCGTAAGAACCCCAGCACGAGTGCGTCCGAGCGTCCCTCGTCCCAGCTCCCGCCGCCCGACCTGCCGCCGCCTGGGCGCGGCGGCCCGGGCCCCTCGCCCGTCTCGGGCGGCGAGCCGCCGCGGCCCAAGAAGCGCCGCACCAAGCGGCGGGTCGCCGGCATCCTCGTGCTGGCCTGGATCGTGTTCCTCGTGGCCGTCCCCGTCTGGGCCTGGGGCAAGATCAACAAGGTCGACGCCGATCCCGGCGGCGACCGTCCGAGCGACCAGCCGGGCACGACGTACCTGATGGTCGGCTCCGACAGCCGGCGCGGCCTCACCAAGGACGAGCAGAAGGAGCTGTCGACCGGCGGCGACGGCGGCGGACGCGGCCGCACCGACACCATCATGATGCTGCACACCGGCGCCGGGCCCGACGTGCTGATGTCGATCCCGCGCGACTCGTTGGTGAAGAT
>JBEVGQ010000114.1:0-16078 GCA_040511655.1 Aeromicrobium sp. | reverse complement strand
AACGCGCCGGGCACCGCCCTCGCCCTCGACCGGCCGGTGCAGATCTTCGGGGCCGAGCACCTGGCGCGGCAGGTCACGCCGTGGAGCTGCTCGGCGGCTCCCATCCACGATCCAGACACCGGGGCGATCCTGGGGGTGCTCGACCTGACGGGCGGTGATGAGGTCGTCACGCCGCAGAGCCTGACCCTCGTGCGGGCGACGGTCGCGGCGGTCGAGGCCGAGCTGCGGATCGAACGGCTCAGCCCGGCACCGCGCTCGTCGGTCGCGTCGGCCGGGTGGCAGGCACCGAGCCTCGAGGTGCTCGGTGGCCACGGCGCGACGCTGCGGCACGGCTCGACGACGACGCGCCTGAGCCTGCGTCACAGCGAGATCCTGCTGTTGCTGTCCGAGTCGGCCGACGGCATGACGACCGCTGAGCTCGGGGTGGCGCTCAGCGACGACGAGCAGGCACAGGTCACGGTGCGTGCCGAGCTGTCGCGCCTGCGTGCTGTGCTCGGCCCGATCGAGCTGGCCTCTCGGCCCTATCGGCTCGAGAATGCCGTCGACACCGACGTCGCCGGCGTGCGTGACGACCTCGCGGCCGGGCGGCTTCGGCGCGCGGTCGCCCGCTACCGCGGGCCGGTGCTGCCCGCCTCGACCGCTCCGGCCGTCGAACGGCTCCGCGACGAGCTGCACATGCACGTGCGTTCGCAGCTGCTCGTCTCCAACGACGCCGATGCCCTGCTGTCGTTCGCCGACACGCCCCACGGCCGCGACGACTTCGAGGTGTGGGAGAGGGTGCTGTCGATCCTGCCGCCGACGTCGCCCCGCCATGCCCAAGTAAGTGCCCACGTCAGCGTCCTGGACGAAGAACTCGGCAGATAGGCCTCTGGTCGAGCGAAGCGAGACAAGCGCACCGGGCGAAGCCCGGCAGCGGTGAGGCGCGAGCCGCTGGGGCGGCGACGAAGGAGCCGCGCGCTGCAACGTTGCAGCAACGGGGATGTGACTACGGTCACGGCAGACCCCGATCTGAAGGAGCATCCCCCATGCCCGTGTTCGCCCAGCCAGGTACCGACGGAAGCGTCGTCTCCTACAAGCCGCGCTACGACCACTGGATCGGCGGCGAGTACGTCGCCCCGGTCAAGGGTCAATACTTTGAGAACGTCTCGCCGGTCACCGGCAAGGTCTTCACCGAGATCGCTCGCGGCACCGCCGAGGACATCGAGGCGGCGCTCGACGCCGCTCACGCCGCCGCGCCCGCTTGGGGCAAGACGTCGGTGACCGAACGCGCCAACATCCTCAACCAGATCGCCGACCGCATCGAGCAGAACCTCGAGATGCTCGCCGTCGGCGAGACGTGGGACAACGGCAAGCCGGTGCGCGAGTGCCTGGCCGCCGACCTCCCGCTCGTCGTCGACCACTTCCGCTACTTCGCCGGCGCGATCCGCGCGCAGGAGGGCAGCCTCTCGCAGCTGGACGAGCAGACGGTCGCCTACCACTTCCACGAGCCGCTCGGCGTCGTCGGCCAGATCATCCCCTGGAACTTTCCGCTGCTCATGGCCACGTGGAAGCTCGCCCCGGCCCTCGCAGCCGGCAACGCCGTCGTGCTGAAGCCCGCCGAGCAGACGCCGGCGTCGATCATGCTGCTGATCGAGCTCATCGGCGACCTGCTGCCGGCCGGCGTCGTCAACATCGTCAACGGCTTCGGCGTCGAGGCCGGTGCCCCACTGGCGTCGAGCTCGCGCATCCGCAAGATCGCCTTCACCGGCGAGACCACCACCGGACGCCTCATCGCCCAGTACGCGAGCCAGAACCTGATCCCCGCGACGCTCGAGCTCGGTGGCAAGAGCCCGAACATCTTCTTCGAGGACGTCGCCAGCAAGGACGACGCCTTCTACGACAAGGCGCTCGAGGGCTTCGCGATGTTCGCGCTCAACCAGGGCGAGGTGTGCACCTGCCCCAGTCGCGGGCTGGTCCAGAACTCGATCCTCGAGCAGTTCCTGCCCGCGGCGACCGAGCGGGTCAAGGCGATCGTCCAGGGCAACCCCCTCGACACCGACACGATGATCGGGGCCCAGGCCAGCAACGACCAGCTCGAGAAGATCCTGTCGTACTTCGAGATCGGCGTGCAGGAAGGCGCCCGTATCATCACCGGCGGCGAGCGCGTCGACCTCGGTGGAGACCTCTCGGGCGGCTACTACGTCGCTCCGACGATCTTCCAGGGACACAACAAGATGCGGATCTTCCAGGAGGAGATCTTCGGCCCGGTCGTCTCGGTCACCGGCTTCGACGACTACGCCGAAGCGATCGACATCGCCAACGACACCCTCTACGGGCTCGGGGCGGGTGTCTGGTCGCGCGACTCGAACACCGCCTACAAGGCGGGCCGCGACATCCAGGCCGGACGCGTGTGGACCAACTGCTACCACCAGTACCCGGCCCACGCGGCCTTCGGCGGCTACAAGTCGTCGGGCATCGGACGCGAGAACCACAAGATGATGCTCGACCACTACCAGCAGACGAAGAACCTCCTGGTCTCGTACGACGAGAACAAGCTGGGCTTCTTCTGATGGGTCGTGCGCGCTGATGGCGGTCGAACGCGTCGCGATCACCCCGAAGGCTGCGGAGCTCCTCCGCAGCCTTCGGGCGTCCCACGACAAGCCGTTGATGTTCCACCAGTCCGGCGGGTGCTGCGACGGCTCGGCACCCATGTGCTTCACGCAGGGCACGTTCCTGACGGGACACCAGGACGTGCACCTCGGCGACCTGGACTACGGGGCCTCCGAGGATGCTCCGGTGTGGATATCGCGCGAGCAGTTCGCGTACTGGTCGCACACGCACATCACGATCGACGTCGTCCCCGGGCGTGGCGCCGGCTTCTCGATCGAGGGGCCGACCGGCAACCGCTTCATCATCCGGTCGCGGGTGTTCACCGAGGACGAGACCGCGCTGCTGGCGGCCGAACCTGCTCGCTGAGCAGTGCCGCCAGCGCGCGTGGGTCAGCGGTAGAGCGTCAGCAGCTCGGGACGCTGTGGGAACAGCGCGGTGAGCGCGATGTCGACGTTCTTGGAGCGCAGCAGGCCGGCGAGCCGGCGCAGGGCCGTGGCGTCGTCCGCGGCCGTGCGGGCCAGCAGGACCGAGTCGGAGCGCGTGGCCAGGGCGACCTTGTTGGCGTCGGAGCTGAGGTTGGACGTGTCGATGACGATGATCTCGCCGGCCCACGAGATGCGCTTCTTCTCGGTCGGCCAGCCGCGGCTGATCTTGCCCTCGTTGATCGCACCGGCGTCGACGAAGCGCGCCGAGCGCCCGCGTCGCGACAAGGCGTCGACGAGCTCCTGGCCCGGGGTGACCGACTGACCGTGCTGCTCCTCGGCGTCGACCATGATCAAGAAGGGGTCCTCGATGCCGATGTCGGTGGGGATCTTGAGCATGAAGGCCGCGATGTCCCAGGTGTCGGCGCGGTTGGTGTCCTTGGTGCCGTCCAGCACGATCTGGTCGCCGAGCGCCTGGAGGCCCTCGACGCCGCCGATCTCGGAGTTCTCGTCCTTCTTCCGGAGGGCGAGGGGGACGCCGACGAGCAGGCCCAGCAGGAGCCCGGCGAAGCCGAGGGTGATGGGCCCGGGGGTCGAGGGGCTGCCGGGGACCTCGGCGCTGCCCACGACCTGTCCGGGCGTGAGGTCGACGCCGCCGAGCTCGGCCAGCCGGGCACCCAGGGCATCGGCCTGCAGCGTGATCGACCGCTGCTGGACGTCGCCGGCGAAGTCCGGCTGGACCGACTGCGCCTGCACCGCGGCGATCTGCTGCTCGGTCGCTGCCTTGAGGCGGGTGATCTGGGCCTGGGCATCTGCCCGGCGGACCGCGAGGTACGACTTCGCGACGGCATTCGCGCCGGCCGCGGCCTGCTCGGCCGAGCTGCCGGAGAAGCGGATGTCGAGGATGAGGGAGTCGTCGGGCGATTCGACGCGCGTCGCCTCGCGCACGTCCTTAGCCGACAGCGAGTAGTCGGCGTCGAGCTCCTTGGCCGCCGCGGCGGCGACCTTGGCGGACGTCGCGGTGCCGACCTCGGTGGGCATGCTGACCGAGCGGGCCGCGTCGGCGGATGCGCCGAGGGGGTTGGCCTTCATCGGGTTGACGGCGACCGTGGCGGTCGACTCATACGTCGACGGGAGGACGAACGCCACGGCGACGCCCAGCACGGCGCCGATCAGCGCGACGGTCGCGACGACGGTCCAGTGACGTCTGAGCGACCCGGCGAGACCAGAGAGCTGTACGGACTGTGCAGTTTCGGCCATGGGAGTGTCCTCGCGTCTCACAAGATCCCGGACGGGACCTCTACCAAGAAGGAGACGACGCTCCGACCGGTATGACGCCAGGCCTCGACTTTTCTTGGGCGCATCGCGACGGCCCGTCTGCTGTGAGACGTGCATCACACCGACGGTGGGTCGGTGGAAATCCTGTGGACAATAGCGAAAAAACCAGAGGGGTTCGTTGTGATGACGCCCAAATAGTCCTTCTCGACCATGTGGGAAACCTCGGTGAACAACAAAGATTTTTCGTTCTTCTCTCGCATTGCAGCAAGAAAGTGCCGGCTTCTCGCTCTGGTGGGTCTAGTCCCTTCGTGTCATGCTTCGGTAGCCGTCAATCACGGTTACACACGGTCTGACGCTCCTACAGGAGCTCGGACGATCACCACATCCAGGGGAATCACATGCAGGACGTTGACGCCGTCAACGTGCCTGGCGCAGGGCGGGAGCTCGTCGATCTCGACGACGGCACCCTGCTCGCCCAGGCACGCGCGGGCAGCTCAGAGGCGTATGCCGCGCTCTTCTCGCGCCACAGCTATGCCGCTCACCGGCTCGCGCGACATCTCGGCCAGAGGGAGGACGCCGACGACGTCGTGTCGGAGGCCTTCGCGCAGGTCCTCGACCTGCTCGGCCGCGGCAAGGGGCCGGAGACCGCCTTCCGCGCCTATCTGTTCACCACGGTGCGGCACGAGTGTGCGCGTCGGGCCAAGGCGCGCAAGCGGGTCACTCCCACCGACGACCTGCAACAGATCGACTCTGCCGTCGCCTTCGGCAACGGCGACCTCGACGACTTCGAGCGCGCAACGATCCGGGCGGCCTACGAGTCGCTGCCGTCGCGATGGCGCGCCGTCCTGTGGCACCTCGACGTCGAGGGGCGCAAGCCCAGCGACCTGGGTCCGCTGCTCGACCTGTCGGCCAACAGCGTCTCCGCCCTGGTCTATCGGGCCCGTGCCGGGTTGCGTGAGGCGTACCTGCAGCAGCACGTCAAGCAGGACCAGCCCGACGACAGTCGCACGTGCGCGGAACACCGGGCCAAGCTCTCGGCCTTCGTGCGCCGCACGGCGACTGCTCGCGACCAGCAGCGCGTCCATGCACACCTCCAGTCGTGCGGCGACTGCATGGCCATCTACCTCGACCTCCGAGAGGTCAACCGCGACGTCGGCCAGGTCGCTGACGCGACGGTGGCGGCCGGGGTGGTCGGCCTGTCGTTGGCCTCCCTGGGGGCCCACGCGAGCGTGCTGCTCAAGAGCATCGCCGCTGTGCTGGTCCCTCCGACCGCCGCGGCGGCGATCGCGACGGTCGCGGTCGTCGGCGTCACCCGTCCGGCGGCACCCGAGCCGGTGCGCTACTCGCTGGCGAGTGCCGAGGTCGACGCGTCCGACCACCGTGCCACCGCGCCGGTGCGCCGTGTCCAGCCGGTGCAGCCCGCCTCCGCCGCGGCGGGCGTCACGACGCCCGAAGCGACCTCGTCCCTGCCGCGCCCCGCGCCGTCGGCACCGTCGGCGCCGGCCGCTGCACCTTCCGGGGCCGTACCGGCGCCGTCCGCCGCACCGTCGTCGCCCGATCCGAAGGTCGCGTCACCCACGCAGGCCCCGGCGGCAGGCGCCCCACCGGTGGCCGTGCGAGTCGATGTGCCCCCGCCGTCGGGCGATCTGTCCCTGCCGCGACTGGCGGCCTCGGTCGGATCCGTCGAGCTGACGGTGGGCGGGCCCGACGGTCTCCTGTCGCTCCGCACCGGGCCGTAGAGCCACGGTCTCGGCCGCCCCGCACAGCCCGTCGCCCGGTGCGGGACGGGCGGTCCCAGAACGCGCCCGCAAAAGTCTGCGCGCATCTCGTCACGATCGGCGGGGTGGGCCCTCTACCTGGGTGAAGACGATAAAGAGGACGGGGCATCACGTGAACGAGGGACGACCCAGGTTCGACGTCGGGTACTGCAGCGGGGTGTTCGACATGTTCCACGTCGGTCACCTCAACCTGCTGCGTCGCGCGCGCAACCAGTGTCACCACCTCGTGGTGGGGGTGGCCAGCGACGAGTACGTCGAGAACCTGAAGGGCCGGCTGCCGGTCGTGCCGTGCGACGAGCGCATCGACATCGTCTCGGCACTGGGCATCGTCGACGAGGTCGTCATCGACCGCTCGGAGGACAAGCTCGCGGTCTGGCAGCAGCGTCCGTTCGACGCCATCTTCAAGGGCAGCGACTGGCAGGGCACGCCGAAGGGCTACCGCCTGGAGCGCACGATGACCGATGTCGGAGTCGAGGTCGTGTACTTCCCCTACACGCGTCACACCTCGAGCTCGATGCTGCGCGCCTTCCTCACCGAGGGAGGATCCGCCGAATGACGACCTCGTTCCGGCGTCGGCGAGGGGCGCTTCGCGATCTCCTCGGCAGAGGCGTCTGATGGCCGCCATCAACATCAACCAGCCGTTGCGCGGGCTGCGGACCGATCGCACGTCCGCCGTCCCCCGAAGCCTGACGCTGACCCGTTTCGGCGGGGCCGTGCTGAGGCAGGGCGTGCTGGGCTACGCCGCAGCCCTGGCAGTCTCCTGGCTGCTCGCCCGCCAGCGCTTCGACCTGCCCCCCGAGTGGACGTCGGGAGTCGTGGCACTCGTCGGGTTCTGGCTGCTCTACAGCTTCGCCGCGTTGCCGGCCTTCGAGCGCGCTCGGTCGTTCAAGCCGTCCATCCGGCTCATCGAGATGCTCGGCGTGCTGACGTTCGCCCTGGTGATCCTCGGGGTCGACAACTCCTCGACCGTGCAGCAGGCGATGATCTCGGTGCTGGCCGGGCCGGCGCTGCTGGCCGTGTCCGCGGTCATCCACGGGCAGATGCTGCGACGCACGCCGACGATCCTCGTCGGTCAGGTCGAGTCGGTGCGCCGGCTCGAGAAGCGGTGGGTCACACGCAAGGACGTCAACGTCGTCGCGACGTGCTCGTGGCGTTCGCCGCACGAGCTCGCCCCGGCCGGGGCGGTCTCCGACCACGGGTTCGACGAGGTCGTGCGCGAGGTGCTCAACACCGTCAAGGAGCGTCACGCCACCTCGGTCGTGATCGCCAGCGGGCGGGCCTTCAGCAACCCGGCCCTGCGTCACCTCGCGTGGGCGCTGCAGCGGGCCGAGGTCGAGTGCCTCGTCGTCGCCGACATGAGCGATCACGTCGAGTACCTCAGCCCCCGCCGCGTGGGCGACCAGATCGCCCTGTCGCTGCGGGCGCCCAACGACCACCTCATGTCGCTGGTGGTCAAGTCGATGTTCGACCGGGTCAGCGCGGCAGCGGCACTCGTGCTGCTGTCACCGATCCTGCTGGGCGTGACCGTCGCCATCAAGCTCGGCTCGAAGGGTCCGGCCATCTTCCGTCAGGTGCGGTCGGGGCGCGACGGACGACCGTTCGTCATGTACAAGTTCCGCACGATGGTGGTCGACGCCGAGGACCGCCTGGTCGACCTGCAGCGCCACAACGAGGGCGCCGGTCCGCTGTTCAAGCTGCGCGACGATCCTCGCATCACCCCGATCGGTCGGGTGCTCAGAAGGCTGTCGATCGACGAGCTGCCGCAGCTGCTCAACGTCGTCAAGGGCGACATGTCCCTGGTCGGTCCGCGCCCGGCCCTCCCGGCGGAGACCTCCCGCTACAGCCAGTGGGTGTGGCGGCGTCTCCACGTCCGACCCGGCCTGACCGGCCTGTGGCAGGTCAGCGGTCGCTCGGCGCTCTCGTGGGAGGAGTCGATCCGCATGGACCTGCAGTACGTCAACAACTGGAACCTGCGCCTCGACATCGCGATCCTGGCGCGCACCGTCCGGGCGGTCCTGTCCCGAGACGGTGCGCACTAGCCAGGTCTCAGGCGTCGTAGCGGTCGTCGTCGCGATCGGGCTCGCTGCCCTGGTAGACGCGGTCGTTGCCGGAGCCGCCCTTCAGGCGGTCGGAGCCGCGCTCGCCCTCGAGGGTGTCGCGTCCGCTGCCGCCCCAGATGCGGTCGTTGCCCGACCCGCCGGCGAGGTCGTCGTTGCCGGCCCGTCCCCAGATGCGGTCGGCACCGGACTCGCCGTCCACGTCGTCGCGGCCCGCGCCGGCGTCGATGCGGTCGGCGCCGCGCCCGCCGTCGACCTCGTCGTTGCCCGAGCCCGCACAGATGAGGTCGTTGCCGCCGTTGCCGTCGATCTCGTCGTCTCCGGCGAGCGCGACGATGACGTCACGACCCGACGTGCCCTCGATCTCGTCGGGTCCGGCCGTGCCGACGATCGTCGCGGCGACGCCCTGGCAGGTGGGGCCCGCGGCAGTGGCGGGGGTCGCGAGGCCGGCGACGGCAAGGGTGCCGAGCCCGAGGCCCGCGAGGGTGAATGCAGCGGCTGAGCGGCTGGGGGTGCGCATGAGATGTCTCCCGTTCGTCGGTCGATGTGATGACCTCACCCCATCGACGGGGCATGAGCGTCGTGTGAGCCGGCGATGAGAGCCTTCTCATGGAAGCGGGCCAGAGGTGTAACTCGTTGTTACCCTCGGTGGGTCGCCTCGACAGCGTTACGGTCGAGCCATCGCATCGAACGGAGTTTCATGAACGACCTGAGCTACAGCCTGAAGGTGTTCAAGCAGATCGGGCTGCTCAAGCCCGTCGCGCCTCACCGGCTCCTGGGGGCCGGGCTGCAGCTGGCCAAGTGGGGCCCGGGGCTCCCGTCGGGGGTCAACGCCGCCGCCAAGCGCTTCCCGAAGCAGACGGCCATCATCGACGACGCGGGCGAGATCACCTGGTCCGACCTGGCCGCCCAGGTCAACCAGCTCACGCAGGCGCTCAAGGACCGCGGTGTCGAGCCCGGCGACTCCGTCGCGGTGCTGTCGCGCAACCACCGGTACATGGTCCTGGCGATCGTGGCGATCATGCAGGCCGGTGGACGCGTGCTCCTGCTCAACACGATGGCCAGCCGCTCGCAGCTCGGCGAGCTCGCCCGGCGCGAGGACGCCAGCCTCGTCGTCGTCGACCAGGAGTTCCTCGAGGTCGCGCAGGACGTCGACCGGTCCTTGATCGTGCTGGCCTGGGCCGACGACGATGCTCCCGACGACCTGCCGTCGGTCGCCGGCCTGATGAAGGGACAGCCGGCCGCGGGCCATCCCAAGCCGTCTCGGCACGGCCAGATCATCATCTTCACCTCGGGCACGACGGGCCTGCCCAAGGGGGCGCGTCGCGAGGAGCCCAAGGACCTCAAGCCGCTCATCGCGTTCTTCGGCGCGATCCCGTACCGCGGCAACTCGACCGTCGTCATCGCCGCGCCGCTCTTCCACTCCTGGGGCCTGATCAACTTCGCCTTCGGCCTGTCGACGGCGCCGACCTACGTGCTGCGGCGCAAGTTCTCCCCCGAGCAGGTCGTGAAGGACGTCGAGGCGTACCGCGCCGAGGTGCTGGTCGTCGTCCCGTTGATGATGCAGCGCATGGTCGACGTCGACCCCGCAGTCATCGAGAAGGCCGACCTGTCGTCGCTGCGCATCACGGCCAGCAGCGGGTCGGCGCTGGCCGGCGACCTCGCGAATCACTACATGGACCTGTTCACCGACTCGGTCTACAACTTCTACGGGGCGACCGAGACGGGATGGGTCACGATCGCGAGCCCCGGCGACCTGCGCGAGGCCCCGGGCACCGCCGGCAGGCCGCCGTTCCGCACGACGGTCAAGATCCTCGACCCCGATGGCCGTGAGGTGCCGCAGGGCGAGACCGGTGTCATCCACGTCGGCAACGACATGCCGTTCGGCGGCTACACCGACGGCAACACCAAGTCGTTCGCGGAGGGACTCATGCACTCCGGAGACGTCGGCTACTTCGACGAGGACGGACGCCTGTTCGTCTCGGGACGCGACGACGACATGATCGTCTCCGGCGGTGAGAACGTCTTCCCGCGTGAGCTCGAGGACGCGCTGATCGATCATCCCGACATCACCGACGTCGTGGTGACCGGCGTCCCCGACGCGACGTTCGGGCAGGTGCTGGCCGCGTACGTCGTGGTCAAGGACGGTGCGTCGTTGTCGGAGGACGACGTCAAGAAGTACGCCAAGACGCATGTCGCCCGCTTCGCCGTGCCGGGTCGGCTGATGTTCCTCGACGAGCTTCCCCGCAACCCGACGGGCAAGGTCATGAAGCGCGCGCTGCCCGACTTCGAGTAATCCGCCGGCAGGTTGTCCACAGGGCGGACGTCCGCTCGTGGTGGACGTCCGCGATCTCGGACATAACTGGGGGATGACCCCGTGCACCGATGACGACGAGCTGGTCCGCGCCGTGCGCGCAGGAGATCGAGAGGCCTTCGGCGTGCTGTTCGCACGTCATGCCGGCGTGGCGCGGCTGGTCGCGTCGCGGTCCGGCCCGGCCGGCGAGGTCGATGACGTCGTGGCGGAGGCCTTCGCCTGCGTGCTCGGACAGCTGTGCTCGGGACGTGGTCCGGTCGAGAGCTTCCGTGCCTACCTGCTCACCGCCGTCCGGCACGAGGCCGCCCGTCGCGCGATCAGGGCGCGCCGGTGCGAACTGGTCGCCGATCTCGAGCCACCGCCGGTCCCGCCGGCGTCGGCCGAGGCCGGCGACCGCATCCGCGAGGCCTATGCGACGTTGCCCGAGCGGTGGCGGCGCACGCTCTGGCAGCTCGACGTCGAGGGTCGCCGCCCCTGCGAGCTCGCCGCCGAGCTGGGCCTGACGGCCAACGCGGTCTCGGCGCTGGGCTACCGGGCGAGGACGGCCCTCCGCTCGGCGTATCTCGAGCGGCGCCGCGCTGCCTGAGATGCCGGTCGCCGCGCCTGTGGCAGGCTTGCGCCGTGCACATCGCCTACGATCCCCACCCCGACGGGGAGCCGGATCCCGGCGAGATCGTCTGGACCTGGGTCGCCTACGAGGACGACCCCCAGCAGGGCAAGGACCGCCCGGTGCTGCTGATCGCCCGCGACGGCGACCGGTTGCTCGCGCTGCCGATGACGTCCAAGGATCACGACCGCGACCAGGAGCAGGAGAACCGCGCGGGTCGGTTCTGGTTCGACCTCGGCACCGGTGCGTGGGACGCCGCCGGACGTCCGAGCGAGGTGCGGCTCGACCGGCTGCTGGTCGTCGATCCCGCCGACGTCCGACGTGAGGGCGCGGTGCTCGACGAGGCCCGCTTCGACGCCGTCGCGGCGGCACTCCGCCCGCACCTGCCCGGCCGGACCGAGCGGCCATGACCGACGACGGGCCGAGCATCCCCCGCCTCGACGCCTTCCAGCGCCGGCATCGCGTCATCGGGCTGCCCCTGGCCGTGATCTACAAGTACTTCGACGACCAGGGCGCGTACCTGTCGGCGATCGTGACGTACTACGCGTTCGTCGCGATCTTCCCGCTGCTGCTGCTCAGCACGTCGATCCTCGGCTTCGTGCTGCAGGGCGACGATGCCCTGCGCGACAAGCTGCTCGACAGCGCCCTGAGCCAGTTCCCGATCATCGGCTCCGAGCTCGGCACCCCCAACGGGCTGCAGGGCTCGACGACCGCGATCGTGGTCGGTGCGGTCACAGCCCTCTACGGCGCGATGGGCCTCGGCCAGGCGCTCCAGAACGCCGCCAACATCGCCTGGTCGGTGCCGCGCAACAGCCGGGCCAACCCGTTCCTGCTGCGGTTCCGCAGCATCCTGTTCCTGTCGATCAGCGGTATCGGCATCCTCACGATCGCGGTCGTCAGCTCGATCCTGGCCAATCCCGACGCGCTCAGCTCCGAGCTGCAGCCCGTCGTCGGGTGGGTCTCGCGGATCCTGGGCTTCTTCTTGATCATCGGCATCTTCACGGCGGTGTTCCGGCTCGTCAGCCTGGGCCGGGCAGGCGTGCGCTCGGTGCTGCCGGGGGCGTTCGTGACCGGGCTGCTCTGGCAGGGGCTGCAGTACGTGGGCAACACGTACGTCCGCGAGGTCATCGGCAAGGCCAACTCGGTCAACCAGACCTTCGCGCTGGTCCTTGGCCTGCTGGCGTTCATCTACGTGGCGGCGATCATGGTCGTGATGGGGCTCGAGGTCAACGTCGTGCTGCGCCGCCACCTCTACCCGCGCGCGCTGCTGACCCCGTTCACCGACAACGTCGTACTCACCGAGGCCGACCAGCGCGCGTATGCCGCGTACGCCAAGTCGCAGCGGCACAAGGGCTTCCAGTCGGTCGAGGTGACGTTCGAGGACGCTTCGCACCTCGAGCAGCCGGTCTCCGCGCCGCAGCCGCGCGACGACAGCCGGCCGATGCGCTGACGCGGGGGTGCCCCGGACCACTAGGCTGTGGGCGACGACGGACGTCGTCGAGCTGGACGACGTGAAGGTGGCGCCATGCCCACGGGCAAAGTGAAGTGGTACGACGCAGGCAAGGGCTTCGGCTTCCTGAGCCGCGACGAGGGCGAGGACGTCTTCGTGCGCGCCGACGCGCTGCCTGACGGCGTCCCGTCGCTGAAGGCGGGCACGCGGGTCGAGTTCGGCATCGTCCAGGGAAACCGCGGCGACCAGGCCCTGCAGGTGCGACTGCTCGACCCCGTCACGTCGGTGTCGCGCTCGCAGTCGCAGGCGCGTCGCAAGGACCCTGAAGCGATGGCCGTGATCGTCGAGGACCTCATCCGCATGCTCGACGCCGTCGGCGAGGGCTACCGGCACGGGCGTCACCCCGACAGCAAGAAGGCCAAGCCGATCGCGCAGGTGCTGCGGGCCGTGGCGACCGAGCTCGAGCTCTGACGCCGGTTCAGCTGCGCGGCTCGAGGAACTCCAGGCGGTTGCCGAACGGGTCCGCCGCGTAGAAGCGCTCGTGGCCCGGGAACTCGGCGTCCCACGTCACGCCGATCCCGGCCGTCGTCAGTGCCTCGGCCAGCGATGGCAGGTCGCTCACGAGGATCCCGGGATGTGCCTTTGCGGCCGGCGTGAAGTCGCGCTCCACCCCCAGGTGCACCTCGAGGCCGCCGCCGCGGAACCAGCACCCGCCGCGCGCCGCCAGCACGGGGGGCTTCTCGAGCTCGTCCATGCCGAGCAGGTCGCCCCAGAAGGCGCGGCACCGCGGCTCGCCGCCCGCCGGGATCGCTAGCTGGACGTGGTGGAGCCGGGCGAGTGCGAACGTCGTCATGCGGTCCATCGTGCCGCAGCAGAGCGACCGCTCAGAGCTGCTGGGTGTGGTCGTCCGTGCCCGGACGCTCGACGATGGTCGGGTAGTCGGCGGACGGACGCGGGGGAGCGGCCGCCGTCGACGGAGGCGCCGGCACGCGGTCGGGCTTGCGAGCCTGGCTGATGACGAGTGCCAGCCAGGCGATCAGCAGGGCGCCGATGACCAGCAGGCCGATCTGGGGAGTCGCGTCGAGGCTGAAGAGCCCGATGCCGAGCAGGCCTCCGATGACCCAGCCCAGCTGCAGCAGCGTCTCGGACCGGGCGAACATGCTGGTGCGGACGCGCTCTGGCACGTCGCGCTGGATCATCGCGTCGAGACTCAGCTTGCCGAGCGACTGGCAGATGCCCACCGTGAGGCCCAGGATCACCGCGGTCCACCACGTGAAGAAGATCCCGACCGTGGCGAGCACCGCGACGTCGAGCACCAACACGAAGATCACGACCTGCTCGGGGCGCCGAGTGCTCGCCGCCGAGCCGATCAGGGTGCCGATCGTGTTGCCCGCGCCGGCGCCGCCGACGACCAGGCCCAGCAGGATCGTGGCGTTGTAGTCCCACCCCATCGAGGCCGGCGGCTCACGCAGCGTGAACGCCATGAAGATCGTCAAGAAGCCTGACAGCAGCCGCAGGCCGGCGTTGCTGCGCAACCCGTTGACGACCGAGCGCGTGATCGTGAGGCCCTTGGTGACGGTGCTGGGGCTCGGGTTGACGAGGTCGACCGGCTCCTCGCCCTCGCTGGAGTCGACCTTCGCGGGCAGCAGGATCGCCAGCACCGTGCCGACCGCGAACAGCAGGGCGCCGTAGCGCAGGGCCCAGTCGGGGCCGAGCAGGGCGGCGCCTCCGGCCAGGGGCGCCGAGATGGCCGCGGCCCCGGTGCCCGTCAGCGAGATGCGGGAGTTGCCCTTCACGAGCGTGAACGTCTCGGGCAGCAGGCGAGGCACCGCGGACGCGCGCGTGACGCCGTACGCCTTGGACGACACGAGACAGCCCAGGGCGGCGAGGTAGAAGGCCGGCGGCGGTGTCGCGTCGGTGACGGCTCCGGCCAGCACCCAGCAGCAGAAGGCGCGGAACGCGAGCGTGGCGCCGATCGCCCAGCGACGGCCGCGGCGGAAGCGGTCGAGGAACGGTCCGATCAGCGGCGCCACGATCGCGAACGGCAGCATCGTCACGGCGAGGAACAGCGCGACCTGTCCCGTCGCCTCGCCCGTGGGGACGGTGAAGAACAGCGTGCCGGCCAACGAGATCGCCACGGCGGCGTCGCCGGCGGTGTTGAAGGCGTGCAGCTCGAGCAGGCGGGAGAAGCCGCTCTCGCCGGCGCCGCCGGAGTGCGTGAAGCGGCGGGCGCCGGTGAAGGCCGAGGTGCTGCCCTTGGCGACGACCCGGGCGGTGCCGCGCGACGCACGCTTGGCGGCCTGAGCGGCACGGCTCAGCCCGGACCGGGGAGGGGGTGTCGCCTGACGCGGCCGACCGTCGTCGTAGCCGGGATCGGCGGCGTGGTCGTACGGCCAGTCGTTCTCCTCCATGCACCTCATCCTGCCGCACCCCACCACGGGACGCGGGGCGACATGGGCGACAATGGTTGCATGCCCATCGATGACCAGCTCGCAGCCGCTGTCGACGCCGCGCGCGCAGCTCTCGTCGAGGCCGTCGACGCCGGATTCGGCGGCGCGGCCGACGCCTCCTCCATCGGTGACCACCTGGGCGCGGAGGCCGACGGCGACCTGCTGGTCTCGCACCGCTTCGCGTGCCTCACGCCCGGCTACCGCGGCTGGTACTGGTCGGTCAGCATCTCGCGAGCCCCCGACAGTGACCACGTCACGGTCAACGACGTCGTGCTCCTGCCGGGCGACGACGCGATCGTCGCGCCGGTGTGGACGCCGTACCGCGACCGCATCCGGCCCGGCGACCTGAGTCCGGGCGACGTCCTGCCCCCCGACGAGGACGATGCGCGCCTCGTCCCGTCGTGGTCCGCCGGCGACGGCGAGGAGCAGACCGACGACCGGTTCTTCGCCCGCGAGGTCGGCCTCGGCCGCGAGTGGGTGCTGTCGTTCGAGGGCCGCGAGCTGGCCGCCGGCCGTTGGCAGGAGGGCGAGCAGGGGCCCGACGCCCCGATCGCCCAGCAGGCGTCCGGCGTCTGCCACTCGTGCGGCTTCATGGTGAGCCTGGCCGGCCCGTTGTCCGAGCGGTTCGGCGTCTGCGCCAACGGCATGGCCAACGACGACGGCCGGGTCGTCTCGTTCGACCACGGGTGCGGCGCGCACTCGGGTGCTCGACTCAGCCGGGCGGCCAGCAGTAGCAAGCTCCCGGAGCCCGTCTTCGACACGTTGACGCGCGACGAGGTCGACGGCCTCTAGCCCGCGGCCTGACCGAACCCCCGTGAGCCTGCTCACGGGGGTCCTGTTTTGTTTGCGCGATGCACCTATCCGACGTATGGTTGCAGCATGCAACTAGGTAAATCGTCGTCCGCCACACGCGTCGCCCCTGCCCCGGCCGTCCCGTCAGCCGCCGCGCCCGCAGGGGACGAGCCGAGCCACCGCGAGATCATGGAGGTGCTGTTCGGCCTGCTGGCAGCACTGTTCACCGCGATCCTGAGCAGCACGATCGTGTCGAACGCCCTGCCGACGATCATCGCCGACCTCGACGGCTCGCAGACGCAGTACACATGGGTCGTGACGGCGTCCCTGCTGGCCATGAC
>JBEVGQ010000113.1:0-5805 GCA_040511655.1 Aeromicrobium sp. | reverse complement strand
TAGATCTCGGCGTAGATCTGCTCGGTGGGGTTCTGTGCCTTGCTGCCGGCGGACTCGTGGTCGACGAGCTCGTTCTTGAGGTTGGAGATCCAGTTGAGGACGGCCCGCGGGTTGATCTTCTTGGGATCGAGGTCCATGTCGCGGCAGATCAGTGTGACGAGCCGGCGCTGGTCGGCGGAGTCGTAGATCGTGAACGACGACGTGAAGCCGAAGCGGGTGGCCTCGCGGCGCAGGATGCGGACGCAGGCGGAGTGGAACGTCGAGACCCACATCAGGCGGGCACGCGGACCGACGAGGTCGGCGACGCGCTCGCGCATCTCGGCGGCGGCCTTGTTGGTGAACGTGATGGCCAGGATGGAGCCGGGGTGCGCCCCTCGGGCGGCGATGAGCCACGCGATGCGGCGGGTGAGCACGCGGGTCTTGCCCGACCCCGCGCCCGCGACGACGAGCAGCGGCCCGCCCGGGTGGGAGACGGCGGCCTGCTGTGCCTCGTTGAGACCGTCGAGCAGGCTGTCGGACCGCGGCCGTCGGCGGTCGGCAGCCCCCGGGGCGGCGGCATCCCCGGTGGTCGGGGAGCCCATCTGGGGCACGGGGAACGGCGAGGTCATCGTGCCGTCCAGCCTAGTCGCCGCGACGGACAGCGTCCTCGTCGGTTCGCCCGGACGTAGACTCCCCTGCCATGGAGCCTGCCGTCAGCATCCGAACGGCCCACGAGGCCGACCTCGACGCGCTGACCGACGTGTGGGAGCGGGCGGCCAGGTCGTCCCACCAGTTCATGGACGCCGGCGACTTCGAGGCGCTGCGTCCGTTCATCCGCGACTCGTACCTGCCGTCGATGCACGTGCGGCTGGCCGAGGTGGACGGCGCCCCGATCGCGTTCGTCGGATCGCTCGAGGGGCACGTCGAGCTGTTGTACGTCGACCCCGCGCACCACGGCCGCGGCCTCGGCACCCGTCTGCTGGCCGAGGTCGCACCGGGCGGCGCGCACAGCGTCGAGGTCTACGCCGACAACACCACCGGGGTCGGCTTCTACCTGTCGCGCGGCTTCCGCGAGACCCGGCGGCGCGAGACCGACGCGGCAGGGCGTCCCTACCCGATGGTGGTGCTGAGCCGATGACCCTGCAGATCGACCCGCTGAGCGCCGAGCCCCCGTTCGAGCAGGTGCGGCGGCAGGTCGCCGAGGGTGCTGCGTCGGGGTCGATGCCGGCCGGGCACAAGCTGCCGACCGTCCGAGCCCTCGCGGCGACCCTCGACCTCGCGACCAACACGGTCGCCAAGGCGTACCGCGCGCTCGAGGCCGACGGCGTCATCGAGACGCACGGCCGGGCCGGGACGTTCATCGCCTCGCGCACGGCGCCCGACGGGGCGACCGAACGCGCGGCACGCGAGTTCGTGCTGCAGGCGCGCCGGCAGGGGCTGTCGAAGGACGAGGCCGTGGGCCTGCTCGGCTCCCACTGGGCCTGAGCCCCGACGAACCCGGCGCCGAGGGACGGGTTGGGCGGACGGGCTAGCGTGGCGCCGTGCCCTTCGAGATCGTCCTCCTCCTGCTGCTGATCGTCGGCGTCGCCCTCATCGGTCTGGCCGTGAGCGGCTACGGCAGCCCCGACCGCTCGCACGAGAAGCCGCCGCGCCTGCCGGGCCACGACGTCCAGGAGCGGCTCGCCCGGCGCAACGACCCCGATCAGCCCTAGCGCTACTCCGCGTTCGGGTTGGGCTTGCGCCAGCTCCGCTCGAACGGCAGTCGCCACGCCTTGGGCGCGATCAGCTGGTGGATCGCGTTCGGCCCCCACGTGCCCGGCGAGTACGGGCGCACCGGCGGGGTGTCGTTGAGCAGCGGCTCCGAGATCTCCCACAGCCGCTCGATGCCCTCAGCCGTCGTGAAGAGGGTGCGCTCGCCGCGCATGGCGTCGTAGATCAGCCGCTCGTACGCCTCGAGCACCTCGCCGGCGCGCTCGGTCTCCTGCATCGCGAACTGCATGCTCAGCTTGTCGAGCCGCATGCCCGGCCCGGGACGCTTGCCGTAGAACGACAGCGACATCCGCGAGGCGTCCGCGAGGTCGAACGTCAGGTGGTCGGGACCGGCCAGCCCCACCCCCGACCCGGTCGGGAACATGCTCTTGGGCGGCTCCCGGAACGCGATCGAGATGATGCGAGCACCCTCGGCCAGCTTCTTGCCCGTGCGCAGGTAGAACGGCACGCCGGCCCAGCGCCAGTTGTCGATCTCGGCCTTGAGGGCGACGAACGTGTCGGTCTCGGAGTCCGATGCGACCCCCTTCTCGTCGCGGTAGCCCTGGTACTGGCCGCGCACGACGAACTTGGGGTCGAGCGGCAGCATCGACCGGAACACCTTGTTCTTCTCCTCCGAGATCGAGTCGGAGTCGAGCGACGTCGGGGGCTCCATCGCCATGAACGCCAGAACCTGGAACAGATGCGTCACGACCATGTCCTTGAACGCGCCGGTGCCCTCGTAGAAGCCGGAGCGACCGTCGAGCGACAGCGTCTCGGGGACGTCGATCTGCACGTGGTCGATGAAGTTGCGGTTCCAGATCGGCTCGAACAGGCCGTTGGCGAAGCGGAAGGCCAGGATGTTGAGTGCCGCCTCCTTGCCGAGGAAGTGGTCGATGCGGAAGATCTGCTGCTCGTCGAAGACCTGGTGGATCTCGGCGTTCAGCGCCTTCGCGCTGGCCAGGTCGGTGCCGAACGGCTTCTCCATGATGATGCGCGAGCGCTCGACCAGCCGTGCCTGGTCGAGCGTGTGGATGACGTCGAGCGCGGCCTTCGGCGGCACGCTGAGGTAGTGCAGGCGGCGCGGCGTGCCGCCCAGCTCGGCCTCGAGCGCCGCGGCGGCCGACGCCAGCGCCTCGGGGCCGGCCTTGACGTTGACGTACGACAGCTTCGGGGCGAACTCGGCCCACTGCGCGTCGTCGACCGTGCGGGTGTTGAACTCGCGGTAGGCCTTCTCGGCGAAGTCGCGGAACGAGTCGTCGTCGAAGTCGTCGAGCGAGACCCCGATGATGCGCGAGTCGGGCACGAGCCCCGACTGCAGCAGGTGCATGATGCCCGGCAGCAGCTTGCGACGAGCGAGGTCGCCGGTGGCGCCGAACAGCACGATCAGGTGGGGCTCGTTCATGCCCTCAGGCTAGACCCGCGACGTTGCGAGCGGGTGAACTCGCGGGCCCTCGACCCTCAGTCGAGCCGGTCGATGGCCATGTCGCCGGCATCGACCCGACGAAGCATGCGGTTCAGGTTCTCGGAGTCGAACCTGCCGGACGACCGTGCGTCGATCAGCGCGTCCCGCTGATCGGCCAGCACGGCACGCCGCAGCTCGACGTAGTCGCGCAGCCGCTGACGACTCTCGTCGCCGTCGCCCGCCCACCGCGAGGCCCGGTCGACGTGGCTGTCGTCCTGCACCTGCTCGACCACGAGCGGCTCGAGCGCACGACCGCCGAGCCCCTCGTCGGCGACCTCGGAGCAGCGGGACGCCGCGACGTCGGCCAGCATCGCCGACAGGGTCGTCAGCTGCTGCCGGTCGGAGTCACGGCGGTCCGCCTGCACGCCGAGCCGCCGCACGACCCAGGCCAGCGTGCCGCCCTGCACCAGCAGGGACGTCACGGCCACCGTGAACGCCACCAGGACCAGCAGCTCGCGCTGCTCGAAGCTCGTGGGCAGGGTCTGCGCCGCAGCCAGGGTGACGCTGCCCCGCATGCCCGCCCACACGAGGATCGCGCCGGCCCGGCGGTCGAGCTTCTCGTCCTCGTAGAACCGCACGTCCGCCTCGCGCCGCGCCACCATCAGGTGGATGCGTTGCAGACGACGATCGGACAACGAGCTCGACTCGTCGGACGCCAGGTAGTCGCGCACCCGGTTGAGCCGCGGCTCCCACCGGTGCATGTCCTTGCGGTCCTGCAGCAGGCTCCACAGCAGGCCCACGACGTACAGGCCGCGCACCAGGAGCAGGATGCCGAGGCAGATCGCACTGAGCAGAGCCAGCCGGCCGAAGTCGCCGTCCTCGGCGCGGAAGTCGTCGACCAGCGGGCCCAGCTCGAGGCCCATCAGCAGGAAGACCCCGCTCTCCAGCAGGAAGGCGATCGTGCGCCAGTTGACGGCCTCGGCCAGCCGGTCCTGCGCCCGCAGGACCGACGGCCCCCAGTAGCCCGTGACCAGGCCCGTCGTGACGACCGCGACCAGGCCGGACGCGCCGAGGTGCTCCGCCGGGGCGTACGCGATGAACGGGACGGCGAACGAGATCGCGGTGTTGACGGTCGCGTCGTGCAGCCGGGCACGGACCGCGACGCTGATCGCACCGACCACGAGGCCGACGACGGCGGCGACCGCGATGGCCACGACGAAGTCGATCGAGACGTGGACGATCGACACCGAGACGCCGGTCGCCGCGACGGCGGCCCGCAGCAGCACCAGGGCCGAGGCGTCGTTGATCATGCTCTCGCCCTCGAGCACCGTGACGAGCCGGGGCGCGACGCCCGTCCGCTTGACGATCGACGTCGCGACGGCATCGGTCGGGCTGACGATCGCACCCAGCGCGACCCCTTGCGCGAAGCCGAGCCCGGGGACGAACAGCTCGACGACCCAGCCGATCGCGAGGGCCGAGGAGATGACGACCACGATCGACAGCCAGCCGATCGACTTGAGGTCGCGGCGGAAGTCCATCGCCGGCATGTTGACGGAGGCGGCGTACAGCAACGGTGGCAGGACGCCCGCGAGGATCAGCTCCGGTTCCGGCTCGATGCGCGGCACACCCGGCACCAGCGCCAGCAGCACACCGGCGACGACGAGGACGAGCGGCGCCGCGACCCCCACCTTCGGGGCGATCACGGACGCGGCGACGATGACGGTCAGGGCGAGCACGCCCAAGATCGTGAGGTCCATGGCCCGATCCTGTCACCGGCCGCTGAGAGCTCCCTGTCACGGCCTGTCAGGGCGGCCAGCAGGATGACAGCGCCCTGCCAGCGGCGCTCCGCACGATGGATGACATGACCAACCACGCCATCCACGCCGAGGGGCTCACGAAGCACTACGGCACCACGAGAGCACTCGACGGCATCGACCTCACCGTCCCCGAAGGAACCGTGCTGGGGGTCCTCGGGCCCAACGGCGCCGGCAAGACGACCGCCGTCCGCATCCTGGCGACCCTGCTGCGTCCGGACGCCGGCCGGGCGACCGTCGCCGGCCACGACGTCGTCAAGGACCCCACCGCGGTCCGCCGCTCGATCGGCCTGACCGGCCAGTACGCGTCGGTCGACGAGCAGCTGTCGGGTCGGGAGAACCTCGAGCTGTTCGCCCGGCTGCTGGACTTCACCCGTCCGGGCGCCCGGGCCCGTGCCGCCGAGCTGCTCGACCAGTTCGGCCTCGGCGATGCCGCCGACCGCCGCGCCAAGACCTACTCCGGCGGCATGCGTCGACGTCTCGACCTCGCCGCGAGCCTCGTGGCCGCGCCGACAGTGCTGTTCCTCGACGAACCGACCACGGGTCTCGACCCGCGCAGCCGTGGCGATCTATGGGAGATGTTGCGCGACCTCGTGCGCAACGGCACCACGGTCGTGCTCACGACGCAGTACCTCGAGGAGGCTGACCAGCTCGCCGACGAGATCATCGTCCTCGACCACGGCCGGACCGTCGCGCAGGGCAGCCCCGACGAACTGAAGTCGAGCATCGGCACCGACCGGGTCGACGTGTCGGTACGGTCGCTCGCCGACATGCGCGCGGTTGCCGATGCGACGCGGCAGTTTGCATCCAACGCGGCAACGTTCGACGACGATCGCCTGATCACCACGATCTCCGTGGTCG
>JBEVGQ010000112.1:0-3989 GCA_040511655.1 Aeromicrobium sp. | reverse complement strand
GCGAGCAGCGAGCCAAGGTGGCGGCCGACGTGGCCCTGGCCGACCAGGGGCTGGACGGTGCGAGCGTCCAGGTCTCGTGCCTGCCGTCGCCGACGCAGTGCTTTGAGCCGGGATCGTCGGTCCGGGTCGTGGTCCGCGCCTTGCAACCGTTGCCGCTGACGCCGAGCGCGTTGGGCCGCCAGCTCGGCGTTATCACGGTCGACAGCACGCACACCGAACCGTTCGGCAGCTTCCGGGCGACGCGATGAGGCGCGGTGTACCCGAGCACGAGCGCGGGACCATCACGGTCATGACGATCGGATTCCTGCTGTTCCTCGGTCTGCTCGCGGTCGTGGTGATCAACTCGTCGGCGGCCTTCCTGCAACGGCAGCAGCTCGACAACGTCGCCGACGGTGCTGCCCGTTCTGCTGCCGACGGGCTCAGCCGCGAGGCGTTCTACCGCAGGGGAGAGGTCGAGCTGGACGCCGCGCAGGCACAGCAGCTGGTCGACGACTACGTGAACAGCCCCGGCACCCGCATCGCCCTCGTCCGTGCCACCGGCGACCGCGTGCAGGTGCGGCTCGAACGGTCTATAGGCCTCGCTCTCGCGCCACCGGGCTGGCAGTCACGCACCACGATCGTCGCCGAGGCGACCGCCGAGCTCAGGACGGCGCAGTGACGACTCAGCCCACCCGCTCCACCACGACACCGCCGAAGCGGGCCTCGCCGATGGTGCACGCGATGCCGTCGATCCAGCAGCGTCCGGTCTCGAGCACCTCGCCGGCGATCTCGGTCTGGCGTCCGGTGGGAGAGTCGGCGTAGAACGCGATGAAGCCGCCACCCAGCCCCTCGTTGTAGCCGACGATGCGGCGTCCGTCGCGGTCGGTGACGCGCAACGCGCAGTCGGGGCACACCGAGGCGGGGTAGCGGTCCTGGTGGACGGTCGGACGTCCGCAGATCGGGCACGGGTGGGTCGGGCGCGCTGGCTCGGCGGCCGGCGCCTCGACGCGGTACTGGTGGCGCTGCTCGGCGAGCCACCCGATCACCAGCGTCTCGATGGTCTCGCCCGACAGCTCGAGCACGCTGGTCTGGTAGCCGCCGCGGTAGCCGATGACGGCACCGCTGTCGCCAGCGACGAATGCGAAGCCGCCGCACAACGGGTCGCCCTCCAGCTCGGGGTCGACGTGCGGCTCGACGTCGTCGGCCCCCAGCACCTGCCGAGCCTTGGCCGCTGCCTCGTCGCGGGTCATCGTCATGCCAGTGCCTCCCGGATGGTCGTCGCGAACGTCTCGGCCTCGCCCTCGTCGTACTTCGTGCGCGGCCAGAAGAACCCGCGCAGCCCGTCGCCCTTGGTGCGGGGCACGACGTGCACGTGCAGGTGCGGCACGCTCTGCGACACGACGTTGTTCATCGCCACGAACGTGCCTTGAGCGCCGAGCCCGGATGTCAGTGCGTCCGCGACCCGCTGGGCCGTCGAGAACAGCGGCACGATCAGCGGCTCGGGCAGGTCGGGCAGCGTCACGACGTGCTCGCGCGGCACCAGCAGCACATGCCCCTTGAAGACAGGCCGGACGTCGAGGAACCCGACCACGTCGGGGGTCTCGAGCACGCGGTGCGCATCGGCCTCACCCGACACGATGCGGCAGAACAAGCAGTCGACGCTCATGGGTCGATCACATCACGAAGCGTGACGCGAGCGCTTGTGCTCGTACATGCGCAGGTCGGCCGCCTGCACCAGGTCGTCGATCGAGGCGCCCGGCAGGTCGGACGTCGACGCGGTGCCGACGCTCGCCGATAGCGGCATGCGGCCGCCGCGGCCGACGTTGACGGCGTCGAGACGTGCGACCAGCCGGTCGCGCAGGCTCGGTTGGTCGGCCGGCGGGTCGACCACGAGCACGCAGAACTCGTCGCCGCCCAACCGGGCCACGACGTCGTGCGGACGGGTGACGGCCCGCAGGGCGGTCGCCACCTGCACCAGCACCTCGTCGCCCGCGACGTGGCCGAGGTCGTCGTTCACGGTCTTGAGCCCGTCGACGTCGACGAACGCGACCAGGCACGAGCTGCCGGTGTGCGTCGAGCCGAGCAGCAGCGCCTCGGCGGCGTCGAAGAAGCCGCGCCGGTTGAGCAGCCCGGTCAGCGCGTCGGTGGCCGACAGGGTGCGGATGTCGGCATTGGCTCGCTCGAGCTCGGCGGTGCGATCGACGACACGGCGTTCGAGCTCGGCGTAGACCGCGATGTTCTCCATCGCGACGGACGTGGCGTCGGCCAGCGCCTGCAGCAGCCGGATCTCGGCCTCGGACGCCACGTGCCCGTCGGCCCAGTAGTTGCCGATCGCGCCGATAGGGTCGAGGCTGCGGATCGGCACCATGGCCAGGCTCTTCACGAACGTCGGCCGGTACGCCACGTGCGGGATGCGCTCGTCGGCGTAGATGTCCTCGATGACGGCGGTCTGGCGGTTCAGCATCGTCCAGCCGCTGATGCACGTCTCCATCGGGAAGCGGCTGCCCTTCCAGAGCGGCTCGATCGCGTCCTCGTCGGCGTAGTAGCACTGGTCGCCGTCGCGCAGCACGAACGTGGCGCCGTCGCTGCCCGCCAGCTCTCGCGCAGTGGTGCGCACGATCTGCTGCACCTGCGGCAGGTCGCGGGCCAGCGACAGCTCCTGCACCGCCGTCACGAGGCGCTCCATGCCGCGGACGTACGTGTCGGTGCGCACGTCGTGGTCGTCGAGTGACAAGGGTCCTCCGTCGGTCTGAATGCCCAGAATGGCAGAGGCTGACGAACGGCAGGCCGGATTCGCCGACATCGAGAGGGGCTCGACGGCGTCACCCGGAGGGCTAGGGTGGGGCCATGGCTGACACCGATGACACCCGCACTGGCGACGACGGACAGAAGGCCGACATGAAGGCCAAGTTCCGCGAGGCGCTCGACAAGAAGAAGCACACGTCGCACGCCTCGGCTGAGGGCGCCGAGCACGACGGCAGCGAGAAGTCGCACGGCGCGACCGGCCCCACGACCTCCCCGGAGTTCCGCCGCAAGAGCGTGTGACCTGACGCGGTAGCCTCGACAGGTGGCAGCACCAGACTTCGCAGAGCAGACCAAGGCACTCGACGCGACCCTGACGTCGATCGAGAAGGTGCTCGACCTCGACGCCGTGCGCAAGGAGATCGCCGACCTCCAGATCGAGGTCGGCGACCCCGGGCTGTGGGACGACCAGTCCAACGCTCAACGCGTGACGAGCCGGCTGTCGACCCTGCAGGCGCAGGTCGAGCGCGTCACGGGTCTGCGCAGCAGCCTCGACGACCTCGAGATCATGCACGAGATGGCCCTTGAAGAGGGCGACGCCGAGACGTCCGCCGAGGTCGATCGCGAGCTGACCCGCGTGCAGAAGGCCATCGAGTCGCTCGAGGTGCGCACCCTCTTGTCGGGCGAGTACGACGAGCGCGACGCCATCGTGTCGATCCGCTCGGGCGCCGGTGGCGTCGACGCCGCCGACTTCGCCCTCATGCTGCAGCGCATGTACATCCGTTGGGCCGAGCGTCACGGGTACACCGTCGAGATCTACGACGTCTCGTACGCCGAAGAGGCGGGCATCAAGTCGACGACCTTCGCGGTCAAGGCGCCCTACGCCTACGGCACCCTGTCGGTCGAGTCCGGCACCCACCGTCTCGTGCGCATCTCGCCGTTCGACAACCAGGGGCGCCGCCAGACGTCGTTCGCGGCGATCGAGGTCGTCCCCGTGCTCGAGCAGACCGACGAGATCGACGTGCCCGACGAAGACATCCGCGTCGACGTCTACCGCTCGTCCGGTCCCGGCGGTCAGAGCGTCAACACGACCGACTCGGCCGTGCGCCTGACGCACATCCCGACCGGCACCGTGGTCAGCTGCCAGAACGAGAAGAGCCAGCTGCAGAACAAGGCCAGCGCGATGGTGATCCTGAAGGCGCGGCTGCTGGCCCTGAAGAAGGCCGAGGAGCGTGCGCACCTCGACGAGCTGCGCGGCGACGTGCAGG
>JBEVGQ010000111.1:0-8688 GCA_040511655.1 Aeromicrobium sp. | reverse complement strand
AGGCAGCCGTCCCACCCGATGACGTCGAACGGGTGCTGCGGGACGACGTGCACCGTGCCCGACAGGCCGAGCGAGCCTGAGCCGCGGTGCTTGATGTACACCTCGACGTCGGTCTCGTCGCGCATCTCGGGCTCGGTCGGACCGCGCAGGTCACGCTCGCAGTAGGGCGCGTGCTCGAGCAGCTGGCCGTACCGCGACAAGTACCGCTTGGGCGGCGCGATGTGGCTGTTGGCCTCGATGCAGTACGCCCGCACCGGACCCCCGCTCCCTGAGCCTGTCGAAGGGACCCACCGGTGCGTCGTCGCGCGCGGCACGATCAGGTAGTCGCCGGGTCCGAACCGCAGGTTCCCGAAGACCGTCTCGAGCGTGCCCGTGCCGTCCTCGACGAAGACGCACTCGTCGCCGGTGGCGTTGCGGTACAGCGGCGAGGTCTCGGCGGCGACGACGTAGGAGAGGCGTACGTCGGCATTGGCCAGCAAGAGCCGCCGACCGGTCACGACGTCGACCCCGTCACCGGACTCGAACAGGTCATGCAGCTTCAGGTGCCGCGCCAGCAGGGGCTCGTTGGGCGTCGTCGACAGGTCGGGGAGCGCCCACGGACGGGCGTCCACGATCGCGGACGGCACGCCGCGGTGGTAGAGCAGCGACGAGTCGGAGCTGAAGCCCTCCTCCCCCATGAGCTCCTCGCGGTAGAGCGCACAGTCGGGTGCCCGGTGCTGGGTGTGACGCTTCGGCGGGATGCTGCCGGCGTGCCGGTAGTGCGGCATGGTCAGAAGTTTCCGCGCAGCGCCTGCTCGCGCTCGATGGCCTCGAACAGCGCCTGGAAGTTGCCCTTGCCGAAGCCCAGCGAGCCGTGCCGCTCGATGATCTCGAAGAACACGGTCGGCCGGTCGCCGATCGGCTTGGTGAAGATCTGCAGCAGGTAGCCGTCCTCGTCGCGATCGACCAGGATGCCGCGCTGCTGCAGCTGCTCGATCGGCACCCGCACCTCGCCGATGCGCTCGCGCAACGCCGGGTCGGTGTAGTACGAGTCGGGCGTGTTGAGGAACTCGATGCCAGCGGCGCGCAGACGGTCGACGGTGTCGAGGATGTCGTTGGTGGCGAGCGCGAGGTGCTGCGCTCCGGGGCCGCGGTAGAACTCGAGGTACTCGTCGATCTGCGACTTCTTCTTGCCGACCGCGGGCTCGTTGAGCGGGAACTTGACCCGGTGGTTGCCGCTGGCCACGACCTTGCTCATCAGCGCGGAGTACTCGGTCGCGATGTCGTCGCCGACGAACTCGGCCATGTTCGTGAAGCCCATGATGCGGTTGTAGAAGTCGACCCACTCGTCCATGTGGCCCATCTCGACGTTGCCGACGACGTGGTCGAGGGCCTGGAAGATGCGCTTGGGAGCGTCGGCCGGACGCACGAGCGAGGACGTGCGCGAGACGTAGCCAGGCAGGTACGGGCCGCTGTAGGCACTGCGGTCGACCAACGTGTGGCGGGTGTCGCCGTAGGCGGCGATCGCGGCGATGCGGACGGTGCCGTGCTCGTCGGTGACGTCGTGCGGCTCCTCGAGGATCGTCGCGCCCTGCGCGCGGGCGTGGTCGATGCACGTGTCCACGTCCGGCACCTCGAGGGCGATGTCGGTGATGCCGTCACCGTGCGCACGGTGGTGGTCGAGCACGGGGCTGTCGGGGTCGACGCCCCCCTTCAGCACGAAGCGGACGGCACCGCTCTCCAGCACGAAGGCGTGGTGGTCGCGGTTGCCGGTCTCGGGGCCGGAGTAGGCGACGAGATCCATGCCGAAGGCGGACATGTAGAAGTGCGCCGACTGCGTGGCGTTGCCGACGGCCCACACGACGGCGTCCCAGCCCGTGACCGGGAAGGGGTCGGTGGCGGGATCGTGCTCGACCAGCCCGACGAGCTGCTTGAGCTGGTCGAGGTCGAGCTCGGCGAGGCGTTCGGAGTCAGTGAGATCGATCGTCATGTGACCCAGCACACTCGGTCGAGGACCGATGAGCAACCGGCACGTCCAGAGGTGGTCAAACGTGACGATCCAGCGCATCATGGAGCAGCCGAACTAGGCAGACTGACTGGACGGAGACCAGATGGACCAGCTCGATGTCGCTCTCGTCGAGACGATGAAGGCCAACCCGCGCGTCGGCGACCTCGAGCTGTCGCGGCTCACGAAGGTCGCACGGGCGACGGTGCAGTCGCGACTCGCGAAGCTGGAGAGCAGTGGCGTCATCACGGGCTACGGTCCGGACGTCGACCTCGTGGCAGCGGGCAACCCCGTGCTGGCCTTCGTGACGCTCGAGATCGTGCAGGGAGCGCTGGACGCCGTGACGGTCGAGCTCGACTCGCTGCCCAACGTGCTGGAGGCCTACATCACGAGCGGCAGCGCCGACGTGGTCTGCAAGATCGCGGCGACGTCGCACGAAGACCTCAAGGACACGCTGCTGCACATCAGCAGGTCGGGCTCGGTGGCTCGGTCGACGAGCGTCATCGTGCTGTCGGAGCTGGTGCCGCCGCGCATCCTGCCGATGCTGCGCAAGGGCGCGTCGGACGGCCCCACGAGGTCGCCGTCGTTCAACCCGCGCACTCCATGAGCACGGGCTCGCGGTAGATCTCGAGGACGACCGCCCGAGATCGGGGGCGAATCGACCGAGGTACCCGTGCCAGGCGGCCGCGGCTCGCTGTGCACACGCGCCGCCGAACCCTCACGAACCCAGGTAGCGGCCGGCCATCCGGATCTTCCCCTTGCCGGCAGGCACCGTCGTCGAGCTGCACACCCCCGACGATGCGTCGCACGTCGTCACCTTGGTGCCGTCGACCCGCATGAGACGTCCGTCGGGCGTCCAGCCGTAGGTGAAGGCGTGGCCCGGCAGGGTGATGCGCCGGCCCGTCGCGACGTCGGTCACGTGGACGACAGGGTGGGCGACCGGCTCCATGTCCGCCCCGGAGACGACGCGCTCCTCGCCTGTGTCGTCGTTGCTCTCGATCAGGGTGTTCGTGGTCTCGACGAAACGACCGTCCGGCGACAGGGAGTTGTCGGCGTACAGATTGCGGTCGTCCGGCTCGGACGACACCGCCAGGTCGGTCGTCGATCGCAGCTCCTTCGAGTCGCCCAGCTGGTAGGTCTTGTCGCCCAGTGGCCCACCGAGGGCGTGCCCGCCGCCTGCGGACGGCAGCTGTGTGCCGGGCACGTCGGCGACCGACTCTCCGGTGCGCCAGTTGACGACCTGCTGGTCGCCGTCGACGCCGAGAACGACGAAGTTGCCGGTCAGACCGATCGGCGGGACGTCCCAGCCTGCCCACGTGTAGCGAGCGGCATGCGCGACGGACGCGATCTCGCGCCCGGTGGACGCCTCGACCACGTGGATGCGCCAGCCACGCCCCTCTTTGGTCAGGTAGGCGAGACGATCGGCCTGCGCATCGGTGCCCGGCACAACTTCGCCGGGCAGGTTCAGCTCACGCACCGATCCGTCGGTGCCGACGTACACGTAGTCGCGCTTGGCGTCCCCGGAGTCGTTGTTCGTCACTCCCGCGACGACCCCGCGTGAGGTGTAGAGCATCATCTGCACCGTCACGCCGAGGTCGACCGAGTACGTGGGATCGCTGAACCACAGCGTGTCGCCGCGAGAGAAGGCACCGCCCGTACGGTAAGCCGCGGACACCAGGTCGACGTCCCCCGCGGCGATCGTCGTGCTGGCGTCCAGGCGCGACGAACCACCGTCCCGGTCGATGCCGGCGACGACCGCGGTTCCGGCCACGGCGCCGACGGCGAGCGTCACGATGCCGCGCCGAACCGCGGCACGACGACGGCGCACTCGGCGTCCTCGACGGATGATGCCGTCCAGGTCGAGCTCGGGCACCGGCTCGGCGTCGGCGTGGTCGCGGATCTTCTCGAGCAGCTGATCAGTCATGGTGGCTTCCTTCGGGGACGAGGTGGGTGTGCGAACGGAGCGCCGCGAGTGCGGCTGACGTCTGGCTCTTGACCGTGCCGGCCGTGACGTTGAGGATGTCGGCGGTCTCTTGCACCGACAGGTCGTCGAGGAAGCGCAGAGCGACCGCCGACCGCTGGCCGAGCGGCAGCGACCGCAGGACGTCGTTCAGCGCGAGGTGCTCGACCGATGCGGACGCATGGTCGTCCGCCGACTCGGCTCGGCTGCCGTGATCGATGGTCAGGTCGGCCGTGCTCTCCTTGGCCCACCCGTGCTTGCGGAACCAGTCGTGGGCGACGTTGACCATGGCGCGACGCGTGAACGCGTACGCCTTGTCAGGTTCACGCAGCCGGGGCCACGCGATGTAGCTCTTGACCAGCGCCGACTGCACGAGGTCTTCGGCGAGCTGCCGGTCGCCCACGATCACCACGGCTGTGCGGTACAGACGCGGCCACGCGGATCGGGCGAACTCGCTGAAGTCCGCCTCGCTGGTCTGACGCACGCTGGCTCCCCGGTTCGAACGACACTGTCACCACCTAGACGGGGTGGGACGCTCGTTCGGTTGGGTCGGGCGATCCGACACGGAAGACAGGCCAGCCGATCTCGGTGCGCCAGGCACTCGCATCGGCGGTGTCGCGGGGCCCCACCAGATAGACCTCCCGCACCGGCCCGGCCACGGCCAGCGCGTTGGCGACGACCCACGCGCCGAGCTCGCCGTACGTCACCTCGATGTCGTCGTGGGCGCCTCGGTGGGTCGTCACGGCGAGCTCGACGGCCGGCAGGGTCGCCGGACGCACTCGACCGGCGCGGGGCGGTTCTGGCGTCGGGCGGTAGACCAGCAGGTGTCCGCGGCCGGCCTCGAACAGCGCGTTGTCGTACAGGCCGCCAGGTACGCCGACGGGCTCGGCGACCACGGCGTCGAGCTCGGCCATGGCGCCGGCGTACCAACCGAGGACGTCGTCGAGCGCGACGTCGTCCTCGACCGCCGCGACCGTCATGGCGGGCACGACACGCAGCTCGACGTCCAGCGGCGCGGGCTCCGGAGCCAGCAGCCGGCGCAGCGACGCCACGGCGGCCCGGGTGCGGTCGAGCTCTGCCTCGAGCCGTCCGAGGTGGTCGGCCACGAGGGACGCGCGGTCTGCGGGATCGGTCGAGCCGACGATGTCGCGGACGTCCGCGAGCGGGACGTCGAGCTCGCGCAGCCGGTGGATGACCTGGGCCATCGGGATCTGATCGGCGCTGTAGTAGCGGTAGCCGGTGGCGGCATCGACGTCGGCAGGCACGAGCAGGCCCGCGTCGTGGTAGCGGCGCAACGTCCGCACGCTCAGGTGGGTGAAGCGCGAGAACTCACCGATCGCCAGCACGGGAACAGTCTCCACCCTCTCCCGGAGAGAGAGTCGAGCCCTTGACCCTCCCGCTCCGCGACGACCCACGCTGGGGGCATGACGACATCACTTCATCCCACCATCCGCACCTACCTCGACGCCCACACGGCGGACGACCACGAGACGGCTCTGCGGACCTTCTCCCCCACGGCCGTGGTCACCGACCAGGGCGAGACCTTCCGCGGCACGGACGACGTCGAGCGCTTCCTGCGTCAGGCCGGCAGCGAGTACACGTACACGACCGAGGAGCTCGGCGCCGAGCAGGTCGACGACGAGCACTGGGTCGTCGCGATCCGGCTGGAGGGCGACTTCCCGGGAGGCGTCGCCGACCTGAGCTACCGGTTCACGCTCGTCCACGACCTGATCACCGAGCTGTCGATCGGCTGACGGTCACGACGTCGAGTAGTGGTCGCCGATCGCCTCGCGGATCTCGTCGTGCAGGTAGGGCCCGTCGAGCGGCACCGCCTGGCGGACGGGCTGCGGGGCGATCGCGTCCAGCTGCTCGCTCGACAGCGCGAACACGACGCGCCGCAGCCCGACGCGGTCGATCACGCCGGTGCACATCACGCAGGGCTGGCAGCTCGTGAACATCGTGACTTCGGACGCCGCCTCGGCGGTGAGCTCACGCGCCGCCCACATCGCCAGCTTGAGCTCGGGGTGCGCGGTCTCGTCGCCCGTCGACTGCGCGGTGTTGTGGTCCTCGGCGATCACGGTGCCGTCCGGCCCAGCGAGCAGCGACGCGAACGGAGCCTCCCCTTGGAGGCGGGCCGCGGCCGCCAGCTCGATGACGCGGCGCAGGAGGGTCTCGTCGTTCGTGCGCTCGGGATCCATGCGTCAACCCTAGGTGTCAGCAGAGGTGGATGCTGACCCCGAGGTCGGCGAACATCGACAGCAGGTCGTCCGGTGCGTCGCGGGTGGTGACGAGGTGGGTGAGATCCTCGGGCCCGCCGAACCGGAAGGTCGATGATCGGCTCAGCTTCGCGGCACCGGCCACCAGCACCGTGCGGCTCGACGCCTTGATCACGGCGCGCTTGAGGGCCGCGTCCTCGAACGTGGTGGACGTCAGGCCGTGCGTGGCCGAGGCGGAGCAGGCACCGAGCACCGCGACGTCGACCCGCATGTCCCGCACGGCCTCGATGCCGGAGGCGGTCATCGCCAGGCTGTCGGTCTCGACCGGACCTCCCGGCACGGTGACGTACGGGCCGGGACGGGACGCCAGCGCCGCGGCTGCGTGCAACGACAACGCCAGAGCGGTGATCGGGCGGCCTGCCAGGCACCGCGCGACCTCCAGGCAGGTCGTGCCGTTGTCGACGATGACGGACTCATGGTCGTCGACCAGCCCGGCAGCCACCTCGGCCAGCGCCATCTTGATCTCCTGGCCATCGTCGAGACGCGACGAGAACGGCAACGGGCTCCCGCGCTTGAAGGCCTGACGCGCGCCGCCGTGGGTGCGGCTGAGGGCACCGTGCGACTCCAGCTCGGCGAGGTCGCGGCGGATCGTCACCGCTGACGCGCCGGTCAGCTCGACGAGGTCGGCCACCAGCACCTCACGACGTCCGCCGACGGCATGGATGATCGCTTTGTGTCGAAGTGATCGCTGCACGCGATCATCCAATCACCTACGGTCGTCCGGTGATGACCTCCACCGCACCCCAGTCCGCCGCTCGCCGCGGACGGCTCGGCGCCTCGCTGATGTTCTTCACCAATGGCGTCCTCTTCAGCGCGCTGCTGCCCAGGTATCCCGAGCTGAAGGAGCACTTCGGCCTCAGCGACGCGCAGTTCGGGCTCACCGTCGTCGGGTTCGCCGCGGGCGCCATCTGTGCCGCGGGTGCCGCCGCGCCGCTGATCCGGCGCGTCGGCGCGACCCGAGTCACCTGGGTGGGGTCGATCGTCCTCGCCGCCACGATGGCGCTGGCGGGAGCCAGCCCCAGTGTCTGGCTGTTCGCGGCGGCGCTGTTCGTCGCCGGGCTGACCGACGCGATCGTCGACGCGGCGCAGAACGTTGCCGGCATCGCGGTGGAGCGCTCGTACGGGCGGTCGATCATCAACTCGCTGCACGCCCTGTGGAGCCTCGGCGCGGCCACTGGCGGCCTGATCGGCGCGCTGGCTGCCGCGGCGGACGTCAGCATCGGCGTGCAGATGGTCGTCAATGGCACGGGGTGGAGCATCGTCGCCCTGGTAGCCAGCCGCCTGGCGTCACCAGCTGCGTCCCTGGCTGCGCAGCCGGTGCTCGACGACGACTCGGCGCCTGCTCCGAGCGCCCCGCGGAAGGCGCGACGGCTGCTGCTCCCCTTGGTGCTGCTGGCCATCTGCGGCACCCTGATCGAGGACATCGCCAACAACTGGGCCGTGCTGTTCATGCGCGACGAGACCAGCGCGCCAGTCGCGGTCGCCGGCCTGGCCATCTCGGTGATGATCGGAGCGCAGTTCGTCGGTCGGCTGCTGGGCGACCGAATGACCGATCGCTGGGGGCGCGAGCGCGTCGCGCGCGCCGGCGGTGTGCTGATCGCGCTCGGCATGGCCATGGCGGCCGTCAGCCCGACCGCGGCCGTGGCGCTCGCGGGCCTGGCTCTGGCGGGCTTCGGCAGCGCGACGCTGGTACCTGCCGCGTTCGCCGCCGCCGACCGCGTGCCCGGTCTGCCAGCCGGCACGGGCGTGGCGATGCTCGGCTGGCTCATGCGGCTCGGGTTCGTCTTCACCTCCCCCGCGGTGGGCGGGCTGTCCGACCTCACGAGCCTGAGGTTCGCGTTCGTCATCCCCGTCGCGGCGGGTCTGGTCGCAGCGTTGATGGCGCACCTAGCGCTGCGGCGCGCCGTTCACGTCAGCCGAGCTGCTCGAACAACGACACGATGATGCCCTCCGGACCGCGCACGTAGGCCATGCGCACGCTGCCCTGGTACTCGCCGATGCCGCCGACGAGGCCGTAGCCGTCCGCCGCGACAGCATCGACGGCCGCCTGCAGGTCGGCGACCTCGAACGAGACGTTGCGGATGCCGGTCTCGTTGGCCATCGCCGACTGTGCCCCCTCGACGTGCTCGGGCGCGTCGAAGCTCGACAGCTCGAGGCGGGCTCCCCCGCCCGGCGATGCCAGCATCGCGAGCCGGCAGCGGGCACCGGGGATGCCGCACACCGTCTCGACGAACTCGCCCTCGACGAAGCCCGTCCCCTCCACCTCGAGCCCGAGCAGCACGAAGAAGGCCGTCGCGCGGTCGAGATCGGCGACGGTGATGCCGACGTGGTCGAAGCGTCTGATGTGGGTCATGTCTCTGAGACTGCCATGCTTGGCCGATGGAGACCATGACGGCGCAGGACACCTATCGCGTGCTGGTCAATGCCCACGTGAGCCCTGCTCTTCTTGACCTGGGGTTCAAAGGGAT
>JBEVGQ010000110.1:0-12051 GCA_040511655.1 Aeromicrobium sp. | reverse complement strand
TTACTGTCGGCGAAACCGTTGTCTATCCCAATCACGGCGCTGCAGTCATCGAGGACATCGAGACCCGGACGATCAAGGGCGAGGAGCGTGATTACCTCGTGCTGCGCATCGTCTCGCAGAACGATCTGGTGGTTCGCGTCCCCGCGTGCAACCTTGATCTCGTCGGGGTTCGCGACGTCGTCGACGAAGCAGGCCTCGAGCGGGTGTTCGGAGTCCTCCGTGCCGAGCACGTCGAAGAACCGACCAACTGGTCCCGGCGTTACAAGGCCAACCTCGAGAAGCTGCACTCCGGCGACGTGCTGAAGGTCGCCGAGGTCGTGCGCGACCTGTGGCGCCGCGATCACGAGCGTGGGCTGTCCGCCGGCGAGAAGCGCATGCTGGCCAAGGCCCGCCAGATCCTGGTGTCCGAGCTGGCCCTGGCCGAGAAGACCAACGAGGACAAGGCCGAGACGCGTCTCGACGAGGTCCTCGCGTCCTGAGCTGACGCCTGCAAGCCCCGGTCCCGCCCATGCGGGGCCGGGGCTTCGTCGTTCCCGCCCTGCGGGCCTGGGGGTGCGGGTCAGCGGGGGACGACGAGGGCGGTGGCGATGGCGGCGATGCCCTCGCCGCGTCCGGTGAGGCCCAGACCGTCGGTGGTCGTGGCCGAGAGCGCGACGGGGCCGCCGACCGCGTCGCTCAGCACGCGCTGCGCCTGCTCGCGGCGGGGACCGATCTTCGGGCGGTTGCCGATCACCTGCACCGAGACGTTGCCGACCGTCCAGCCGTGCTCGTGCAGCCGCCGCGCGGTCTCGACCAGGAAGTCGACGCCGGCCGCCCCCGACCACTGCGGGTCTGACGTGCCGAAGTGGCTGCCGATGTCACCGAGACCCGCGGCGCCCAGCACCGCGTCGACGATGGCGTGGGCGACGCAGTCGCCGTCGGAGTGGCCCTCCAGACCCTGCGGCTCGTCGGGCCACGACAGGCCCGCGAGCCACATCGGACGTCCGTCGACGAGGCGGTGGACGTCGGTGCCGATGCCGATGCGTGCAGAGCTCACCGGTCGATCATGCCAGTTCGTCCGGCAGGGATTGGACGTGCGCGCGAGGATGGCGAGGTGAGAGCTCGAGTGACGGTCACGGCCGGTGTGCTGGCCGCTGCGGCGTCGGTGGTCGCCAGCGAGGGGCTCGCCGCCCTGCTCGAGCTGCGCGAGTCGCCCGTCGTGTCGGTCGGCCAGTCGGTCATCGCGTTGACGCCAGGTCCGATGGCTGAGGCCATCATCGGTGTCGTCGGCACCCGCGACAAGCCCCTGGCCGTCGCGAGTGTCGTCGTCGCGATCCTGCTGCTGGGCGGCGTCGTCGGACGCTGGTGGCTCACGCGCAGGTTGATGGCGTCGGGTCTGGTCTCGCTGCTGGTCGTGCTGGCGGTCGCCGCGGTGCTGACGCGGCCGTACGCGTCGCCCCAGGGCGTCTTTGCGGCGGTCGCCGGCGGGTTCGTGCTGGTCGGCGTGCTGCAGCTGCTGCTGGCGCCGCGGGCCAACCAGCACGCCGCTCCCGATGCGTCCCGTCGCCTGTTCATCCGCACCGCGGCACTGGTCGCCGCGGCGACCGTCGTCGTCGGGGGCGCTGGGCAAGCACTCGCGTCGCGTCGACGTCGCCGCCAGGTGGTCGAGCGGGCTCGAGCCGCGCTGCGCATCCCGGCCCGTCCCGTCGAGGTGCCGGCCGGCGCCGATCTGCAGGTCGCCGGGCAGCAGCCGTGGCTGACCCCCAACCGCGACTTCTACCGCATCGACACCGCCCTGCAGGCGCCGCTGATCGACCCGTCCGAGTGGCGGCTGCGCATCACCGGGATGGTCGACCGCGAGCTGACGTTGAGCTATCAGGACCTGCTTGACCGCGGCCTCACCGACGCCTGGATCACGATCTGCTGCGTGTCGAACGTCGTCGGCGGCGAGCTGATCGGCAACACCGTGTGGGGCGGCGTGCCGATCAAGAGCATCCTCGACGAGGTCGGCATCCGGCCCGGCGCCGACGCGCTGCTCTCGACGTCCGAGGACGGGTGGACGTGCGGCACGCCGCTCGACGCCCTGACCGACGGCCGCGACGCGCTGCTGGCCCTCACCATGAACGGCGAGCCACTGCCCGTGCCGCACGGGTTCCCGGTGCGGCAGGTCGTGCCCGGGCTGTACGGCTACGTCTCGGCGACCAAGTGGGTCACGGAGTGGAAGGTCACCCGCTTCGACGACTTCGAGGCGTTCTGGACGCAGCGCGGCTGGGGCGAGCGCGGCCCCATCAAGACCGAGTCGCGCATCGACGTCCCGCGCGACGGCGGCACGGTCGACGCCGGCACCGTGACGGTCGCCGGTGTGGCCTGGGCCCAGCACACGGGGGTCGAGGGTGTCGAGTTCCGGGTCGACGGGGGCCCGTGGCAGAAGGCTCGGCTGGGCGCGGCACCGTCGGCCGACACGTGGGTGCAGTGGACCGCCGACTGGGACGCCGAGCCCGGCGACCACGCCATCGAGGCTCGGGCGACCGATGCCACGGGCACGCCCCAGACCGACGCTGTCGCCGACGTGCTGCCCGACGGTGCGACCGGCTACCCGCGCATCTCGGTGCGGGTGTCCTGACCTACCAGCGGGCGCTGGCGGCGGGCAGGGGAGTGCTGGTGGGGCGGATGACGTAGACGACCCCGCCGCTGCCGTTGGTCCAGGCCTTCTCGAACTGCGCCCGGGAGTAGACGCGCCGCACGGTCGAGTTCTTCGGCGCGGCCGGGTCGTTGACGATGACGTCGCCGGTGGCCGTGAACCCGCGGATGACCATGAGGTGTCCGGGCGTCGCCGAGATGGGCGATCCGGTCAGCTGACCGCGGCCGAAGGCGACGGATGCGACGAGCGGGATGCCGGCGCGGATGAAGCTCTCGGCCTCACGCAGCGAGTCGAGGCGCGTCACGAACGTGTCGAGCGAGTAGCCCGCGGCGTAGGCGGCGTTGAACGACCAGTTGCCGGTGCCCTTGTACTGGTGGTCGTAGGTGTAGCGGGCGGCGTGGTCGACGAACGAGTCGGTGTAGCGCGACCACGAGTAGGCCGACGGCTTCGGTCCCTTGCCGTAGTAGCGCATGACCATCGCGGTGGACGTCGGCGAGCACCACGCCTCCCCGCCGTTGCCCCACTGCGGGAACTCGCCGCGGTGGATCATCTGGGACGACTGCGGCACCGGCAGGTCGGTCGTGGCCGTCATGGTGGTGGCGCTGGTCGGGATCGACCGGGTGGCGAACGGTGCGGCGACGGCGTTGACGGCGTACAGCGTCGGCGTGGAGCGGCTGCCCTTGGGGCGGTGCAGGATGACGCGCACCTGGTAGCGGTCGAAGCTCCTGCCCGCATTGGCCATGACGGTGTCGGTGGCGACGCGCGCGAGGTCGTCGGTCTGGGCCGAGTACGACGAGCGCTTGACGCGCGAGGTGCTGCCGGCCCACCGGGCGACGGTGTCCCAGCTGCCGACCGTGGCGCCGCTGCGCACGCGGACGTCGATGCGAGCCCAGGTGCCGCCGGGCGTCTTGATGCTCCACGACGGGACGAGCGAGGTGGCGGCGGAGCCGGTGGACTGCCACGGGCTCTGCCAGGTGCCGCGGTCGTACGACTTCTTGCCGCCCGAGACGCGCGGGTCCTTGTAGCGCGTCACCGACGTCTTGCCGCCGACCACCATGCGTCCGGACTTGGCGGACAGGCCCTTGGACGTGCCTTGGGCGAAGTCGCCCGTGGACGTCCAGCGGTGGAGGGCGGGCTGGTCGGTGGCGGCCGTGGCGGGGACGGCGGTCACGACGCCGAGGCCGACGACGGCGGAGGCGACAAGGGGAAGGATGCGGCGCATCGCACCATGGTAGGCGCTGGATGGGACGTGTGGGGCTGATGTGACAGGACGACCGTCGACGGACGACAGCCGCCGGGCCGCCGGGAGCCGATAGGGTTGTGCCGTGGCATTCCAGCTCTACGACACCGCGTCCCGGCAGATCCGCGCTCTCGACCCGGTCGTCCCGGGCCACGTCTCGATCTACCACTGCGGGCTGACGGTGCAGGGCCCGCCGCACATCGGCCACATCCGCAAGGAGGTCGTCTTCGACGTCCTGCGCCGGTGGCTCGAGCGGTCGGGGCTGCAGGTGACGATCGTCGCCAACGTCACCGACATCGACGACAAGATCCTGGCCAAGGGTGTCGAGCAGGGACGTCCGTGGTTCGCGGTCGCCTACGAGAACGAGCGGGCGCTGCACGCGGCCTACGAGGTGCTGGGGTGCATCCCACCGACCTACGAGCCGCGCGCGACCGGCGTCGTGCCCGAGATGATCGAGATGATGCAGACGCTGATCGATCGGGGGCACGCCTACGCGGCCTCTGACGGGTCCGGGGATGTGTACTTCGACGTCCGGTCGTGGCCCGCCTACGGCGAGCTGTCGCACCAGTCGGTCGACGACATGCTGAACGCCGAGGACGCCCCGCCCGAGGGCAAGCGCGACGGCCGCGACTTCGCGCTCTGGAAGGGGCGCAAGGCCGGCGATCCGGAGTCCGCCTCGTGGTCGACGCCGTGGGGTCGCGGACGTCCGGGCTGGCACCTGGAGTGCTCGGCGATGGCGGCCAAGTACCTGGGCCACGAGTTCGACATCCACGGCGGCGGGCTCGACCTGCGCTTCCCGCACCACGAGAACGAGCTGGCCCAGTCGCGGGCGGCTGGGCAGCCGTTCGCGCGCGTCTGGATGCACAACGCGATGCTCAACCTGGCCGGCGCCAAGATGTCGAAGTCGGTCGGCAACACGTTGATGGTCAGCGAGGTCGTCAAGCGTGTGCGTCCCATCGCGCTGCGCTACTACCTCGCCGCCTCGCACTACCGCTCGATCGTCGAGTTCAGCGAGGAGTCGCTCGCCGAGGCCGCGACGGCGTTCGGGCGCATCGAGGGATTCGTCGAGCGCGCCGCAGCCCTGGCTGGCCCCGGCGAGCCGGGCGACGTGCCCGACGACTTCGCTGCCGCGATGGACGACGACCTGTCGGTGCCCGCCGCGCTGGCGGTGCTGCAGGGGCGCGTGTCCGACGGCAACTCGCTGCTGTCGGCAGGCGACGCCGCCGCGGTGAGCGGCGTGCTCGCCCAGGTGCGCGGGATGCTCGACGTGCTCGGTTTGGACCCACTGTCCCCGACGTGGGATCGTGGGGGTGACGATGCCGCTTATGCGCAGGTGATCGACTCCCTCGTCGAGGGACTCCTCGAGCAGCGCCAAGCAGCACGAGCCACCAAGGACTTCGCCACCGCAGACCGCGTGCGAGACCAGCTCGCGGCGGCCGGCATCGACATCGAGGACACGCCGCAGGGTGCGCGCTGGTCCGTGAAGACTGATCTTCTAGGGAGCTAGCACCATGCCAGGCAACAGCAGTCGCAGAGGCGCCATCAAGAAGTCCGGCAAGGGCAACCCCACCGCCGGATCCGGCGGACGCCGCCGCCAGGGGCTCGAGGGCAAGGGGCCGACCCCACGCGCCGAGGACCGTCCGAACCACAAGATCTACAAGATGAAGAACGCGACCGCCAAGCGCGAGCAGGCGCGGCCCAAGCGGGCCAAGCCGGGCGAGGGCGCCGAGTGGGTCGCCGGACGCAACTCGGTGCTCGAGCTGCTGCGCGCGACCGTGCCGGTGCACGCGCTCTACGTCGCCGAGGGCACCGACCGCGACGAGAAGATCCGCGAGATCTTCAAGCTCGCCGCCGAGCAGCACGTCAGCCTGCTCGAGATCGGACGCATCGAGCTCGACAAGCTCACCGGCGGCGCCGTGCACCAGGGCATCGCGGCCAAGCTCAACGCGTACGACTACGCGCACCCCCAGGACCTGCTCGACCTCGCCGCCGAGCGCGACGAGCCTGCCCTCATCCTGGTGCTCGACGGCATCACCGACCCGCGCAACCTCGGCGCGATCATCCGCTCGGCCTCGGGCTTCGGCGCGCACGGCGTCGTCATCCCCGAGCGCCGCGCGGCGCAGATCACCGCCGCGGCCTGGAAGACGTCCGCCGGCGCGGCCGCCCGCGTGCCGGTCGCCCGCGTCACCAACGTCACGCGCACGCTCAAGCAGTTCCAGGAGGACGGCTGCATGGTCATCGGCCTGGCCGCCGACGGCACGGTCGACGTCGCCGATTCGCAGCTCGTCGACGGGCCGCTGGTCGTCGTCATCGGCAGCGAGGGCAAGGGCCTGTCGCGCCTCGTGGGCGAGACGTGCGACGAGATCGTCTCCATCCCGATGAGCACGGGCCTCGAGAGCCTCAACGCCGGGGTGGCCGCCGGCATCGCGCTCTACGCCATCAGCCAGCGCCGCGGCTGACCTCTCCCGGCCCGCCCGGGCCTCGGCGGACCAAGCCCGCCACATCTCTCACGACCGGAGATGTGGGCGGGCTTTTTTCGTCCTGGCGTCGGCGTGATCTCGGGCCGCCCCGTGGGACTAGTAGGTAGTGCTCATGGAAAGAACGGGGGATGGACCATGCTCAGTGCCACCGGACTCGGCTTCGCCTACGGACGGTTCCGCTCCGACGTCGTGCTCGACGGCCTGGACTGGACGGTCGCGCCTGGACGTCGGACGGTCCTGCTGGGGCCCAACGGGGCCGGCAAGTCGACCGTGCTGAAGCTGCTCTCGGGCTATCTCGCCCCGCGGCGGGGCAGCGTCACCTACGACGGCATCAGCAAGCGCAGGCACCTGCACCGTCACGTCGCATGGATGCCTCAGCTCGTGACTCCGCTCAAGGGACTGACGGTCGAGGAGCAGGTCGAGTACGCCGGATGGGTGGCGGGGCTGTCGTCCAAGGACAGCCGCACGCACGCGTCGGTCGCCATCGAAGCGGTACGGCTCGACGACAAGGCGCAGGCCAGAGCCGATGCGTTGTCGGGCGGGCAGCTCAGACGCCTCGGGCTGGCCCAGGCACTCGTCAGGCGCAGCGACGTGCTGCTGCTCGACGAGCCGACCGCGGGTCTTGATCCGGCCCAGACCGTGAACTTCCGAGAGATCCTGCGCAACGTGCACGCTCCCGGTGGCATCGTCGTGTCGACCCATCAGGTGTCCGACCTCGGAGACGACGTCGATCACGTCGCCGTGATCGCGGACGGAAGGCTCCGGTTCGACGGCACGGTCGACGAGTTCGTGACTCATGGCCGGGCACGGGGCGTGACGTCCGGGTCACTCGTTGACGTCTTCGCCGACATCGTCGCCGGAGGACTCCATTGAGTCCGGCGAGAGCCATCGTCTGGACGGGTGCGGCATGGTTCTGCCCGATCGTCTTCGCCGTGGGCGTGTACGTCGGGGTGGGTGAGGTGGCACCTCGTTCCGGCTACGCGGTCGGTGACCTGGCGGCAGCCAGCTACCAGCTCTCGCTGGTCGGGCCGCTGGTCGCCGCCTACACGGCCTTCCGCTTCAGCGGCTTCGAGAGGTTCGTGCGCTCGCTCGTCCCGGTCCGACTCGGCACCGTCGTGGTCCTGCGGGCCTGGTGGCCTGTCGTGCTGGGGGCACCGATGTCGTCCGTGCTGGCCCTCGTGCTCGCAGCCGGTGCGGTCCCGAGGGACGCCGTGAGCTGGCAGATCGTCGGCCTGGTCTTCGCGACGGTGCTGGCATGCGCCTGCCTCGGCCTGGGGCTGGCGCGGGCGCTCCCCGTGGCTCTCGCGGTGCCGGCCGCGGCGGCGATCGCGTACTGGTGGCTGGTGTTCCCGGGGGCGGGCGACGGCGTCCTGCTGCGCAACCTCAACGCGGGCTTCGTGGTGTGCTGCACGTCGGCCACGGTCCCCAGCCCGGCGATGCTCGGGGGGTCGGCTGTCGTTGCGGTGGTCGTGACCCTGGGCGTGATGGGCCTGTGGCTGTTTCCCGCGTGGCCGAGCGTCGGTCGTCCGGCGGCAGCGGCCGCCCTCGTGGTCGTCTGTGCCGCGGCGTTCGTCGGCGGCTCCGTGCTGGTCGAGTCGTCGTCGACGGGCCCCACCTTCCAGGCGATCGAGCGACGGACGACGGCCAAGGCCTGCAGCGACCGATCGGACGTGGCGGTGTGCGTGTGGCCCGAGAACGCGTCCCGGGTCGGCACCGTCGCTCGTCAGGTCGTCGCCGTCAACACGCGGTTCGAGCGTGCCGGCTTCGACCGGATCACCGCGGTCGAGGAGGACCCCGGACCGCGGTCCATCGGAACCGTCGAGTTCAGCGTGCACCGCTGGATGTCGACGGCAGACGTGAAGTACTCGGTGGTGGCCGGCTACACGCGTGCGCACCTGGCCTGTCGCACAGGCGACGTGGACGCGGAGCCGTCGCCGCTGGAGGTCACCGCCGCGGGACTGGTGGGCGGAGTTCCTCGTGCCGAGCTGACGCGACGGTTCGGTGCCGACACCGTGGCCGAGGCGTCCCGCGCGGTGGGCAGCATCGCCGCCGCCCGAACCTGGTACGAGCGCGAGCTCGTCGCTGACGGATCCTGCGGAGGCGACCGGTGACCCACTGGTTGCGGGTGCGCCGGGCGTGGGTGATGGTCGAGACCATCGCCCTGCTCGCCGTGCTGATGGTGGCCGGAGGTGACCACACCGTCGCGGTGCCGACCGTCATCGGAGGGGGCACCGGCGCGATCGTCTGGTCGACGTTCGTGCCCCTGGGATGGGCGGCGGTCGTCGCCTACGCCTTCGAGCACCACGGCACGGACGCGGAGGCGCGTCCTGCCCGGCGGCTCTGGGCGTTCGACGTGGCGCTGGTCGCCGTGATGTCCGGCCTCGCCGCGGGGGTCTTCGCCGTGACGGGTTCCGTCGAGACCCTTGCACAGGTGGCGGCGCACGTGCTGCTGGTCTCCGGGCTGACGGCGGGCGTGACGGTGTGCCGCGGCTCCGGCACCGGGATCCTCGTCACGACCGTGCTGGTGCTGCTGACGTTCTCGTACGGAGTCTCGGCCCCCGGGGCCGACTACGTGCGCGTGCTGCAGCCGGACGGAGACGTCGTCTGGTCGCTCGCAGTCGGGGTGGCGGTGTTCGTCGCAGGGCTCGCCACGATCTGGTGGCGACGCGAGTCACCGCCGGTGCGGGCGGAGGCCTGACGCGACGGTCGCGCCTGGCCGAGCACCTCGGCCGGTCAGGAGCCGGTCGCCACCGGACGGTCGAGGTTGCTCCACTGTGACCACGAGCCGGGGTAGAGGGCGGCGTCGACACCGGCGATCGCCAGGGCGGCGGCCTGGTGGGCGGCCGTGACGCCCGAGCCGCAGTAGACGCCGACGGGCGTCGAGGCGTCGATGCCGAGGGCTGCGAAGCGGGCTCGCAGCTGGTCGGCGGGCAGGAAGCGTCCGTCGGCGGCGAGGTTGGCGGCTGTCGGGGCGCTCGTGGCGCCGGGGACGTGACCGGCCTTGGGGTCGATCGGCTCGGTCTCGCCGCGGAAGCGCTCGGGTGCTCGGGCGTCCAGCAGCACGCCGGTGCCGGCGAAGGAGGCGGCGCTGTCGACGTCGAGCGTCGGCAGCGACCCGGCGGTGAGGTCGACGCTGCCACGCTCGGGGGTGACGTCGTCGGTGGCGAGCTCGCCGCCCGCGGCCACCCAGGCCGGCAGCGCGCCGTCGAGCAGCCGGACGTCGGGCACCCCGGCCCAGCGCAGCAGCCACCAAGCGCGGGCCGCGGCGAGGTTGCCGCCGCCGTCGTAGGCGATGACCGCGGATCCGGGCGAGACGCCCCACCGGCGGGCCGCGCCCTGCAACGCCTCGACGCTCGGCAGCGGGTGCCGTCCGTCGGTCGGTGCGCCGTGCGCCGCCAGCTCGGTGTCGAGAGCCACGTAGACGGCGCCCGGCACGTGACCGGTCAGGTACTCGCCGTGGCCGGGAGGCCCCCCGAGCTTCCACCGCACGTCGAGCACGACCGGCGGGCGGTCGCTGTTCAGATCGCTCGCGAGCTGGTCTGCCGAGATCAGGACGGTCATGCCGTCGAGGCTAGGGAGGGCAACGCGATCCGTCCAATGGCGATGACGGCTGCATGACGCACGTGATCCGGACGTGGCAGCCGTTGAGGACAGCATCGGCCTGCCCGACCCAACCGGCGTCCCCAGCCCCGGCAACGCCATGCCGTGGCCTCTTGCCGCGTCCCGCTTCCGACTCGCTGGCGACGCGTCCACCGGCTGGAGGCGGTGAGCCGTGTGTGTCCGACCGGCATACCGTGGAGGGCATGGACATCACCGTCGTCGGCACCTCGCCGCCCTCCCGCGTCCGGGCCGTCGCACGCACGGAGGTGCTCGCATGACCGAGCCCCACGACGGCGGGCTCGACCCGGCCGTGCTGCAGAAGTCGTTCCGTGCCGCGATGGGCAACGTCGCCGCTGCCGTCTCGGTCGTCACGACGTTCCACGACGGTGGCCCGCACGGCACGACCGTCAGCGCGTTCGCGTCGCTCTCGATGGACCCGCCGATGCTGCTGGTCTCGCTCGACAACCGCTCGAAGCTGCTCGCCAAGCTGGCCGTCGGCTCGCGCATCGGCGTCAACGTGCTCGGGGCGCACCAGGAGCACGTCGCGATGCGCTTCGCGGGCAAGGGCGACGACAAGTTCATCGACGTGCCGTGGCAGATGGAGAACGGGGCTCCGGCCCTCTCCGACCGCCACGCCTGGGTAGCGCTGACGGTCGCGCAGCTGGTGGTCGCCGGCGACCACACGCTGGTGCTGGGCGACGTCGAGGCCGCGGACGTGACGACGTCCAGGCCCCTGACGTACTGGCAGCGCACCTTCGGCACCCACCAGACCCCTGACCCCGAGGCGGCGCCGTAGCGTCATACGAACTGCGGGTCAGAACCCTCGCTTGTTATGACGCAAGGGCGGGTGGGGCGGCGGAGGGTCAGCCGAGGACGCGGTCGAGGTAGGGGTTGCTGAACGTCCGGCCCGGGTCGAGCTCGTCCCGGACGGCCACGAAGTCGTCGAAGCGGGCGTACGTCCGCCGGAAGTACGAGGCGTCGAGCGAGTGGAGCTTGCCCCAGTGCGGGCGGCCCTCGTGCGCGGTGAAGATGTCCTGCGCGGCGGCGAAGTACTCGCGGTAGTCGCTGCGCCAGTACTGGTGCACCGCGACGTAGCAGTTGTCGCGCTCGTGGCCGGTCGACATCCAGACGTCGTCGGCAGCGGTGAAGCGCACCTCGATCGGGAACGAGATGGCCTCGTGTCCGGCGCCGAACCACGACGCCAGCTCGTCGAGCACGTGCGGCAGCGCCTCGCGGGGCATCGCGAACTCCGACTCGCGGAAGCGCACGTCGCGCGACGACACGAACACCTCGAACGAGTCGTCGACGTACTCGCGTGCCGACAGCACCGAGGCCGCGACGGCGTTGACGCGCGGGATCCACGACCGCTGACGCGACACGACGCGGTTGAGGCCCTCGAAGGCGACGTTGCTGAGCAGCTCGTCGTCGACCCAGCGCCGCATCCGACCCAGCGGCTTCTTGGCGGTGCCCTCGGGGACGCGGTTGTTGCGCTTGGTGAGCGTCTTGGTGGTGTGCGGGAACCAGTAGAACTCGAAGTGGTCGTTGTCGTCGACGAGCGCCCCGAGCTGCTCCATCACGGCGGGCAGGGCCATGGGCTCCTCGCGGGCGTGCAGCAAGAACGCCGGGACGCACTGCAGCGTGACCTCGGTGACAATGCCGAGCGCCCCCAGGGTGACGCGACTCGCGCCGAACCAGGGGTGCTGCTCGTCGATCTCGAGCACCTCGCCCGCCGCGGTGACGAGCTGGACGCCCACGACCGCCGCCGAGATGCCGAACAGGCGCCCGCCCGTGCCGTGGGTGCCGGTCGAGATCGCGCCCGCGACCGACTGCGGGTCGACGTCTCCGAGGTTGGGCAGGGCCAGCCCGCGCGCCAGCAGCAACGGGTTGAGGTCGTGCAGCGAGATGCCGGCCTGCACACGGACCCGTGCCGTCTCGGCGTCGACCGCGACGATGGAGGCCATGCGGTCGAGGCGCACCAGCACGCCGTCGGTGGCGCCGATCGCGGTGAACGAGTGGCTGGCGCCGATCGCCTTGACCGAGTGCCCTGCGGCCACTGCGTGCTGGACGACCTCCACGACCTCGGCCGTCGACGCCGGGTGGGCGACGTGCAC
>JBEVGQ010000109.1:0-16013 GCA_040511655.1 Aeromicrobium sp. | reverse complement strand
CGAGCAGGAACGACGTGGCGTACGCCGAGCCCTGCTCGAAGTCCTGGTACTTCTCCTCGACGACCAGCGTGGCCGTCTGGGTCTGCTGGGCGATGTTGCCCGACACGACCTTGACCGCGCCGAACTCGCCGAGGGCACGGGCCAGGCTCAGCACGACGCCGTAGACCAGAGCCCACTTGATCGACGGCAGGGTGATGCGCCAGAAGGTCTGCCACGGGCCGGCACCCAGGCTCGTGGCTGCCTGCTCCTGCTCGGTGCCGATCTCCTGCAGCACGGGGACGATCTCGCGGATGACGAGCGGCAGGCTGACGAACGCCGTCGCCATGACGATGCCGGGTGTCGCGAAGGCGATCTGCAGGCCTGCGCCCTCGAGAGCGGGCCCGAACGTGCCGTTGTTGCCTCCGTAGGCCAGCAGCAGGGCCAGACCGACCACGACGGGGGAGACGGAGAGGGGCAGGTCGATCAGGGCCGACAGGATGCGACGTCCGGGGAACTCGTAGCGCACCAGCAGCACCGAGATGCCGACGCCGAAGACGGTGTTGATCGCGACGGCCCACAGTGCGACGACGACGGTCAGCTGCAGCGCGTCGGTGACCACGGGATCGGTCAGGGCGGTCTGCAGGTTGTCGAGCCCGCCCTCGAACGTCTTCTGCACGACCAGTGCGACGGGCCAGATGACCAGCAGGAACAGGTAGGCCACGACGATCAGCCGGCGGACGTAGGTGCCGGCGGTGCGGGGCTCCGCGGTGCGGCTAGCCACGACGGGCCACCCGGCTCGACAGCACCTGCAGCAGCACGATGGCCGCGAGGGCCACGAGCAGCAGGATCGTGGCGACGGAGGCTGCGGCGGCCTCGTTGCCGTTCTCGATGTACGTCAGGATGCGCACGGACGCGACCTCGGTCTTGAGCGGCAGGTTGCCCGACAGCAGCACGAGCGAGCCGTACTCGCTGATGCCGCGGGCGAACGACAGGGCCGCGCCGGCGGTGATGGCGGGTGCGAGGCTCGGCAGGATGATGCGGCGCAGCGTCGTGAAGCGGCTGGCCCCGAGCGAGGCGGCCGCCTCCTCGACGTCACGGTCGAGCTCCATCAGCACGGGCTGCACGGTGCGGACGACGAAGGGGAGCGTGACGAACAGCAGGGCCAGGAACACCGAGCGTCCCGTGTTGGCGACGTTGATGCCGAGCGGGCTGTCGGGCCCGTAGAGGCTCAGCAGCACGAGCCCGGCGACGATCGTGGGCAGGGCGAACGGGATGTCGATGACGACCTCGAGCAGCCGCTTGCCCGGGAACGTGTCGCGGACGAGCACCCAGGCGATCAGGGTTCCCATCACGACGTTGATCGCGGTCACGTACAGCGCCTGCAGGACCGTCAGGCGCAGCGCGGCGGCGGTCTGAGGATTGGTCATCGTCTGGCGGAACGTCTCCCACCCTCCATCCATCGACTGGATGACGACCAGGCACAGCGGGATGAGCACGAGGATGCTGAACCACGTCAGCGCAACCCCCAGGCCGAGGCCCGAGGATCGCGTCAGGGTGGTCCGGCTCCGAGCACGGCGCGTGCGCGCGGTGCCCTGAGCCAGGGGTGCGTCGACCGTCACGACTTGCCGGACGCAGCGATGATCTTGGTGATGATGCCGTCGTTCTCGTCGAAGAACTTCTTGTTGGTGGCCTCCCAGCCCCCGAAGGTCTCGTCGATCGTGGCGAGGTCGTCGATGGCCGGGAACGGGTCGGACGGATCGTTCGCGCCCTCGACGTCGCCGACGTCGACACCGCTGACGCCCTCGACGGGGCGGAAGCCGTACTGCGCGAAGATCTTCTGCCCGGCGGCGCTCTCGCCGAACGCCAGGAACTTCTTGGCAGCCTCAGGAGCCTTGGTCGTGACGGCACCCGGGTTCTGGATCAGGAGGTTCTTCTTCGGGACGACGTAGTCGATGTCCTCGCCCTGCTGGCGCGCGAAGATCGCCTCGTTCTCGTACGAGAGCAGCACGTCGCCGGTGCCACCCTGGAAGGCGGTCGTGGCGTCGCGGCCGCTGCCCGGCAGCGCCTCGACGTTCGCGAAGACCTTCTTCAGGTACGCCTGGGCGTCGGCCTCGCTGGCGCCGTCGGCGATCTGCTCCTGGTAGGCCGCGAGGATGTTCCACCGCGCCGAGCCCGACGAGCCCGGGTTGGGCGTCACGATGCCGATGCCGGGCTTGGCCAGGTCGGCGAACGACTGGATGTTCTTCGGGTTGCCCTTGCGCACGATGATCGCCACGACGGACGTCGACAAGATGCCCTTGGTCGAGGTCTGGTCCCAGTCCTTGGCGACCAGGCCCTCGTCGACGAGGCGCGTGGTGTCGGGCGTCAGAGAGAAGTGGGTGATGTCGGCCTTCAAGCCGCTGACGACGGCCCGGCTCTGGTCGCCCGAGGCGCCGTACGACTCCTTGAAGGTCACGCCCTTGCCGTCGGCGGTCTTCTCGAACGCCTTCTCCAGGGCGCCGTCAGCCGCCTTGGGCACGGAGTACGCGACGAGCGAGAGCTGTGTGGAGTTGCCGGAGGATCCGCTGCCGCCCCCGCAGGCGCCCAGCACCGCAGCGCTCAGGGACACGGCCAAGGCCGTGGCGATGCTCTTGCGGGAGAAGATCCTCATGCTCGTTCCTCGGGTCCAGGGCACGCCACCGTGCGCGCTCCGGGTCTCAAACTAGGTGAGCGTCGAGGACGTCCGAACAGATCTCAGGATGTGGGACAGCTGGACGCATCCTGAGACGAGGTGCGTCGGCGAGCGAGGATCTTGTCGATCAGGACGCCCACGATCAACGCGAACACGATGGCCGCGGCGGCGCCGAGCAACGGGTTGTCCCTGACCCAGGAGCCGGCCACGACGCCGATACCGATGTTGTAGGCCGCCCACGAGACGGCCGCCAGCATCGCCAACGGCAGGAACCGGCGGTACGGGAAGCCCGTCGCGCCGGCCGTCACGTTCACGGCGACCCGTCCGACCGGGATGTAGCGCGCCGTGAGGATCAGCGTCGCGGCGCGCTTGTCGAGCTCGGTCTCGGCGCGCTCGATGAGCTCCTTGCTCTTCGGGCGTCGCAGGATCGCGAACCGCTCGGTGCCCATCCGGCGTCCGAGGAAGAAGGCCGTGTTGTCGCCGACGAGAGCGCCGGCGATCGCCACCAGCGCCAGCAGCACCAGGTCGGGGTCGCCGGACGACACCGACACCGCGGCCAGGGCGACGATCGCCGACTCGCTGGGGACCGGCGGCACGAAGGCGTCGACGGCTACGAAGGCGAACACGACCAGGTACACCCACGGTGATCCGGCCAGGTCGAGGATGACGTCGTTGACCCCGTCGAGCACGTGGTCCCTCTCGTCGCGTGCGGCTGCCTCTCGGCACGAACCTCGAGCCTAGGTGGGCGGGCGCGATCGCGCCGCTCGAGCTCGTTCACCGGCAGTTCACGCGGCCTGCCTACGCTCCCAGCGTGAGCACCGACTTCCTGGCACCCATCGGCATCGACCTGGCCAAGCTGCACGGCTACACGGTGGTCGACGTGGAGGATGACGATCCTCTCCTGCTCGACACGAGGGGCCGTCCCGTCGACACCTGGCGGGAGGGCTACCCGTACGACTCCCGCATGGACGTCCGCGAGTACGACCTGCAGAAGAGGCTGCTGCAGATCGAGCTGCTGAAGCTGCAGACCTGGATCAAGACCCGCGGTGAGCGACTGGTGATCGTCTTCGAGGGCCGGGACGCCGCCGGCAAGGGCGGCACGATCAAGCGCTTCACCGAGCACCTCAACCCGCGCGGCGCCCGCGTCGTCGCGCTCGAGAAGCCCAGCGAGCGCGAGTCGACCCAGTGGTACTTCCAGCGGTACGTGCAGCACCTGCCGGCAGCCGGTGAGGTCGTGATGTTCGACCGCTCCTGGTACAACCGGGCCGGCGTCGAGCGGGTCATGGGCTTCTGCAGCGACGACCAGTACGGCGAGTTCATGCGGCAGGTGCCGCAGTTCGAGCGGATGCTCGTGGGCGACGGCATCCACCTGGTCAAGTTCTGGTTCTCGGTCTCGTCGGCCGAGCAGCGCACGCGCTTCGCGATCCGTCAGGTCGACCCGGTGCGGCAGTGGAAGCTGTCGCCGATGGACCTGGAGTCGCTCGACAAGTGGGAGGCTTACACCGCGGCCAAGGAGGCGATGTTCACGCTGACCGACACCCCCGAGGCGCCGTGGACCGTCGTCAAGAGCAACGACAAGAAGCGGGCCCGCGTCGAGGCCATGCGCCACGTGCTGACTCAGTTCGACTACGACAACCGCGACGACGAGATCGTGAAGCAGGCCGACCCGCTGATCGTCGGCCCCGCCGCCGAGATCTTCAAGGACGCCGCGGACTGAGCGTCGGCCGAGCCTCGACACCACCCGAGCTTGATGGCTCACCGGGTTTCGAGGCTCGCTCGCACAGCTCGCTCGCACTCAACCAGCTCGACCGGTCGCGCGCAGAGCGCGCTCGGGTCTCGCTCAGTCAAACACGACGGTGCGGGCGCCGTTGAGCAGGACGCGTGACTCCGCGTGCAGCTGAACGGCGCGCGACAGGGTCTGCGCCTCGACGTCGCGGCCGGCACGGGCCAGGTCGGCTGCCGTGCGCCGGTGGTCGACGCGCAGCACGCCCTGCTCGATGATCGGTCCCTCGTCGAGGTCGGCCGTGACGTAGTGCGCGGTGGCGCCGATGAGCTTGACGCCGCGGTCGTGGGCCTGCTGGTAGGGCCGGGCGCCCTTGAAGCTGGGCAGGAAGCTGTGGTGGATGTTGATGGCGCGACCGTCGAGGCTTCGGCACAGGTCGTCCGACAGGATCTGCATGTAGCGGGCCAGCACCACGAGGTCGACGTCCAGCTCGGTCACCAGCTCGAGCAGGCGAGCCTCGGCAGCGGGCTTGTCGCTGGCGGGCACGTGGAAGAAGGGCACGTCGTACGACGAGGCGAGCCGCTCGAGATCGCGGTGGTTCGACACGATCGCAGGGATCTCGATGTTCAGGGCCCCCGCGCTCTGCCGGTAGAGCAGGTCGTTGAGGCAGTGCCCCTCCTTCGACACCATGACGAGCGCTCGCAGGGGCTGCTCGGCCACCACCAGGCGGTACGTCATCGCGTGCTCGGCGGCCACCGCGGCGAAGCCGGACTGCACCTCGTCGATCGTCCGGCCGGTGGCGAAGTCGAAGTGGACGCGCAGGAAGAACTCGCCGTCCGTGGTGTCGCTGAACTGCTGGCTGTCGAGCAGGTTGCCACCGGACTCGGCGATCCACCGGGTCACGGCGTAGACCAGTCCGGGGCGGTCGGGGCAGGACAGGGTCAGGATGAACGTCGAGGGCACCCGCCCACTCTAGGAGAGGACGGGTGCCCCTCGATCAGGACGCCGCGACGGGCTCCGACGTGGCAGCGGGCCGGGCTCCGCCGTGGCCTGCGTGCGTCGGCTTGGCCAGGAACAGCACCAGCGCGATGCCGACGACGAACGCTACGACCGGCAGGTAGAGCGTCTGCGACATCGCGTCGGAGAACGCGGTCTGCACCGGGGCGGGCATCGGACCGCTCGCGCCCTGACCGGCGTCGGTGGCACCCGCGAGCCCGTTGGCCGTCAGACGTGCCTGGATGAGGGCGGCGATCGCCGCGCTGCCCAGCACGGCACCGATCTGGCGCGTCGTGTTGTAGACACCGGCGCCCGATCCGGCCGAGGCCATCGGCAGGTTGCGCGTGGCGGTGGCGCTCAAGGGCGCCCACAGGCAGGCGTTGGAGACGCCGAACAGCGCCATCGGCAGGCACAGCATCCAGACCTTCGTGTCGGGCGCGATGAGCTGCGACAGCCAGAACATCGCGATCGCGGCCGTGCCGAACCCGACGAGCGTGATGTTGCGGGGGTGCGTGCGGTCGACGAGCTTGCCGACGAACGGCGACAGCGCCATCAGGACGACCGCCATGGGGGCCATCAGGAGGGCCGACTCGGTGGGGCTCCAGCCGCGCACGCCTTGGGCGTAGAAGAAGAACGGGAGCGACATCGACGTGATCGCGAGCGACACCAGCGCGATGCCGGCGTTGCCGAGCGAGAAGTTGCGGTCGCGGAACAGGCCGAGCGGGACGAGCGGCTCGGCCTTGATGCGGCTCTGCCACCAGATGAACAGACCGAAGACGATCACGCCGCCGGCGATCAGCAGCGGGACGCTGATGACGCCGGTGATGGTGCCCCAGTCGTACTTCTCGCCCTCCTGGATGCCGAACACCACGAGGAACACGCCGATGCCGCTCAGGGCGACGCCGAGCCAGTCGAAGGAGTGGGAGTGCGTCGGGAGCACCGGCACGAGGCGGACGGCCAGCACGAAGCCGATGATGCCCACGGGGACGTTGACGATGAAGATCCACTCCCAGCCCAGACCGTCGACCAGCACGCCGCCGAGGATCGGCCCGACCAGCGTCGCGACGCCGGCGGTCGCGCCCCAAAGTGCCATCGCGCCGCCGCGCTTGGCGGCGGGGAAGGTGCGGGTGATGACGGCCATGGTCTGCGGCGTGATGAGCGCGGCACCGAAGCCCTGGACGATGCGGGCGACGATGAGCATCTCGATCGAGCCGGTCAGGCCGCACCACAGCGAGGCGAGCGTGAAGATCGTGAGGCCCAGCAGGTACATGTTCTTGGGGCCGAAGCGGTCGCCCAGTCGTCCGGTGACGAGCAGCGGCACGGCGTACGCGAGCAGGTAGGCGCTCGTGACCCAGATGACCGAGTTGTAGTCGGTGCCGAGGTCGTCGCGGATCGCGGGCGTCGCGACGGACACGATCGTGTTGTCGACGAGGATCATGAAGAAGCCGATGACCATGGCCCAGAGGGCGGGCCAGGGGTTGTACGTCGTGGGCAGGTCGGTGCTCATGGGTGGTGAGGTTGCCATGTGAATTCCTTGGTCTCGATGCGGGTGACGAGGGTGCGGATCCAGTCGCGCTGGGTCGTGGTGGTGTGCAGCAGGTAGTCGCCGGCCAGGATGTACGTCTGCTCGACGCCGCGGTTGCGGGCGGCTGTGAGGAGGCCGCCGAGGTCGGCGATCTCCTCGTCGAGGCGGTCGGCGTACGTGGTGAGGGCGTTGGCGGCCTCGTCGGCGGGGATGTTGTGCGCCTCGCTGAGCGCGTGCGTGAACAGCGGGTACTCGCGCACGGGGGTCGTGATGAGGTCGGTGACGCGCTGCCGGAGGGCCGTCCGACCCTGCTCCGTCAGCGCGTAGGTGGTGCGCTCGGGACGGTTGCCCTCGCGCTCGGTGCCGGTGACCTCGACGAGCTCGTCGGCGTGGAGCCGCTCGACCGCGTGGTAGAGCGAGCCGGGACGCACCTTGACGATCCGGTTCTCGTGGCGTTCCAGCAGCAGCTGGTACATCTCGTACGGGTGCATCGGCTTCTCGGCCAGGAGGGCGAGGGCGGCGACGCCGAGAGGCTTCAGTGCCATGTGCGCTCCTTATGCTCCATGCGAACTATTCCAATTGGAATATATCTCGAATCGTCCTGCTCAGCAACCATCGCGGTCGGGGACGACAAAATCGGGTTTCGTCCGCACCGGTGCGGACAAGACCCGATTCTTCGGTCCGCTGGTGGTGGCCGGACCGGAGGGACGTCAGCGGACGAGCTCGTAGCCGTTCAGGTCGTCGAACGATCCGTCGCCCAGCCGCTCGGCGACGCGCTGGGTCCCGTACAGGCTGAATCCCGCGGCGACGGCCACGGCGTTGCTGGCGGGGTTGCTGACGGCGGCGTAGAGGACCAGTCGACGCCGATCGAGACCTGCCGGGTCGAGTGCGTGCTGCACCACGAGGCGGGCCGCCTCGGCGGCCACGCCACGTCCGCGGGCGTCCGGATGCATCCAGTAGCCCAGCTCGCCGTGGTCGCCGGTGAGGCCGAGCATGTCCATGATCGAGATGCTGCCCAGCAGCTCGTCGGTGTGACGGTCGACGATCGCCCAGGTGGCCTTGGCGCCGGTCGCTGCCTTCCACACGCAGTCGTCGACGTAGGCGCGCGCCGCCGGCGCCGTGTGCAGGGGAAGGAACGTGCCGATGAAGTGCCGGGTCAGGGGGTCGCCGCTCGCCTCGACGATCCGAGGCACGTCGCGGTCCCCGAACGGACGCAGCCGGATCCGGTCGGACTCCAGCACGGTCGACTCCGCCCACGGTGTCTGCGCGTACGGCGCGTCGCCGAAGCGGATCGAGCCGGTCCACGCGTCCAGCACCTGCCCGCGCTCGAGCAGCATGCCGGGCGTGGTGCCGTGCAGGGTGAATCCCGTGGCGTGGGCGACCCGCAGCGACGGCTCGTTGCCGATGTGCGAGCGCCAGTGCACGATCTCGACGCCGCCCTCGATCAGCGCCCAGTCGACCGCGAGCCGCACCGCGCGGGCCATGATGCCGCGCCCGCGCGCCCACGGGTGCAGGGCGAAGCCGATGTCGGCGATGGGCTTCTGGCGGATGTCGACGTTGCCCGCGAAGCGTGCGCGGCCGTCGTCGTCCACGGCCTCGATCGCCCAGCCTCGGTGCGTGCCGTCCTCCCAGCCCCGCGGGATGATCGTGAACGCGAACTGCTCGCTCATGGCCCGCGTGTGCGGTGCCGGGATCGCGGTCCAGCGGACCATCTCGGGGTCGGTCGCCATCTCGAGCAGCCCGTCGACGTCTCCGGGCACGTGCGCACGGATCGTCACCTCCCCGTCACTGAGGACGGGGACCACCAGCGGCCACCTCATCGCGTCGAGGCGCGGAAGGGATCTGCCGGGTACACCCCGAGCATCGTGACGTCGGTCGTGAAGAACGCCAGCTCCTCGAGCGCGCGGGCGACCGGCACGTCGTCGGGATGCCCGTCGACCTCGGCGAGGAACTGCGTGGCGCCTGTGAACGTCCCGTCGACCATGTAGCTCTCGAGCTTGGTCATGTTGACGCCGTTGGTGGCGAAGCCGCCCAGGGCCTTGTAGAGCGCGGCGGGCAGGTTGCGGACGTTGAACACGAAGCTCGTGACGACCGGCCCGTTGCCGGCCTGGGCGCGCTGCGGCTCGCGCGACAGCACGACGAAGCGCGTCGTGTTGTGGTCCTCGTCCTCGATGTCGGACGCCAGCACGTCCAGCCCGTAGATCGAGGCCGCCAGCGGCGGTGAGATCGCGGCCTGGGTGACGTCGCCGGCCTCGGAGATCTCACGCGCCGCACCAGCGGTGTCGCCCGAGATGACGGTCGTGAGGCCGTACTGGCGGATGATCTTGCGGCACTGGCCCAGCGCGTGCACGTGGCTGTGCACCGTCTTGATGGTGTCGAGGGTCGCGCCGTGGACGCCCAGCAGGCTGAACTGGATGCGCAAAAAATGCTCGGCCACGATGTGCAGGCCCGACGTGGGCAGGAAGTGGTGGATGTCGGCGACCCGTCCGGCGATCGAGTTGTCGATCGGGATCATGGCGAGATCGGCCTCGCCGGCGCTCACGGCGGCGAAGACGTCCTCGAACGACGCGCACGGCACGGTCTGCCAGTCGGGGTAGTGCTGCTTGCACACCATGTCGGAGTTGGCGCCGGGCTCGCCCTGGTAGGCGATACGTCGAGAGGTCACCCGTCCAGTCTGGCACCCGGCGCCGGCACCCGGTGGGCGCCGTCCGCGGCGTGCACGACGAACACCTCGGGGCGCGACCACTGGTGCAGCGCGTAGCGCGACTCGACCCGCTCGCGCAGCGCCTGCACCTTCCCGGGCTCGACGAGCGCGATCGCGCTGCCGCCGAATCCTCCGCCGGTCATCCGGGCACCGAGGGCGCCCGCCTCGAGCGCAGCCTCGACCGCGACGTCGAGCTCGGGGCAGCTGACCTCGAAGTCGTCCCGCAGCGATGCGTGCGACGCCGTCAGGATCGTGCCGAGCTGTGGCCACGCCCGGCGACCGAGCGCCGTGACGGCGCTGCGCACCCGGGCCGTCTCGGTGAGGACATGGCGGGTGCGGGCCTTGAGCGTCTCGTCGGCGAGCGTGACGGTCGCGTCGAGCCCGGCCTGGGCCAGCCACTCCAGGCCCAGCTCGGCGGCCGCCCGCTCGCACTCCTCGCGTCGCGCGGCGTACTCGCCGTCGGCGAGCGCGTGGTGGGCGCCCGTGGCGATGACGGCGAGCACGAGGCCGTCCGCCTCCCATCCGAGAGCGACAGGTCTCGTGGTGTGCGGAGTCACGGCCGTGTCGATCAGGACGGCGTGGTCGGCGGTGCCGTGCAGCACGGCCAGCTGGTCCATGAGCCCGACGGGCGCGCCGACGAACCCGGCCTCGGCCCGCTGGGCGACGAGCGCCACCTCGGTGGTGTCGAGGCCCAGGCCGAACAGCTCGTCGAGCGCCGAGGCGACACCGCACGTCGTGGCCGCCGACGACGACAGGCCTGCTCCCGAGGGCAGCCGCGACTCGATGACCAGGTCGGCGCCGGGGATCGTCAGGCCGCGCTCGGCGAGGCTCCAGATCGTGCCCGCGACGTACGTGGCCCACCCGTCGACGTCGCCGGTCTGGACCGTCGTCGCGAACGACACCTTGCTCGCGTCGGGCAGGTCGCTCCAGACGTTGACCGTGCCATCGTCGCGGGCGCGGGCCTTGACGGTCACGGAGCGATCGATGGCCAGCGGCAGGACGGGTCCGCCGTTGTAGTCGAGGTGCTCGCCGATCAGGTTCACCCGGCCGGGCACGTCCCACCGGCACACGTCAGTCACGTGCGTGACACTACCGATGCTCGCGTCGCGTGAATCGCTCCATCCACCGACGGGCGATGGTGTCGCGACGCGGCACGGCCACCTCGACCGGCCTCGTCGCGGCCGGGGCGAGGACGAGGAGGCGTCCGCGCCTGCGCGACGAGCCCGCCCACCGCCGCGAGGAACAGGGTGAAGTCGACCCAGAAGGGGTGGTTGGGGTTCGACCGGGTGCGGAACTCGCCGGGGGAGTCGGGGTCGTGGACGATCGTGATCGTCATGACGCAGGAGCAGCACCACGACCGCGCCGACGACCTGCCGTCGCGCGCGGCGGACGTGCGACCGCCACGCCGTCTGCACGGCGGGCTCGTGCCACGCGGCACTGTCGACGTCGTCCGAGATGCGATCGGGCATGCGCACACGGTGCGGCTCGGACCGGCTGGCAGAATCGTCCGCATGCCTGCTGAACGCCGACCACGCGTGCTGTCCGGGGCCCAGCCCACGGCCGACTCGTACCACCTGGGCAACTACTTCGGCGCGTTCAAGCAGTGGGTCGCCCTGCAGGACGAGTTCGAGGCCTTCTACTTCGTGCCCGACCTCCACGCGATCACGGTCGAGTACGACCCGACGCTGCTGCGCGAGCGCACCTACATCGCCGCGGCCCAGTTCCTCGCAGCCGGCGTCGATCCCGACCGCAGCGCCCTGTTCATCCAGAGCCACGTGCCCGAGCACGCGCAGCTCGCCTGGGTGCTGGGCGGCATCACCGGCTACGGCGAGGCCAGCCGCATGACGCAGTTCAAGGACAAGAGCGCCAAGGGCGGTCAGGACTCCTCGAGCGTCGGCCTGTTCACCTACCCGATCCTGATGGCCGCCGACATCCTGCTCTACCAGGCCGACAAGGTCCCGGTCGGCGAGGACCAGCGGCAGCACGTCGAGCTGACCCGCAATCTCGCGCAGCGGTTCAACCACCGATTCGGCGAGACGTTCACGGTGCCCGAGCCCCACATCGTCAAGGCGACCGCCAAGATCTACGACCTCCAAGACCCGACCAAGAAGATGAGCGGCTCCAACCAGTCGCACGCCGGTGTCGTCGACCTGAACGACACGCCCAAGCAGGTCGCCAAGAAGCTGCGTTCGGCCGTCACCGACTCGGGCAACGTCATCTCCTTCGACCGCGAAGAGAAGCCCGGCATCTCGAACCTGCTGTCGATCTACTCCGCGCTGACGGGCGACCCGGTCGAGGCGATCGTGAAGGAGTTCGAGGGACGCCAGTACGGGCACCTCAAGGTCGCTCTGGGCGATCTGCTGGCCGAGTTCGTGGGCGCTTTCGGCGACCGGACGCGCGAGCTGCTCGACGACCGCGCCGAGCTCGACCGCATCCTCGCCCGGGGTGCTGAGCAGGCGCGCGAGGTCGCCGCCACCACGCTCGAGCTCGTCTACGAGCGTTCGGGATTCGTGCGAGGCATCCGTCCGTGACGATCATCGGCGTCGCGATCCCCATCCCCGATCCCTACGGATCGCTGCTGCGGGAGAAGCGAGCCGAGTTCGGCGACCCGATGGCCGAGACGATCCCCAGCCACGTCACGCTGATCCCGCCTACTGAGGTCGCCGACGCCGAGCTCGACATCGTCCGAGGCTCCCTCGAGCGAGCCTCGGCGGCGTTGCCTCCGTTCCCGATGCGGCTGCGCGGCACGGGCACGTTCCGGCCGGTGTCGCCCGTCGTGTTCGTCGCCGTCAGCCAGGGCATCTCCTACACCGAGATGCTCGCGAAGTGCGTCCGCGACGCCCTCGACAGCCCCGAGCCCGAGTTCCCGTTCCACCCGCACGTCACGGTCGCTCACAACCTCGACGACCCGAGCCTCGACCGCGCGTACGAGGAGCTGGCCGACTTCGAGTGCGAGTTCACCGTCAGCGAGTTCGCCCTCTACCACCACCGGGACGAGTCCGGCTGGGTCCCGCAGCAGGCCTTCGCCCTGGGCCGCTGACGCCCGCCTCACACGAGGTCGAGGTCGCCGTCGGTGAACGTCGTCAGGTGGTCGAGCAGCTCGGCCTTGAACGCCTGCGCGGCCAGTGGCAGCGCCTCCGAGCTGCGGTGGGCCAGGGCGATGACGCGGTCGAGCGGGGGGTTGCCGAGCTGGGACGACCGCAGCTGCGGCCGCGCCGACAGCACCATGCTGGGCACCACGGCGTGGCCGAGCCCCGCCTCGACGAAGCGCAGCACGGCCGACATCTCGCCGCCCTCGACCGCCAGTCGCGGCTCGAACCCGGCCTGGGCGCAGGCTCGCAGCGTGACGTCGCGAAGGTCGTAGCCCTCGCGGAACATCACCAGCGGCAGGTCGCGCAGGTCTGCGACGTCCATCCGCTCGGGCACGTCGGACGCCGGAGGGCTGGCCAGCACCAGGCGCTCCCGCAGCACCGGGGTCGTCTCGATGTCGGGCTCGTCGCTGTGCAGCGGGATGATCAGCAGCGCGACGTCGATGCGTCCCTGCGAGAGCTCGCGCGTCAGCAGGCGCGAGCCGGCCTCCTGCACCTCGAGGTCGATGCCGGGATACATCTCGTGGAATCGGGTCAGCGCCCGCGGCAGCAACCCGTCGCACAACGACGGGGTCGCCCCCAGACGTACCCGTCCGCGTCTCAGGCTGGCGACCTCGTGCACCGTGCGCTCGGCGCTCTCGACGTCGATCAGGATGCGCTGGGCGTGGGGAAGGAGTGCCTCGCCGGCGCTGGTCAGCTCGATGCCGCCGCGATGGCGGACGAACAGGGGAGTGCCGAGCGAGTTCTCCAGCACTCGGATCTGCTTCGACAGCGTGGGCTGCGACACCCCGGTCAGATCGGCGGCGCGCGTGAAGTGCCGCGTGCGTGCGACGGCGACGAAGTAGGTCAGCTGGTGGATCTGCACCGGTCCAGTGTGTCATAGACGTTGGCTATGAAGGATGCCCTCAGCAAGACTTAGCGCGAATCATCGAACCGTCCTACTGTGTGATCGTGGCAACTACCCAAACTGTGAAGCGGCCGTCGGCGAAGCGCTCGACCGTCGTCCTGAAGTACTCGATGGCGGTGTCGGGGCTCATCATGCTCGGCTACCTGCTGGTCCACATGTACGGCAACCTGAAGTTCTTCCAGGGCCGTGACAAGTTCGACCACTACCTCGATGGTCTCGACGACATCCTCTACCCGTACCTGCCGCACGAGGGCGCGCTGTGGATCCTGCGCGTCGTCCTCACGGCAGCCCTGGTCGTCCACGTCTACGCGGCGATCACGCTGTGGCGGCGCAACAAGGCAGCGGCCGGATTCGTCGGCAACACGCGCTACCACACCAAGCAGAACAAGACGGGCGTCCAGCGCAGCTACGCCTCGTTCACGATGCGGTGGGGCGGCATCATCCTGCTGCTGTTCATCATCGGCCACCTCGCGCAGATGCTGCCCAACTGGCTCTCGCCCGGCGGAGCGTCCGACAGCAAGTACGACCGCGTCGTCAACGGCTTCGAGATCTGGTGGGTCGTGCTGCTCTACACGATCGGCCTCGTCGCGGTGGGCTTCCACCTCGCGCACGGCTTCTGGAGCGCGCTGACGACCCTGGGCCAGAACCACAGTTCGACGCGCAAGTCGTCGCGCATCACGGCGGTCTCGATCGGCCTGGCCGTCCTCATCGCCGGCGGCTTCCTGACCGTCCCCTTCGCCGTCTTCTTCTTCGGAGCTGGATCATGACCATCACTGAGCCCTACAAGAACCCGTCGGAGCAGTTCCACGCCGTCGGCGACGACATCCACGACACCAAGGCGCCGAGCGGACCCATCGAGAAGCGCTGGGACGACCGCAAGTTCAACGCTAAGCTGGTCAACCCCGCCAACCGCCGCAAGCTCAGCGTGCTGGTCGTCGGCACCGGCCTCGCGGGTGCCTCGGCCGCCGCGACGCTGGGCGAGGCCGGCTACCACGTCAAGAGCTTCTGCTACCAGGACAGCCCGCGTCGTGCCCACTCGATCGCCGCGCAGGGTGGCATCAACGCCGCCAAGAACTACCGCAACGACGGCGACAGCATCTACCGCCTGTTCTACGACACGGTGAAGGGCGGCGACTTCCGCGCCCGCGAGTCCAACGTCTACCGCCTCGCGCAGGTGTCGGTGAACATCATCGACCAGTGCGTCGCGCAGGGCGTCCCGTTCGCCCGCGAGTACGGCGGACTGCTCGACAACCGCTCGTTCGGCGGCGTGCAGGTCTCCCGCACGTTCTACGCCCGCGGCCAGACCGGCCAGCAGCTGCTGATCGGCGCCTACCAGGCGCTCGAGCGGCAGATCGCGGCCGGCACGGTCGAGATGAACACCCGCCACGAGCTGCTCGAGCTGCTCATGGTCGACGACCGCGCCCGCGGCATCGTCGTGCGCGACATGGTCACCGGCGAGATCGAGACCCACACGGCCGACGCGGTCGTGCTGGCGTCCGGCGGCTACGGCAACGTGTTCTTCCTGTCGACCAACGCGATGGGCTGCAACACCACCGCGACGTGGCGCGCGCACCGCAAGGGCGCCTACTTCGCCAACCCCTGCTACACGCAGATCCACCCCACCTGCATCCCCGTGTCGGGCGACTACCAGAGCAAGCTCACGCTGATGAGCGAGTCGCTGCGCAACGACGGACGCATCTGGGTGCCGGCGAAGATGAACGACCAGCGTCCCGCCAGCCAGATCCCCGAGGACGAGCGCGACTACTACCTCGAGCGCATCTACCCGGCCTTCGGCAACCTGGTGCCGCGCGACATCGCCTCGCGTGCCGCCAAGTACCAGTGCGATGCGGGCAAGGGCGTCGGTCCCGGCGGGCTCGGCGTCTACCTCGACTTCGCCGACGCCATCGAGCGCCTCGGTCGCCCGGCCGTCGAGGCCAAGTACGGCAACCTGTTCGACATGTACGCGCAGATCACCGGCGAGGACCCGTACTCCGAGCCCATGCGCATCTACCCGGCCGTGCACTACACGATGGGCGGCCTGTGGGTCGACTACGACCTGCAGAGCAACCTGACCGGCCTGTTCGTGACGGGTGAGGCCAACTTCTCCGAGCACGGCGCCAACCGTCTCGGCGCCTCGGCGCTGATGCAGGGCCTGGCCGACGGCTACTTCGTCCTGCCGTACACGCTGGCCAACTACCTGGCCGACGGTCCGTACGAGAAGGTCGACCACGACCACCCCGCCGTGGTCGAGGCCAAGCAGGCCGTCGAGGAGCGCATCACGACGCTGCTCGCGATCAACGGCACCCGCACGGTCGACTCCTACCACAAGGAGCTCGGCCAGATCATGTGGGACTACTGCGGCATGGAGCGCACCGAGGAGGGCCTGACCAAGGCCATCGGCATGATCCGTGACCTCAAG